>NZ_JARESV010000060.1:0-48117 GCF_046026985.1 Paraburkholderia sp. RL18-101-BIB-B
GCTCCTAGAGTAAGTAAGCAAAGAGTGGTAATGGCAAAGATAGGCGAGGGTTTCAAATAAATGCTCCAGGTGGATGGTCAGCGGAATCGGCACCACTCTTAAGAAAACTGTTGCCTCCGTGTTATCGGCACAATCCGGCGAATATTTAGTGGTTTTGGTGATCACGCATAGTTCACATTGCAACGCGCAAATGCATCTTCAACGTCGACAACGAACGAGGGTACAGCGTGTGCATATGGGCGCCTATTCGACCATTAGCTCGTATGTGGGGCTGTCAACTACGCGTCAGTAAGCAGACTTTTGCGAACGGCTGGACAAGTGACGGATTCGGGTCGGCTACGGTCCTCTGCGCGATGTGCGGTTCGAGAGTTCTGGCGCGCGTCGGCATCGAGCAGAGTTCGGCCAATACGCGACGCAGGTGACCGTTGACAATGCGTCACTCGGACGACCGCTTCCATCCGAAGGCGGTCGTTCCTAGCCAGATTTCGCGCAACAGCTTGTTCGGATGCCAGACACTCGTGAATTGGCATCGATGAGTTCGCAAAAGCGCCTTTCCCGGCATTCGTAGCGTGGCTAGCGATGTGTGTCAGCAAGCCCCAAAACATGCGATATACCTGCACGACCTTGGCGCCTTCGGGCAATCAATCACAATGATTATTTATTTGCCGTTATGTGCATAGCCATCCGCTGTCGTATCGACACTCACGCGGATAAGTACTTTGCTGGTCCCACTAATACCGCCGCCCTGATAGGTAAGAGAACCTTCTTTCTTGTAAAAAGTTTCAATACGATAAGCGTCTTTTCCAAAATAGAACGGGATAAATGCCTTACCTGTCGTGTAATCGTGAGAGTCATTCGGAGCACCGATCAAGTCTTCGACTTGCTTCTGACCCATACCAATCCGCACTTTCGCAAATTTGCTGTTCTTCGCAGGTGTACCGACCATTTCACCGTCGATTCCTCCGACATGGATTTTCTGGATGCTGCGGCCATCGTCGGTTGAAGTTGACTGATGGTTGCTTCCTGCTGTTGTCGACGATGTAGATGGCGAAGCCGTCGGCGTAGTCTGCGGTTGTGATGAAGTCTGTTGCATCGCCGAGCAGCCACAAAGCGCTATTGCAAGACCGGCAGCGACAATATTTTTCGTATTCATGCGATTTTCAATTTTTATGATTGCAGTGTTTAACAAGATGTTTCCATGCCCCAGTTCCGCGAGGTGCCGTTGAGCGAAAGCTCGAATCGTGTTCGGCCGCAGTCCGCCAGAGGATCGCGCGCTACCAGCCTACAAGTGTTGTCGGACTCAAAAACGGAAAACTTTAGATCTGTGCCCGACTTTCTTTCGTCCGAGTCAGGTCTCGTAACTTGGCGGCAGGGTTCCGGACCTTGCAGTAAGGCGTCGCAAGATGCACCTCGCTATGTGCCTGAAGACACGGCTGGTCCTTCAGATCGTTCAATTGAATTTCCGCATGCGGCAAGCATAAAACAGGCTACGGCGATAGCAGATAATTCATTGCGCATTTTTGTTACTTTCCCAGTTAATGAAACTACGCAAGTCAATGTATAGGCAGGCTGTCCGCTTTCTTTAACGTAAGCATCGGATCTACACCGTCGCGGATTTTGTTGACGCGCGAGAGGATCGGCTGCTAGCGAACGGGATCGATGTGTGAGGCGGCGGGCAGCAAA
This sequence comes from Paraburkholderia sp. RL18-101-BIB-B, assembly GCF_046026985.1. Taxonomy (NCBI): domain Bacteria; kingdom Pseudomonadati; phylum Pseudomonadota; class Betaproteobacteria; order Burkholderiales; family Burkholderiaceae; genus Paraburkholderia; species Paraburkholderia sp. RL18-101-BIB-B. The sequence continues at coordinate 1,684 of NZ_JARESV010000060.1, forward strand.
GGAGCGACGTTCCAGGGTAGCAGTTCGTCGATGCGGTTCACTGGGTGATCGGCGATGCGCTCGATGACGTAATGCAGGTAGGCTTCGGGATCAATGCCGTTCATGCGGGCAGATCCGATCAGGCTGTACATCGCGGCTGCACGTTCTCCGCCTGAGTCCGCACCGGCAAATAAAAAATTCCGTCTTCCGATTGCCACGCCGCGCAATGCGCGCTCGGCAATCAGATTGTCAGTCTCGGCCAGACCATCACTGCAGTAATAGACCAGCGCAGGCCAGCGATTCAACGAATACTGGATCGCTTTAGTGGTGTCCGATTTCGCGGAGAGTGTGAGAAGCGTCGTCTCGAGCCACCGTTTCATGTCATCAAGCAGCGGCGCAGCCTTCTCCTGGCGAACGCGCCGTCGTTCTTCAGGCGGCTTGCCACGAATGTACTCTTCGATGCGATAGAGTGCGCCGATGCGCTCGAGTGCCTCGCTGGTGATCGGCGATGCCCGAACAGCGTGTAGCTCATGTAGCTTTCGACGTGCATGCGCCATGCACGCTGCTTCGTGAATCTGACCGCCCAGATACAGATCCGCATAACCGGCGAAGGCGTCTGCCTGCAGTACGCCGGTGAAGTTGGCAAGGTGACGCTGTGGATGTTCGCCGCGACGATCCGGTGTATAGGCAAACCAGACGGCCGGCGCTTCGTCCGAACCACTGGGCCGATCATCGCGCACATACACCCAGAGCCGACCGGTCTTCGTCCTGCCATTGCCCGGCGCGAGCACCGGCAGCGGGGTGTCGTCGGCGTGAACCTTGGTGCCACCAAGCGCGTGGCGGCGCACTGCGTCGACCAGAGGGTTGAGTAGCCATGTCAGACTACCCAGCCAGTGGCCCATGGTGCCCGCTTCGATCTCGACGCCGTCGCGCGCGTACATGACGGACTGGCGATAGAACGGGATGTGGTATGCGAACTTCGATGTCGTGATGTGGGCGAGCAAAGCCGGACCCGGCAGGCCACGATCGATCGGCCGGCTCGGCGCTGCGGCCTGCACGATACAGTCGCAGCACGAACAGGCGAACTTGGGACGGCGATGACGGATGACGCGGAAGTGCGCGCGCACGTATTCAAGCTGTTCGGAAACGTCTTCGCCCAGCGGTTTGAGCGCGCCACCGCACCCCGGGCAGTGTTCCTCGAGGGGCCGATGCACACGCTCTTCGCGTTCGAGGTGATCGGGCAGTGGTTTGCGACAGGCACTCTCGCGCCGTTGCTGCGCCTTCTTTGAGTCAGCCTGGGTGGCCGCACCTTCGTCTGCCTGCAGGTCCTCAAGTCGCAGTTCAAGCTGCTCTATCTGACGCTCCACCTTCTCAGACTTGCGACCGAACTGCATGCGACGCAGCTTCGCAATCGTCAGCTTCAGATGTTCGATCTCGATTACGCGGGAACTGAGCTGGTCCTGCAATTCGACGACCCGCTGCGCGTTTGCGTGAGCCGACGCCGCATGCGCGCGAACCAGCGCCTTCAGCGCATCAATGTCGTCGGGCAGGTCGATATCGGTCAGATCCATTGCGACAGTTTACGACCATCTGCCGCACACGGATCATCGGGTAACAGACGTTTACAAAGCACTGCGCGGGCGTGCCGCTTCGATTGGTTGTCGCCAGTCAAACCCTTCGAGCAGGAGCGAGAGTTGAGCGGTGGTCAACGCCACGACGCCGGCGTCGGCGCGGGGCCATGCAAAACGCCCTTTCTCAAGACGCTTCGCAAATAAACATAGGCCGCCATCGCTCCAGTACAGCGCCTTCAGCAGATCACCACGGCGGCCCCTGAAGATAAAAACATGGCCGCCGTATGGATCCTTCTCAAGCACCATCTGTACCTTCGCCGCAAGGGAATTGAAGCCGGAGCGCATGTCAGTGACGCCGGCAGCGATCCAGATCCGTGTGTTTGCAGGCGGCCCGATCATCGCAGAATCCGCTCGAGGACCAGGCGCAATATCGTCGTGTCGGGCACGCCTTCTATCCGGACCGACGTATTGCCATGCTGAAGCTGAATGCTGCCCTTTGCAGCCTCCAGAGGTGCCGGCGCGTTCGTCGCTTCCGGAGCACGGGCCGCCGGTCGATCGGACTGTACATCGACAACGACAGGCAACATGGTCTGCGTCTGCGCATCTTCGATCAACAGACCCTGAGCGTACAGTTTGCGCCAGGCCCACACCTGATTGGCGTTGATGTTGTTGTCGCGAGCGACCCTTGCGACCGACGCGCCGGGTTCAAACGTCTGCTCGACGACCGATCGTTTCCATTCCAATGGATACCGTCGGTTCTGGCGCTTGGCAGGTAACTCGACTGTCTGAGGCACTGTGTCCATTCCCGTTTGTGGACAGAGTCGGTCACTCGTGTCCGTCGCAGGCGATGATTGCATCTTCTACGCAAGACGGGGAACGGTACAAATCAGATGCTTACTCTTTAACTGGGCTTATGTTTTTTTGGATCGTAGCTGATGCAGCGATGGTGTGCGGTCGTGGCTGTGGGATGAAGCAGGTTGTCTGATCGCCTTTGAGACGAACGGTTCAAGCGGCCCCCGGAGAGGCGGAGTCTCTTGCAGGAAATCGTTCGTGCATGTGACACACGTCAACCGAAGCCCTACGGCCAAGGTTGAGCGCAGTGATGTGTGGGGGCGCCTTACGCTAACCGCATTGGACAGTCGTCGCTCAAAATTCGGGCTCAGCGAAGTGAAAATTTGCCGTCGGATTGGCTGCTTTGCTTGCGTGAGCAGACGCCCATTTATGACCATCTCGAACGGCTGCTCAGGGTCGGGAGTGTGAGTTCGCTGATGCAGGAAGCCGCCGTCCGGCTGATCGATGCCGCCACCGTCAGCAATCTGCCAAATTGCTGACGTAGCATCCAGCCCGCGCCAGTGTCGGCAATGGCCGATGACGAGCGTTGGTCATTTACGATTCGACGGCCGGTTACGAGGTGTAGCCGACGCTTGAACGTCCGACCGCCGGTGCATGTGAACGGCAGGTTGTGGCCGGAACTGTGCCTGTCGTGACCGACGACAGGTGGCCGCACTGCGACAGCGGTGAGCGCCGCTTAATCAATTGCTGTGACTGACGTAGTGGCGAACCGCCGAGTGGACGACCGTCAGCGCCTCTGGCGGACACCTGAGCAGGAGTGACGATTCGGCGGTGATCGACATTCAGCTTATGCAGCATCGGGGAAAATTGCACTCAACCGTACGGCCTTAACGCCGTACGCGGCGGCTTGGGTCGCGCTGGCTTGGATCTACGCCGAGTTCTTTCAGGCGGGTGCGGAGTCGCTGGTTATCGGCAAACAACCCGGCAAACGCCAGCACGAACAGCAGCAGATAGAACCACTGGCCGCTGTAGTGAATCAGTCCCCACGCGGCACCCGCGCACGCGATGGCAGCGAGCAGAAGCGCCGCCTTGTCGAGTAGCCACTTCATGCCGCCGCCCGCTGGTGCGACGCGAGGAACGCATAGTTACCACGCGACGGACTACCCATCATGACTTCCGGGTGGCGCTGAATAAACGCCAGCATCGTATCGGGGATGACCAGCCCAACGCGGGCCGCTGTAGTCCGTGCAGTGGCAGCAGCAGTAGCACCGCTGGTGCATGTCATGGCGGCGTTCGCTGCAACAACCAGCGAGCCGACACATGCGCCTACGTAGAACGATGCGCTCAACGCGCCGATGACCGATAGCGCCTCCAGTGCAGTAGTCGCGCCGATTAGTTCCGCGACGGTTGCGCTCGGTCCCAGCGTCTTGAGTGCGCCCAGCATCGTGGCGACATTCGAAGCCGCCGCCTGAATAGAGCCAAACAGGCTATTGGGGGCAGGCAGGCCCAGCGCACTCATGTTCTGCGTAAACGCGTTGCCGAAATCGCCGCAAGTACTAGCCATAGCGTGTACCGTCATCAACTAGGGAGCACCGATTTTAACTGACAAGTAAGGCGAATTATTCGGTGCACCGTAGTTGATGCGCCATGCATGAACGCCAGCATCGGGCACGGCTGGAATCTGGGAGACTGTGCTGAAACTGGGTTAACTGACAGGCTTCGCACCTGTCTTTCCACCCCTGATCCATCGCCGCCCGGGAAGACCCCGCACAGTGACTTTCAACGGCTCAGTTCGACCCCACTACGGACGTCGGACCAAGCCCTACTTAGCCGTCCGATTCTAGGATGCAGTGGTCATTCACTCGCGGTCCGTGGCGTCGGGTCAGTTGTGGCCCCGGATGGCGACTCATTGCACTTCGGAAGCCGCCCTTCAGGCCCGGCCCGTTCAGGTGGCGTATGGATCGCGAATGCACAGGTTTCCAAAATTACCCAGGATCAACCCGGCGCCAGCTCAGCGACAGCTTTTGTTACAGAACGGTTTGCTGCAGTGCACCCTCGGGTTTGCCCGGTTGTCGTGGACGGATGCGAAGCATAGCCTTCGTAATGATTTGGTAATAATTTATTCGCATGTTGCCGGGTAAGCCAGCCGCTCTCGCGCTCTGCGCAATACGCACAGGTTTCACGACTGCGCTCCACACGCTGGCGTGTCAAACGACGCTCCGAATGACGACTGAAGTGTTGTGCGCTGTTCTCGCCGGCGCAGCTTCGACAAGCCTCGATCGAAACGTGCGGTTTGACCCAGCCGACATGGCCGCCGACGGTGGTCCTGCCCGGTGTGAGCATAGGTCGTGATGATTCCGGTGCGGCGCGGTCGGTTCCCCGCACGAACCTTATTTTGATCGTCGAGCACCGACAGACGCGTTGCCCGACGACGCAAGGTAGCCCTTTTGATGCAGACCTAAGGTTGATCTAGATGAACTCCGCTTACTCCTCAGCCGAAAGCGCGCATCACCTGTTTCGTTGTCGCCCGTATCTGGCTGCTGCTGCGATAGCACTGACATTATCTTCGTGCGGGGGTGGTTCCGACTGTCTGGACGAGGGCACTTGCTATACTGTCGGTGGCAGCCTTTCCGGGCTTCTCGCCAACAGTTCGGTTACCCTTCAAGACAACGGCACCGACAATCTGACGCTGAGCAACAATGGAGGATTTTCGTTTAACAACACGGTGGACAGCTCCCGCAACTTTAGCGTCACGGTTCTAACCCAGCCGGTCGGGCAGTCATGCACTATCTACCACCAGGATGGAAGCGGCTACGGCCCCGCCGACGCAAATGTTAACGTCGTCTGCACCCCAAACAGTCATACCCTGGGTGGCACCCTGAATGGCCTCGCACCGGGTACGACCATCACGCTGCAAAACAACGGTGCGAATTCCCTCGCTCTCGCAGCTAACGGCAGTTTCAACTTTCCCACGAAGGTGCGATACGGTGATGCTTATTCGGTTACGGTCTCGGCGCAGCCGATCCCACCAACGCGGACGTGCGTAGTGACTAACGGCACCGGCACCGTCCCGGACGGCGACATCTCCAATGTGAGTGTGACATGCCAATAACGCTGCGATGATGCAAACGTCCAATCGTGTTGGTTGTACGCAGGGCGCCGCTGGCGAGCAACACTAACGACGACCTGGGTGTGCCCTTCTTGGTCGGCCGCAATCGTTACCGCCCTTACCGGCACGGATGGCCTCTCACCGTTGCGATCCATATCCTTGCATGCAGCGGGCGACCATCCTTATTTCAACCGCCCGGTCCAAGAACAGCGACGTTGGCGATCGGCGATTCGACCCAGCCCTTGCAAAAGCCGATAACTGGATGCGCCGACCGAAACAATTCGGTCCCGTGGCGCCCGGGTCTCTAGACGGTCCGCCCAACTGCGAAAATACAGTCGCAATGGCCCGAGGTGAACACGCACACGCTGCCAAGCTCCGATTGTCGACAATCTTCACCGGAACGCCGATCGTCTCTAACTGGGCCGGTCACTGCCGGTCGTCGATTGGCGACACGCGACCCTGAACCGCCGCTGGGGTTGGTGAAACATTAATGGCGGCTTCCAGGACCGTTTCGGACATCGGCCCCCGCTATTCGCTGCACCTCGTAGCCGGTGGTGTGTGCATATCGTTCGTGCGACGTGACAGGGCGCGCTTGCCGTCTTGCTCATTCCTTGCTCTCAGGAAACATACATCCACCATTGCGGACCAGCGCCTTCACCTCTTCGCTCACCTGCAAGGGGCTTTGACTTAATCGAGCGACGAACTCCTTGCGGCGCCGCACGTAAGACTTCGAATCGTACTTTGCACTCCAAAGGACTATGTTGAGCACCATGGGAATGAGATCCAAGCCTTTTTCGGTCAGCGCGTAGAAGTCCTTGCGCCTGTCGTTGGGGCTGGGCGCCTTCGAAAGAATTCCTTGCTCCTCGAGAAAAGCAAGGCGGGACGCAAGGACATTGGTCGCGATTCCCTCTTCCGATTTCAGGAACTCGCCATAGGTCTTCTTGCCGACAAAAACGATATCGCGAATGATCAAGAGCGACCACCGGTCGCCGAAGAGCTCCACGCCGTAGTTCACCGCGCAATGGGACCGAATGTCTTCTTTAGATGTCGTCTTCATGGCTAAATATTAACATCGCTTGCGTATCACAAGTAAATTCCGCTGTTTACTTGTTTTTTGCAAGCAATGTGTCTAGCATGGTTGTTCGGGAGTACGAGCAGCACCCAACAACCAGGAGACTGCATGAGCACCGTCAGCATCATCGGCACGGGCGGCATGGCCGCTGCGATTGGCGGCCTTGCCGCCAAGGCCAGACACACCGTCGAGGTGATGAGTCGCGACGCCGCCAAGGGGCAGGCGCTCGCCGAGCAGATCGAAGCCGGCGCGACGACAGGAACGTACGGCGCCGCCCCGGCCGGAGACATGGTCGTCCTGGCGGTTCCCTACTCCGCCGTTCTTGACGTGGTGAAACAGTACGGCGAAGAGTTGGCAGGCAAGGTTCTTGTTGACGTCACCAATCCCGCCGCCTCTGGCCACACGAGCTTTGTGACCCCCGGCGACAGCTTCGGCGCGCTGGAGATCGCCAAGGCAGCCCCTGGCAATACGAAAGTCGTCAAGGCGTTCAACACTCAGTTCTCACACGTACTGGCTGCCGGTCCCGCCGAGGGCCACCCATTGGACGTGTTCATCGCGGGGGACTACGCGCAGGCGAAGGCACTCGTGTCGGCGTTCGTCGAGAGCCTCGGACTGCGCCCTATGGATACCGGGCCGCTGCCCATGGCGAGGACGCTGGAGCACGCCTGCCTGCTGTCGCTGGGTCTCCTCACCCACTCCGTCAAGCACACCAACTTCTCAATCAGCGTCAGCCTTCTCGGTTGAGTGCACCGGTACCACCGCTTCTCGCATCACATTACTCATAAGGATCATATGCACGTTTTCGTCACTGGCGGGACCGGCCAGGTCGGTTCATACCTCATTCCTGACCTCATCGCCGCCGGGCATGAGGTCGTCGCCTTGGCCCGGTCGGACGCGTCTGCGGCGGCAGTGTCTGCACTCGGCGCCAGGGTACGACGTGGAAACCTTACCGACCTTGACGATCTGAAGACGGCGGCGGCGGAGTCCGACGGCGTCATCCACCTCGGGTACAGGGCCGAACTGCTTTCGTCTGGCGGGATTACTGCCTTAGGCGATTCGGAGCTTTCGATCGTGCTCGCATTCGGCGAGGCGTTGGCGGGCACCGGAAAGCCACTCGTCGCGGCGGGGAGCATCGGCGCGCCCACGAACTTGGGACGGGCAGGCCCGCTCTTCGCACCAGCCAGCCTTGGCCGACCGGCGACCGAGGATGACCCGGCCCTTCCTTGTGGACCCATGGACGCGGGCACGCTGGTGGCTCGCAACATCGTGGAGACTGCTGTAGTGGGGCTCGCAGAGAGGGGCGTGCGTTCGTCGGTCGTGCGAATTCCTACCTTGGTTCATAGTTCGACCGGGCGCCTGCAACTGATCGGGCTCGCGAAAACGAAGGGCTTCGTCGGCTACCCCGGCGACGGCGAAAACCGGTGGCCCGCGGTGCACACCAGCGATCTGGCCTCCTTGTTCCGCCTGGCGCTCGAAAAAGGACCTGCGGGCAGGACCTGGCACGCGGTCGGCGACGAGGGTATCCGGTTCCGCGAGATAGCGGAGGCCATTGCCGCCCGCCTGGGCCTGCCCGCCGTGAGCATTCCCGCTGACGAACTGATGCTGCCAGGCTATTTCGGGTTCCTGACGGCGGTGGTGACGCTGGACCTCGCGGCGTCCAACGCGATCACGCGCCAGGTCCTCGGCTGGGAGCCTGCTCAGCCCGGCCTGATCGCGGACTTGGACAACGGTCATTACTTCCCTGCCGGCTGACAAGCTGACGGCAGGGAGCCGGTAGCAACGCACGCGGCCATCATACCCAAACTCATGAGTAAAACTGCCCATGAATATTACAAAACCCGCCATCTTCGCACTCGGCGCCAGCCTTCTCGGCTGAGCGCACTCGCAGAAATTCTCACACCACATCATCGACAGGAACCCTAACATGCACGTATTCGTCACTGGCGGGACCGGCCATTCCGGTCCGTACATCATCTCCGACCTCATCGCCGCCGGCCATGAGGTCACCGCCCTGGCTCGTTCAGACAAGGCGGTCGCTGCGGTGTCCGCACTCGGTGCGAAGGCGCGTCTCGGTAGCCTCGAGGATCTTGACGGTCTTAAAGAAGCGGCCGCCGCCTCCGACGGTGTCATCCATGTCGCACACCGGCAGGACCTGATTCCGGTCGGCGGGATCAACGCCGTGGCGGATGCGGAGCTTCAGATCATGCTCGCATATGGCGAGGCGCTGGCCGGAACCGGAAAGCCGCTGGTCTCATCGGGAAGCATCGGCTCGCCCGGCTGGGAAAACCTGGGTCGACCGGCCACCGAGGAGGATCCGCCTCTTCCCGGCGGCGATCCATACAAGAACACCTTGCGGGTTCGTAACATCGTGGAAACCACCGTAATCGGCCTCGCCGAAAAAGGCGTGCAGTCTTCGGTCGTTCGGATTCCTGAAATCATGCACAGCACGACCGATAATGCCGGCTTCCTTCCGCTGCTGATCGGGCTGGCGAAGAAAAAGGGTATCGTCGGTTACCCTGGAGACGGTGCGAACAGGTGGGCCGCCGTACACACACGCGACCTCGCCACCGTGTTCCGCCTGGCGCTTGAGAAGGGCGCCGCCGGCAGAAGCTGGCACGCGGTTGCAGACGAGAGCATTCCGTACCGCGAGATCGCCGAGGCCATCGGCAGTCGCTTGAAGCTGCCCGCCGTGCCCATTCCCGCGGACGTGCTGATGCTGCCGGGGTATTTCGGGTTCCTTGCGAATCTGGTCACGCTGGATACCCCGGCGTCGAATGCCATCACGCGCCAGACGCTCGGCTGGACACCAACGCAGCCCGGCCTGTTTGCCGATATGGACAATGGCCACTACTTCCCTGCCAGTTGAGCTAAGCGGACGGCAGGGACTCCCGCATCGCGCCGAGTCCGACCAGGACACCATCCCCCGGAGTGGTAGGAGAGTGACACAAGTGGCTCGGCGCACACGGAAAACATTATGGGCGAAAGCCTCGTACAGATTACGGGGATACCCCAACTTAGAAGGAGATTTTCATGAGCACTATTAGCATCATTGGCACAGGAGGCATGGCCACGGCGGTCGCCGGCCGTATCGCCAAGGCAGGACATTCTGTCGAGGTCCTGAGCCGCGACCCCGCCAAGGCGCGGGCGCTGGCCGATAAGCTCTCAGCGGGAGCGACCACGGGGATTTACGCCGCCGCGCCGACCGGCGATATCGTCATCCTCGCCGTGCCGTACGGCAGTGCGGCGGCGGTAGTGGCCGATTATGGAGACGCGCTCGACGGCAAGGTGATCATCGAAATCACCAATCCGGTCGCCCCGGACCTTTCCGGCCTCGTCACCCCACACGGCAGTTCCGGCGCGCAGGAGATCGCCAAGGGTCTTCCCGCCTCCGCGCACGTCGTAAAGGCGTTCAACACCATCTTTGGCCACGTACTTGCCAAGAGCGGACGCCTCGACGCTTTCATCGCAGCCGACGATGCGGAGGCCAAAGCGCGCGTCTCGACCGTAATCGAAAGTCTCGGACTGCGTCCGTTGGATGTCGGTGGCCTGCACATGGCCTCGACGCTCGAGGCGCTCGGTCTGATGATGATCGGCCTGGCGAAAAACGGCGCCGGCACCTGGGATATCGCCTTGAACGTCGAGATCGGCTGAATCACCGACGCCACGTCCTCACCGGCAGGTCCACAACCCCATTGGGAGCAAGTCATCTCTCACGTCGTTCTCATCAACCCATTCCAGTAGAGTTGTTTATCGACGGCGGCTTTTCGACCACATGAGAAGGTCACATATGGGCCGCATACCGGCTCGTCAACACAGCGCCGGTTGCCGTACGACCGTGCGGAAGAATGTTGCGACAAAGTCAGCCTATGCCGAAGCTTTCTGCATCGATAGGCGCTCAGAAAACGCCTTCGAAGCGGTGTCGATAATCTTCTGGTAGTACTCTTTGATTGGTCTCGGGGCGTGGTTATTCCACGCATCTGGGTGAAATGTCCTAAAACACTCGATGTCATTCGACCGGAAGTGCCAGAGGGCCTTTGGCTCAACCTCCACAGTCTGACGATTCGGAAGCACAGCTTTCAAGGCGCGATCGTACGTGTGTCCACTGCCGAAGATTATCAGGTCTGGCTTAAGCAGTTCGATTTCGAATTGGACGACCGCCACCGAGAAATTAAACAGATGAGCGGAATGCCCGATAGAGGTCCGAGAGTAGCCGCGCTTTGGGCGGTGCCAGTCCATCTTCATTAGATTGTTCCAGCAAACAGCCGCTCGATCGCCTCCAGCGAACGCATCAGCGAACCGCTTCCACTGCCGCAATAACTCACTATTGCCGGTGCCACAGGCGTATTGATTCTCGTAGCGAGCTTTCGCCATATCGATTCTGTCCGGACGCTCGTAGAAGGCTCCTAGCTTGCCACACCAACCGTTAGTTTCCTTCCCGATGAACATTACGCGGACGGGCGCATCGAGGTAACCCTGAGATACGCTGAGGAGAAACGGCGCCGATACCCGTCTCTTCAACGACGCCAGTTCATGCACGGCGTTCAGGCCAGAATCGGCACAGAACATATCGTTGCGTCGGCTAAACGCCGTGGAGACAAGGTAGGTGAAGCCGACTGCAGTCGCGAGAACGCTCTGCGGACCCGCTCCATCGATGTCACCGACCACCAACGTTGCGATAATGCCCGTGCGACGGTCGACGGGTACGGATCGACGACCGTCTGGGTTTTCAGCGTATCGTGATCCACGCGAATGGCTCCGGGGCCGTTGACGAGGTACAGATCGCCGACAGGGCCGATGGCGACGCCCGTCAGCCGATCGACGTTTCGAACGTACGTGGCGATGAAGCGTGCTCCGTGTGTATGCGGACAAACCCATACATAGAAGCGTCTGCGCTTTCCACCGATATGACGTGCCGCTTCAATCTCCGGAACACGTCTGAGCATTGGCGTGAAAGTACGAACCGACCTTCTGATATTGTCGTGTGGCTCCGCTATCTAACCGGAACGGTCCTTTTAATGGCCGTCTAAGGACGAGGTCGAATGTCCGCCGCCGCGCGATGCCGCCCGTCCCTGCTCTTACTCCACACGAACGGCTGACCAGGCAGCGAGACTTGTCCGGGGGCGGGAAAATGATAGCGGGGCGTGCCCGTCAGCTCTACTCTAAACGGCGCTGAACCTGTCTAACCGGGCAGTGTGTAAAGGGGTACCATGAGGAAGCTGTCGAACGCCAGACGTAGAACGAAGGGATCTGTCTCCGTTGTGTCAGGAATTGTGTCAATCACGGGCGCCCAACCCGTGGCCCGGGAAATGGCGCTGACTGTTCAAATACTTACCGCCGAAGGAATTGTGTCACCGCTCGCGGCTGCTTGACCGCGCAGTCCAGAGCTGGACGTATGCCGATAAGGCAGGGCTCCTGACGTATCCGGGCCTGCAGCAATCGGTGAGCCGAAACTTCAGCGGCTCGTCACTTGAAAGACCAGGTTCACCCGAGACAACACTCAAGATAGCCTTAAGCTTGCGAATCTGAATCATGGAAAGAGCACCACACAAAGCGCTCAGCAGGAGCAGACAAGGGCCAATAAGATTAGACACGCCACCTTGAGGTCGGACCACCAGAAGGACCCCGAGAAAGCCTACGAACGCAGCGACTCCATTTCGCGCGAGTAAGCGCTCCCCAAGCGGCCAGGGAGGGAGGCGAACGACAAAAACCGCCTCTGTCGCAGTCGCGATGGTAAGTGCGGTGCCCGCAATGGCATCCGCCAGTACCGCTCGATGTTCAGTCTCGGCCTGCTGACGCTCGTCAGCCTCGGCGGCTGTGCCCCAGCACCACCATCGTGACGTGCCTGCCAAACGGCGAAGCCGGCTTTGCGATCAGCTGCAGCGGCAGCGACGCGAGCTCGACCTGGGCCGAGTGCTACAGACGCGCGGGTGAAGTCTGCGGCAACCACGGCTGCGACGTGGTTTCGAAAGACGTCGACAGCGTCGGGACCTCGGGCGGAACAGCCGGTGGTATTTTCGGCGCGAACGTGAAGAACCGGTCGATGGTGGTTCGCTGCGAGCAATAGCGACCACGACGCTACGCGCGCCGTCGCTCGGGCGAGCGTCGGCGCCAGCGTCCTGAGCGAGGATCGATGCGCGCGGCGAAGGCGATCAGCACGCCGAACGCGACCGGGCAGATGCCAAGGAAAATGAATAACGCGGTCATGCTCGGGAACGAAGAAGTAAGTTTCCACGATTCCCTACGCTACGAAGGCCGGCGGGAGAAGGCAGTTAGGGAGCCGTGGAATTAAATGTCCAATCTATGGCGTGCAGATAGAGGTGGCGCCGTTGGTGCGGACGGTCAGATCGAGTTTATAAGTGGACGTGCCGGTTCATCAAGCTGCCGATTTGATCGCTGGCAGCTTCTCGAAGCCTGACAGCACCCGTGGTCCGACAATAACCGGCCAACGGTCGCGGACAAACTTAGGGTCTCGGGAACCCGAAGGTATCGGCGAGTTCACGCACATCGGTGAATCGCGGTATCTCGTTTGATATTTCGGCAGCCATGGTCACCGCCGTAACGGCTCCCGACGCTCCGCTGGCCGGCGCTGCGGGCGCCGGTATCGGACATGCGTTGCCGAACGGTCCCGGAGCGACCGGAATGGCCGGCGCGTCGGTACGCGCCGGACGAGTGAAATCCAGAGCGTATGCAAGATTGAACGTGCCGGAAGCATTGCCGCGTACGCCAACCGGATCGATGCCAAAGCGCCATTGAATCAGTTGGTGAATCGAACTCGGGTCAAACGGAAAGCGCGTCACGGTCGCCGCTGGAACACGCGGGCCGAGCAGTACGCAAGGCACACGAAAACCCAGCTTTCCGTCATTTCCAAGCGCCGTTTCTGCGTCGCTCATGGGACGCGTCGGGGGAATCACGTGGTCGTGGAAGCCGCCCCATTCATCATAGACGACGATCATCAGTGTGCGGTCCCAGTTCGGCCCGGTTCGCAGTGCGTCGTAGATCTGGCCGAGCAGGGCTTCGCCGTTGCGGATGTCCGCGTGCGGATGATCGTCTGCCGAGACCCCCTGCGCTTCGCCGGAGAAGATCGGATCGATCATGCAAAACGAGGGCAGTGTGCCGTTCGCGGCCTGGGTCAGAAACTGCGGAAACATCTGGGATATGCCCGTGTAGCGGCTCCCGAAGAGCGCGGTGAACGGTGTGTCGTGATAAAAATAGGTGGCGCTGACATTCTTGGCGGCCAGCTTGTCCCACATCGTCGGCAGTGTCGAAACGGTCGTCGTGTTGCTAAGCCGGTCCGTTGCGCCCGCATGCAGATAGATGCGATTGGGGAACGTCTCGGACAAAATGCCACTGAAGTAGAAATCGGAAACCGTATATTGGCTTGCTACACCCCGAAAGAAGTCGAGGTCGGCAGCCTGATAGAAGCCGATCGGCAGCAGGTCACCCTGCGTTTTGCTCGTCGCAGTCGACAGCAGGAAACCGTTCATCGCGCCATTGGCAAGGTGGATCCGCCCGCCGGCAAAGCTATGGTTCGGATCCGCGAAATTGCATGCCTGGTAGCCATAGTCGGGATTGGCGGACAATAGGAAAGGCGCATGCTGCTGTGCGAAGTTGTCGGTGAACAATTGGTTCGGCGGCATTCCCTCGGCGCCTGGTACCCAGCTCATGAAGTGGTCGAACGAACGGTTTTCCATCGTTACGAGCACGATGTGATCGATGCCCGAAGTCGTCGGATCGGGCAATACTGGGCGCGGCAACGTATAGCGGTTCGTGCCGTCGGGTGAGGGAATCTCATTTGCCGATGTGCTGCCGGTACTCGTACTGGTACTTCCGGCCGAACCGACCGTCGTGCTGCTGCCGCCGTCGGACGACCCGCCACATGCCGACAGCGCAAGTGCACCCGTGCCTGCTGCGAGGCCAGCAAGGAAAGTGCGACGGTCGATTCCACCCTTGTTGTTTTCACCGCTGTTCAATTTGCACTCCGTTGTATGAATTGGAGTACGACACGATTGCGCCACGAACACAACGCTATTGATTGCACCGTCAACGACGCAACCGACGTATCCCGTGAACGTCGTCTCGTACCAAAAGCGCCGATTCTCTAGGCGCAAAATGACAGCCGTCTGACGCGTGGGTAACAAATTCTCGGCGGTGACGCAAATAAAAACACTGCGCGAATGGAATAAAAATGACTCTGACTCGTTGCGGATCTATGTCGGTGGGGAACCGAAGAACTTTTTAATAGTCCAGACAAAAATCCTGATTCCGTAATAATGAGAGTGCCGCTGTCGTTACAATCTTTCTCGAACAGCGCTCGGAGGTGGCCGCTGGGGTAAACAACAACTGGAAACCGACGCCTCCTGGAACCCTGGTCTTAGATTGCTGGACCAACGATTCATAGCAATTCACCAAGCAATAGGAGGTACGAAGAACCGCGATGAAGCTGCCGGGCATGTTCCGCGGCAGTTTGTTGAAGACACGAAAACAACCGGGTTCGTGGCAGCTTCTCTCGCATCGCTTGGCATTGTTGGCGCGTCGGTTTCACCGATTGTGTGTGCAAGGGCCGGCATTCTGAGTGGAACCGTCATTCCGTACCGCCACTCGCTTTCTTTTACTTTACTTATCGCCGCTCGCAAATAGACCGACGGACGCTCTTTCCGTCTTTCTCGCTGCTCACGGTCATCGGGGATATTCGTTGCACCGAAAAATCACGCAGAGGGAGGTCGCGAGAAGGGTACGATATTTTGATTAAGGCGGAAGAGGTTCGCCGGATCGCACGGGCTTTCAGACGCGCAAGCCTTTCATATTTGAGAGCGCCATATGCACTTGGAGCGATGGCGGTATCTCCCTGTTCGTTGAGGTAATTGGCCTGTATGGACTGGTCAGATATCTTTGTGGCGGCAGCCCGCCCCCATGCCACGCAGCGTTCGTCGTCCGCCGAATCGTCCCACACGGGCTCGGCAATCCAACAGTATGCCGCTTGTCTCCCGGAGTAGGCGGTCGCATCCTCTGGCACGTCCGCGACCGCGCCTCCGAGCTGCAATACATAAAACTCCGAATCTGGAGTGGGGGCCGCATCAAACTCCCGGAGCAGCGTATCGATCGCATTGCTCGTGATACTCCCGGGCCTTTTCATCCATGACGACCGAATTGAACCGCGAGAGATCAAGCACGAGACCATCGTCACAGGTGGATAGGCCCGGTATGCTATGCCCGCCTCCACGCACTGCCAGGAGGGCATTGCACTGGGCTGCCGAGTCGATGTCCCTTCGAACGTCATCGACACTCTCCGCCTGCAATATGGCGGCGGGCCTGCGGTCCACAAGGCCATTCCACACCCGCCGCGCATTGTCGTAGTCTGGATGGTCACGACCGATCACCGGTCCTCGACATCCAGACGAAACGAGCTTACTGAGCAACCTTCCATGCATGGCGTCGAGAGCTCCTGGGGCTCACTTCTGATAACCCGCCTGCTTCACAGCGCGATCGGCGGCGGCGTTGCCCGCCTTCAGCGCTGCGTCCACACTGGTTTGCCCAGCAACGACGCCCGCAATCGCTTGCCCCACCACAGTCCCGAAGGACGGGAACTCGGGGATGCCTACGAATTAAATTCCGCTGTACGGCACCTTCCTGAGCGATGAGTCGTTCGGGTCGGCCGATTCGATCGCTCTCAACACCGTTGATCGTGTCGCCGGACACTTCTATTTCTTCCATTGCGAAGCAATCGGGAAAAGCTGCGTGCCGTTCACTGCGTCCGTGCTGGTGGCGCTGATTTGACCGGGCGGCGACATTTTGCAACTCCTGTTCCTGACTGACCGCGCCGATACTCCCGACACCGTCGGCGTCGCGCCTTCTGTTGAAGTTCGCAAATTTGTTAATGATGTCCTTGGCTCGCTAATCGTGCCCACTAACGCTGCTAGCGCGGCTTTCTACCGCATCACGAACTCACTGCCCGACACGACTGACTAAGCGCAGGACGACGCCGCGCAGACCAACATCCACACAAGGGGATGCTGAAGGCCGCAGCAGTGACGCACAAAGCGCCATACTGTATGGCGTTTTTGATCTGCGCACTGAGATGGGCACCTTCCGAAGATCAAAAAAATGACCTGTATTTGCACTAGCTGCCGCTTCAAGCGAATACAGCTATCACGCTCCTCTACAACCGCATTAGTCGAATTAGCGGACACAAACGCGTTAGCAAAATCAACGGACATCCGAGCGTGCGTGCTTTGCTGAAACGCAACGCCTAGAAAGGCTGTGAAACCGCTGCTATGCCTGATTTTGCGCCGCAAAAATACAATCTTACATTAGCGCAATCCATGGACATTCATAGCAGTTTTAAGGACTTCAACATCAGCTCAGTCAACGCAAGTCGTTGGACAGGGGGCCTCACGGTAAAGGAACGAGGGACTTGAGCCGCAGCGGAAAGGCGAAGAAGGTGTGCCACAGACTGTAAAAAGACGACTTGCCCGCGAGCCGTCCTCACTGCAACCGGACCGGAAATGGACCAGAAAGCAAAGATCCCGGTCACGCGGACTGGATCAAGTGCCGATTCTTTGGTAGGCCGTACTGGATTCGAACCAGTGACCAACGGATTAAAAGTCCGCTGCTCTACCAGCTGAGCTAACGACCCGAGCCACTCCCATTCATTCATCTCGCAAGCGTCGGATCGCCGCCCAACGCTAGCCTATTTCGATCGTGCGGCTCGCCGATCGCGGCGGTTCCTGTTTCGGCACGGTCAACGTAAGCACACCCTTGTCAAACTTTGCGAGCGCGTGGTCAGGGTCGGCGTTTTCCGGCATCGGGATCGTGCGCGTGAAGGCCCCATACGCGCGTTCAAGTCGATAGCAGCCGTCTTCCTCACTGTGCACATCCTGCTTTTTCTCGCCGCGCAACACCATCGCTCCATCCTCGACGCTGACGGTCAGATTCTCCCTTTCCATGCCCGGCAACTCGACAGTCACGCGCAGGACCTTTCCTTCGTCGACGACGTCGACGCGCGGCTGGAAACGCGATGAGCTGAAGTCGCCAAACCATCGATCAAGCGGGCCGCGGGTTGCAAACGGATCGTGAAAGAAATCCTCCATCGCACGCCACGGATCGCGGGCGAAAAGCCGCTGGATATCTGGCCATCCGGCACGCCATGTTTCGCTGGCCGGCGGACTTTGCGGACCGTCCGCATCGGGCTTGCGCGCTGAGCCGCGGAGAAATTTGAAAGGATTCCACTTTTTGGGGTCGGTGTTCATCTGCTGCTCCTCAATGATCTGGCAGGAGAGCCGGACCACGATGATCTGCATCCGGCGCCTCCACGAACCGGGCGGTGGCGACCTCGCAGTCGCCACCGGTTTTTCTCCGGTCGCCGTTGCTGGTCTTCCGGGTTCAGTTCGTCTGCACCTCGATTCGTCGCGGCCGTGCTTCGTCGCGACGCGGAATCGTCAGCTTCAGCACGCCGTCCTGCAGGTTTGCATCGATCTTCGACGTGTCGAAGTCCGGGCTCACGGAGAAAGCGCGCGCGAAATGCGGTTCACGGATCTCGGCGTGCTGCAGCTGCAGACCGGCGGGCGTCGGCACGACCGCTTCGGCCTCGATATAGAGGTTGCCGTCGTGCACCTTCACGTCGAGTTTGTCCTTTGTGACGCCTGGCAGGTCCGCCCACAGCGTGATGCCCTGGCTGTCCTCGAACACGTCCACCGCCGGTGTGAGTGTCCTCCGACGTGCTGACTGGTCGCCCTCGCGTCGCGCTACTGCATTCTGGTCGCGCTCAGCAACCTGTGTCCTGTCGTTCATGGCTTGCTCCTTGAATAACTGGCATTACTGGACGGTAATGACCCGTGGCTTCGACGCTTCGCGCTTGCCGACGGTGATCGACAGGCAGCCGTTGGTGTAGCGGGCCTGCACCCTGTCGGGGTCAGCGTTCTGCGGCAGCTCGATCACGCGTCGGAAAATGCCGGTGAAGCGCTCCTGCGCATAGGTGCGGGTGTCGTCATCGGTCCCGGCCCGGGCAGGCTTGCGCTCACCGCTGATCGTCAGCAGGCCCTTGTCGATCGACACGTCGAGGTCGGCCAGCGTGAGGCCCGGCGCGAACGCGACGATTTCGATCGAGTCGTCGGTCGTCCCGATGTTCACCTGCGGAAAGGCCCCGAAGCGGCCCGAGCGGATGCTGGACGGGAAGCCGCCGAACAGGCTGTCCATCTGCCGTTGCAGACGGTCAAACTCACTGAACAGGTCGGTTCCGGAAAAGAGATCACTCATCGTATCCTCCTTCGATGCAGCGAGGAGGCGAACGGGCCTACGCGCTCCAGTCCGCCTGCCAGGCCGCTGGCAAACAAATCGAAACACGCAGCGCACCGGATGTGACCGGCGCAACTGCCTGAGCGAAATCAAAGATAGAACCTACGGTGAAAATTTCAAGGGGTGGTGGTGAAATTCCTGTCTTGAAAATCCCCTGCCAAATAATATTATCGCGGTGCATTGCAACGGAAACGGAGGACACCATGGAATTCGATTCGGACTGGCTCACGCTTGGCAGACATCGCGTCCGGCTGCGCTCGACCAGAGGCTTTCCGACGGAATTGATGCGTAGCGCCGCGGAGGTCGTGCGCCTCGCGATTGACAACAACATGAGCGCCCGCGCGCGGCTGGTCGAGATCGTCTTCCAGCAGCCCCACACATACGATATCGCCGTTGGCACGACCCTGGCGGAAGACAGCGTTTGTGCGCCGCAACTCGAAGCGGCGATCGCGCTCGTGCTCGGCCTGCTGTCGGAGCAGGTTAACATCATCGTGACGACAGTAAGCCAGGAGGAAGTCGACCTGCACTTCGGCGTGTATGAGCGCATGCTGGTCGAAAAACTGGGCGTGGTGCCGCCAATCCAGTGATGACCAGCGTCATGCCGTCGAGATGCAGCGCGGGCAGTCGATAGCCTAGCGACTTTCCGGCGCCGGTCGGCATCGTGGCCAGCGTATCGCGCCGTTCCAGCACGCTGCGCATGATGTCCTCCTGCCCGGCACGCAACCTGGCGATACCGAACATATCGCGCATGGTCTTGCGCATGCTGCGAAGGCGCTAGTCGCGTGTCATGAAGTCAGACGGCGGCCGGGAAAAGCGGGGAAATTCATGCGCAGTTCTTCTCTTTTGCTGGTCGTGATCCGGTAACTAGCAACCGCCGTGCCGAGAGTCGTCTATCCTCGAGCCTGACCTTGATCCAGCAGGCTGGCCGGTCGAATGCGCGACAGGCCGCAATCGCGCCGGTAATCGATGCGCGTCGTGTATTGAAGGGTGCCCAGTCATCCCTTGCACTCGCCACGGACACGATGCACGCCAGCCTGGTGCGGTGGATGACCGCACGATTGCAGTCAGGCAGCGTAGACATACGGCGCCTGAAAACAGCAACGGGCGTTTCCAGTCCAGCGAAGCGACGAGCCCGGGCACGAGCGTTCCGCGCGCCGCGGACCCGTGAATAGTTTCTTGGCCCAGTTCATGCTGCGCTCGCTTTAACCGGCAGGAGGCCATCATGAAAACCCGCATTTTTACTTACGTCGAATGCCCATGCGGACATCGCGGAGCCCTCATCGAAAGCCTGGACATCGGCGATTTTTCCGACCACCGGTACCGGACGTGGCTGCGTAACCTGACCCATGCCGGGACGTACGACGGAGGTGACGGACTCTTTGCAAAAATGAAGCCCGGCTGCCCAGCGTGCGGTCGAAGTCTGGGCCCGGACGATATCGTCGGCCGCAGTGAGTTGCAGGGGTCGGGCGAAGTGCTGCGGCCAAAAGATGATTCAGGATCAGCGAAGACAACGCTCAGCATCGGTTGCTGACAGGCGGGGCCGCGCGTCCGGTTGGTGGCTTCCGGCGGTGCCGTGTGACAGCCCGCTGTTGCGCTGAAACCCATCGCTGGCAACTTCGCTTTCACTCTGTTCAGCCTGGGAATCATCGGCACGGGCCTGCTCGCATTGCCAATACTCGCGGGGTCTGCAGCCTATGCAATGGCGGGTGCGTTTAACTGGCGAAACAGCCTCGCCCTGAAACACAATTGGTAAAACGTTTCTAAGGCATCATCGCCCTGTCGGCGCTAGTCGGTCTTGTGATCGGCTTTACAAGGATCGATCCTATCGAGGCACTTTACTGGAGCGCTGTGATCAACGGCGTGGTTTCCGTCCCGATCATGGGGCTGATCATGTTCACAGCGGCGAATCCAAACATCATGTGCAGCTTCATCATTGCAGTGCGCCATCGCATCACCCGCTGGACCGCGACGATTGCCATGGGCGCTGCCACGCTCGCCATGTTGGGGTTCATGCTCGCTCCTTGAGTGCGTGAGCAGTGCGGGCGCGCGAACCACATTGGATTTATGTTTCATACTTAATTCGCCCTTCCAATGTCCGCCCTTAATGGAATCCGTTCTGGAGCGCCAGGCCCGCATCTCCGTTGAGGAAGAGGACGCTCGACCCGCGCCCACGTCGGAAACAGTCGACCACGGAAGAAATGATGAACTGCGAACGATCGAGAAATCGACAGTCCTTGGCGGATCAGGGCGAACGGGGCAACCGCGGCATTGCCTTAGCTGTGTTCGCAGATCAAAGGCTTCAGCTGCGTTTCCCTTCGCCTCCTGTCCGTTTTCCTGAAGGTCTGTGATCCGTTGCTTCCTGTCGGGAAGCGTTCGACCTCAAGCCACCCTCAGATGGATAACGGCCTATCGTCCAGCAGACGGGGGGCCTTCCAACGGCGAGCACGTGCGCATAGTTCGCGGCCGCCGACTGACCCGTGTCTGATCGGCTCCTGAACTGTTCGTCAATCGCCTCACGATTGGAGCCCAGACGCGTTCCTGAACACACTGGCGAGTCAATCGGGCTTCTTCAGTCCGCTCGGATTCTCAGGTCCACCGCGCGTCACCCCTTGATCGGTCGGCGCGCTCGCCCCGCGGTTATCAGGCGCTGTCTCGCGTCGTCCGGAGGCCGCCGACCCAGAATGGGGCGCGCGGATTGCTCCAGGCACGCGCGATCGATCGTCGCTCTGAGGCGCCTCCGCGACGCTAGCGCCTCGCATCCCCGCCCCCGAGCGGGCCGCCCCTCCACCACTCGCTCCCGCCTCGCGGGCCGCGCCTGTATTCTGCGCAGATCCAGTCGCCGCAAAGATCGACATCAGCGCTGCAGCTGCGAAGCTTTTAAAGAGGACTTCCATTTTCGTCTCCATCGCCAGGTGCACGCATCCGTCGGTGCGCGCGCGTTAACTCGACAAATCGCTGCTGACACGCCGAAGGCTTCTTCCGGGAAGGCGGACGGGCTCCGCCGAATCCTCACCGCTCTGATTTGATGATCGCCGCGACTGGGCCAAACGGCAGGCATCATGAGCAGAGCGAACGCCACCCCGTGTCTTACGCCCGTCGAGGGCTCGACGAAATCTGAAGTGCGGTACGCGGCCCCTGGGACGTCACAAAGACACTCACTTGAGCACGTCTTCACCGGAAGGTCGCCTCCATTTGGAAGTTGCACCCTGAGGCGGCCTGCACGAGGCAGGCCATGCTACGCGCTTTGCAGAGGGGTGCTTTCATGTTAGATCCGCTGAACGACGGGACCAGCATTTTTGTTACTTCCGACGAAATTCCGGTTGAAAGCTGACTTTGGAGAGCGCCGGCCTTGCCACTGCGTGCGTCAGAGAGTTGCGAGCTGGGCCCAACTTTTGCGCAGCATCTGGCACGCCGTCCCGCTGCCGAGCCAGCGCTTCACATAGAGGCGTGGTTCTCGACTTGCATGCCGGCGCATTTTCCCGTGCGGCCTGAATCGCACTCACTTGAGGAGCAGACAATGGAAACGACGAAAGCAGAAGGAACGCTACGGGAGGTTGCTGGCGACGTTCAGCAAGCCGCCGGGGACCTGCTGGGCAGTGCCGGCGCACAGGTTAGCGGAACAGCGAAAGAGTTGAGTGGCAAGGCTCAGCAACTCTATGCCGATTTTGTGGATGTCGTACGCGAGTCCACGGTGGAGCGGCCGTTCGCGGCGCTGGCAATTGCCGCCGGCGTGGGCTTCATTCTTGGAGCGTTGCGCGCAGCGAATCGCTCAAGGCCCGATAACGGCCGAAGCGACTCGAGCGATCGGGAGTGAGGCTACACGCGTCTTGCCTTCGACGCGGCCTGAAAGGTGTAGACGGCAAACACCTGGCGCGGGCCGCGCCGGCGTTTCCGCAACAAGCCAGTCCCGAGGAGTCCCGCAATGTCCATGCGTTCGAAAGTCACGAAGTGGCGAAACGTCGGCAGATTCTGCGTCGAGCGAGCCACCGACTATGGTGAGCTCCTCGGCGTCGAACTTGTGGAGACCAGGAAATCTCTGGTCCGCGAGTTGAGCGCACTTGTTGCCCTGGCCGTCGCTGGCCTGTTCACACTTTCGTTTGTGTGCATTGCGATCATCGCGACGGCGTGGCGGACGCCTTACTTCCTGCCGGTGGTCTGGGGCGTTGCCGCGATGTGGCTGGTTGTTTCCGTTGTCTCTCTGCTCTTCGTCCGCGCCCAGAAACCTGGACGTTCGCTTCATCTTCTCCAGGGGGAGCTCCGGAGCGATCTCGACACGTTGAAGGAGGCGCTAAAATGAGCCGCGTACCGACCAATAGTGAAGCCGAGACCGCGATCCTGCTGCGCATGGCGGAATCACGCACAGCGCTGCTAGCGGCGAATAGCACTCCATCATCGGTCCCGGCCGTACACGGACAGACGCGGCCTCCTGCGGTCGGCCTGATCGCTTCGCTCGCCGACGCACCGCGCGTCACGCTGCTACTGGCGTTGTGCGTTGGCGCGACCGTCCTCGGACCTCGCCGGACTATTGGAATTGTCAGCCGTTCGGGGATCACCGCATGGCTAGGTGGCACCGTCCGGAAAGTCATTCTCAGATCTGTGTGAGTTGCACATGCAAGGGACCGCGCGGGGACCCCGTACACTGCAGCAGCAATTCCGCAAGGTTTCGGACCAATCGGAGCCACGAGCATGCGCTTCCCCACGCCGAGCGATCGGCGCGTGCGCTCAAGACATTCGAATACGGCCTCCGGATCGCTTGCCGAGCAGTACTCGATCTCGAGGCGCGCCGTCTGCAGGGTCTGCAAATGCGGAACGATTGAATCCAGATCCCATCCCGGCCGATACGCTAGAACACCGAAGACTATCTTGACTTCCTTGTCTGCGATCATCCGGTGCTCTTCAAGCGCACGCTCCAGCCTCTCCGATTCGAATCCGAGAATAAACACCCCCGCCTCAAGATCATCACTGCACGAGATCGACTACGGAGCGAGGAATCGGCTGATATCCAAGCGTGGTTTCGGACAGCGCGAACTGGTCCCCTCCCGGTTGTCGTCGCGTGTAATTTTCCGGCTCCATGGAGACTATATCGATCTGCTTGCAATCGAGCTCAACTAGCCCACTCACGAGCGTAAACAGCACTATGCCAGGCAGTGACAGATTTGCTTCGCTCTACGCCTACCGCGAATGGCACACGAAAACGAGATCGTATGAATCGAACGTATCGGGCTCGATGCCGGCCGATTCGCTGGCTTGCGCAATCGCCCTGTCAAGGGAGCCAGTACCGAGCGACTCCACGAGGAGTAGCCCAGCGAACTCACCTTCCGAACTTCGACGCATAGACTTTTCCTGCGTGGCGATGGCTGTCGCATCGTTTTTGACGGACATGAGCTGCGCGCTCACAACCCAATCGACTTTCGCTAGCGCTTTCACCAGTTCCAGCCCTTCGTGCGCGGCCAGACGATCCGGCAGAGCATCCTCGAAGCGTGCGATCGAAATGTGGCCGCCGTGTCCGGCCGGGTTGCCGCCCCGCGCGACAATAGAGCCGCCGCCGCGACGAAACTGTTCCAGCGTCGGCATGATCCGTTGCGTCCACGGTGTCGGATTGTTCAATCGTTCCAGGTAGCCAGGGCTCGACATTACGTCCGCATTGTCGAGCTCATAAAGCATCATGTATTCCGAGGGCCGGCTGTTGCGTCGTTTGAATACGCGCCCGGATCGAAAGCCAGGTACGCTCACACGTTCGAAGATGTGCTCCCGGGTCAGCCAGTGCATGTAGTCCGTTTCAGATTCGGCTGCGATCGTGCTCCAGATCGCGAGCAAGCCGGTTTCGTCTTTGATCATTTGCTTTTCTCCGTCTGCTTTTCAGTGCGCCGAGGCTATGCCCTCCGCCCCGCAGGGCGAATGCACTCCCCGAAGGATCAGTAAGTCGCCTGCCCGGAGACAGACTCACGTTCGCCAGCAATTTCGGCTGCTGAGTCGAGGCGGTTCATGTCGATACCGGCGGTCTCGGGTCCGATGGCGATCATGCAGAACGACAGGATATTGAGTGCTCCAACCAGTGCGATCAGCGCCCACGGAGAGCCATTGCCCAGGTGCAGCAACCACGCGGCGACCACCGGAATTGGGCCGCCCGCGAACAGGCTCGCACCGGTGAAGGCGAGCGCCGAACCGGAATACCGGACATTGGTCGGGAACACCTCGGCGAAAGCAACAGGCTGAATTCCGGTCTGGACCTGCGTGAATGCCATGAAAAGACCCATTGCTATCGCCATCGGTACGAAGCTCCGTGTGGCGAGCACCTGAAAATAGAACAGCATGATCACGAACGTCGCGGCTGACGCAAGCAGCAACGCGCGCTTGCGACCAATCCGGTCACTCAGCAAGCCGCCACCAATCGAACCCGCGATAGCACATGCATTGGCGATCATCAACAACATGAAACCGGTCTGCTTCGGCACGCCGAGCGTGTTCGTCAGGTAGCTCAAAGTGAACACGACGGCGAGGTAAAAAAGTGCGGTCGGCCCACAGAAGAACAGCATCATGCGAATGATTGTCTTGTAATGCAGACGGAATGCATCCCGTAACGGGCTTCCGACCTTGGCGACGGCGGACTGCTGCAGCTTGACGAACGCCGGTGTCTCGGCA
This sequence comes from Paraburkholderia sp. RL18-101-BIB-B, assembly GCF_046026985.1. Taxonomy (NCBI): domain Bacteria; kingdom Pseudomonadati; phylum Pseudomonadota; class Betaproteobacteria; order Burkholderiales; family Burkholderiaceae; genus Paraburkholderia; species Paraburkholderia sp. RL18-101-BIB-B. The sequence goes on from NZ_JARESV010000060.1 coordinate 27,140, forward strand.
ACGCGCAGCCGGATGTAAATGCCGACCAGCACCAGGACAAAGCTCAGCACGAAAGGAATGCGCCAGCCGTAGCTTATGAAAGCACCCGCACTCATCGTCGATGAGAGCAGCAGAAGCGCCGCGTTGGCGACTATCTGGCTCAGCGGGGCGCACATGCCTATCAGGCCCGAGTATTTGCCTCGCCGGTCTGCTGGTGCATGTTCAAGCGCCATGAGCTGACCGCCAGTTGATTCGCCGCCCAGCGCGAAGCCTTGGATGATGCGGAGAATCACAAGCAACAGAGGGGCATAGACACCAATCTGCGCATACGTCGGCAGAAGCCCCATCAGCACCGAAGTAATCCCCATTACGGATACCGTACCGAGCATCAGGTTACGACGCCCAACCTTGTCGCCAAAGTATCCGCAGATGATCGCACCGAGTGGGCGCGCGGCCAATCCGACACTGAAAGTTGCCAGCGACGCGAGCATGGCGGAATTCGAATCCATCGCAGGAAAGAACAGTTTGGGCAGCACGGTGGCTGCGACTGATCCATAGAGCGTGAAATCGAACCATTCAAGCGCCGTACCGAGCGTAGCGGCGCTCACCGCCCGGTTGGCCATGGAATGCGAGGTACTCTCATCCGTAACGTGGGTCATGCGTGTCTCCTGCTGTTTAAAAGAGGCTGCCTTGCCTTTTTGTCAATCCGACATCATTGCTTCGTAATACTAATTATTAATTCAAAGTGAAGGCGAATTTCAATTCGCCTTCTACCATGTCAAGTCGTGAATGAACTACGCCCTCGCAGTAGACGACCCGGCCTAACGCTCAGCACCTGCCGCGCGGCAGGCGCCTCGCAGCGCCTGCTTAAGCATGGGCGACACGCCGCTTGCATCGGACAATTCCGTAGCGGTCGACATGAGCGCCGGAACGAGTTCTTTCATTCGCTCTTCTGTCAGGCGCGACATCGGCCCCGCGATGATCAAGATTGCGTGCACTTCCCCCCCAGCCGTACGCACAGGCGTTGCCATAGAACTCATGGCTGGCAGAAACATGTCTTGCGTAGTCGCGTAACCATTCTTGCGCGCACGCTCAATCATTGGCAGCAGAGCTTTGAATGTTGTCGGTGCACGCGGACCAAAGTCAGATGGCATGCCAAAGCCCTGTTTCGAAACAAGCCTTAACGCATCTTCTTCGCTCTTGCCAGCTAACCAGATCATGCCCGCAGCGCTGCATGAAAGGGTCACCGCGCGGCCCATCTCGGGGTCATAGCGAATGCCTTGCCGTGCACCTTGCGCTTTGGCAACGTAAATCAGTTGCTCTCCATCGACGATCGCCAGCCGGATCAATTCACCCGATGTCGTGGCAAGCCGCTCCAAAATGGGCTGCGCGACGTCCACCACACCGCCGGCGCTAAGAAACCGTAGACCCAGCGAGGGCATTTTCATGGTGAGGGAAAATTCGCCGCGCCGTTCGTCTTTTCGCACATAACCTTGCTCCACGAGATCGGCGAGCAGCCGATGAGTCGCGCTAACCGGCAGGTCGAGCGTGCTGGAAAGTTCTGAAAGCGTTTTGCCCTCTGGCGCATTGGCGAGCTCTTCCAGTACACGGAGGATGCGTTCGGCTACGGCGCTCATTGCTTGTCACCTGAATCCACGGATTCGCTACGGTGCGTCCCAATGACGCTCCCATTCGACACAGGCGCCATCATAGTGGAAAGTCTTTCCAAAAAGCAAATGCTTTTCAAAATTACGTCGTGTGGCTCCCTTCTTGTCTGCTGATTGGCGCGCTGACCGTTTCGGGGTCTGGATGCCAATGCGAACGTCCGATCTCAATTCGAGTTCGGTCAAACGAAGTGTGTTCGCGCCAGGTATGAATCTGCTTATAGATCATCGGCGGACGACCACGGGTGCTCAGGGGTGCTGCGCTGAACGAAGCGCGTTCACCAGCCAGTTCGTTAGCGCGAATCGCGCAGACCGCGTTGCTCCTTCCGGGCGGACAACGCGCTTCCGGTATTAGCCGGCCCTTATCAGCCTTTCCTTCCTGCAGACGTTCGCGGCTTGCGGAAGGTCTCCAGCACAGCCACCGCCTCAAACGGCCTCGTTGCCGTAAGCGAACTTTTCATGAGGGCTTCGATACGCTGTGCAGTATCCGTCGACGGCGCGGGTGTGTAGACCATGATGCGCATTCCTGGCGCATCGGGCACTTCGAGCGAAAGTGCGTCCAGTTCAAGCACTCCCGCGACCGGATGCTCAATCACCTTGCGCCAGTCGCTGCGCTTGAGCACTTCATGCTCGGCCCACCAACGACAAAAGTCCGCATCGGTATCCGTCAATTCTTCGACCAGATCGCGAAGGAACACTTCCCCCGAAGGGCGAAGGATGTAGTCGCCCCGAAACTGCGCCAGCACGCACTTCGCGTACGCATCCCACCCCCGGAACAATGAGCGCGCGCCTTCGTGCTGAAACGTGAACCAGAGCAGATTGCAGCGGCCGGCCGGCATCTTGCGAAAGTCGGTGAATACCTTGACCGCCGCCTCGTTCCACGTCACGTAGTTCCAGTTTCCGTCGACGACATACGCCGGCATGTTGCCCAGCTGATCGAGCATCCGACGAATAGTGTCGGTCACGTTTTGCGCGATCGGGTAAGGGCCCGGTGGCGTGTAGTGATTGGCGAGTTCGAACAGATGGGTGCGCTCGTGCTGGGAAAGATTCAACGCGTTCGCAAGGCTTTCGATAGTTTTGAAAGAAACGTTGACCTCGCGGCCCTGCTCGAGCCACGCGTACCAGGTCACGCTAATCCCCGCCCGTTCGGCGACTTCTTCGCGCCGCAGTCCTGGCGTCTTCCTGCGGTTGCCTGCCGGGAAGTCGATGTCTTCCGGGCGAAGGCGGGCTCGCCGCGTCCGTAAAAAATCAGCCAGTTCATTCAACCGCTGCTGCTTTTCCATCGCGCCCCTCCTGTCACTTCCCTGTTACTGCCATTACTAGTAATGGCAATTGCTAGATGCCCCAGTGTATCCGTGCCAAAGTTCAGTCGTCGGCTGGACGTCCGTTGATCCGAATCCGCAGTGCCTGATTATAGATCGCGCTCCGAAGGAAGGTGTCGGTCCGACAACAACCAGAATACTCATGGAGACATACATGCGCCGCTTGATCGTCTTACGTGCGAGTGTTTTCACCGTAGCAGCAGCACTTCTTCTTCCCTTGAATAGTGCCCATGCAGACTACAGCGGTGCACCCAGAACGTTCCTGTTCAACCCCGCTGTGCAGATTCCCTTTTCCGACACCGCGAAGTTCAAAAAGAAGGCACCGTATGTCATCGGTTTTGCGAACGCCGGGCTTGGAGACAGTTGGCGTGTCGTGATGCAGCAGTCGTTGATGAAGGCCGCATCGGAGCATGCGGACGTCATCAAACAGCTGATCATCACGAACGGCAACATGGACGACGCGAAGCAGGCTGCCGACATCCAGGATCTGGTTTCCCGAGGCGTCGATCTGCTGATCGTGAGTGCGAATACACAGAAAGCACTCGACCCTGTTGTCACGCGTGCCATGAAGCAAGGCATTCCTGTCGTGATGGTCGATCGCCGCATTTCATCGGACAACTTCGTGTCGTTCGTGACGGGTTCCGATGCCATGATGGGCCGTGTGTGGGCGCAATGGATCGTCGAGAAGCTGCACGGCAAAGGTAACGTGATCATGCTCGCGGGCCAGGCAGGCTCCAGCGTCAGCGCGGATCGCGAAGCCGCAGCGCATCAGGTCTTCTCGCAGTATCCGGGCATCAAGGTGCTGGATACTGTCTATTCGGACTGGAGCCCGGTGAAAGCCAAGCAACAGATGCAGGCAATGATCGCCAAATACGGGCATACGATTAACGCGGTGTGGTGCGCGCACGGTTTGCCGGTTGCGGGTTCGATCGATGCATTCGTTGCGGCTGGCTTCAAGGCGGGCGAGATTCCGCCGCACACCACGGCAGACCTCAACGGCCCACTGCAACTCGCGCTCAAATACAGGATTCCGATGCTCGAAATCGGCTACCCGCCGGCCATGGGCCGTACCGCACTCGACGTTGCATTGAAGGTCCTGGATGGCCAGCCTCTGCCGAAAATTTACGAGATCAGTCCACAGATCGCACTGACGCGTGGCGATGAAACGGCCTCGGTCCCGCATCCGGATCAGTACATCGACCAGATCGTCGATGCGAAGGGACCGCCGGACGAAATAATCGACGGCGGCATGGGGCCGGGCTACAACCCGTCGACGTTCAAGGTCAAGCTGCCGGGGGAAAAATGAGCGATCCCTCGCCGAAGGTTGCAGGCGACGCGGCTCCACGGTCTCCTGACAGGATCGAGGTCGTCAGCGTGACGAAACAGTTCCCCGGCGTGAAGAGTCTCGACGCCGTGACGTTTGGCGTGCGCGGCGGAGAAATCCACGCGCTGGTTGGTGAAAACGGCGCGGGCAAGTCGACGCTGATGAAAGTGATGGCTGGCGCGTATACGCCTGACGAAGGCGAGATCCGTTTCGAAGGCGAGCCGGTGCAGTGGAAATCGGCAGCGGACGCCAAGGCGCGCGGCATTCACGTCATCTATCAGGAACTCGTGTTGTTTCCGCAATCGACGGTGGCCGAAAACATTTTTGCCGGGGCCGAGCCGCGCACATCGCTTGGCACAATCGATCATCGACGCATGAACCGTCAGGCGCAAACCTTGCTCAATGAACTCGGCGTGCGCCTGGATCCTCGCGACCGGTTGAGGAATCTCTCGGTCGCGGATCAGCAAATGGTTGAAATCGCGAAGGCCATGGCAGGTGAAACGCGCGTACTCGTACTGGACGAACCGACTGCCGTGATCGCGGGTAAGGAAGTGCAGTTACTGTTCGAGCGGCTGCGCGTGCTGCGCGCGAGAGGCGTTGCGATCATTTACATCTCGCACCGCCTGGAAGAAATTTTCGCGCTCTGCGATCGCGTCACGGTGATGAAAGACGGCCGCAAGATCGCGACGCAGGACGTGAGCGCGACGACCCGCGACGCTCTGGTCAGGATGATGGTGGGCCGCGAGATGAAGGAGATCTATCCGCCTAAAGTGGCGCTCGCGCATGACGCGCCCATATTGCTTGCAGTCGATAGCTTGCAGGTCCAAGACCGCGTGTTCGACGCGTCGCTCACCGTGCGTGCGGGTGAAATTGTCGGCCTTGCCGGGATGGTTGGCTCCGGGCGCACCGAACTCGCGTCGGGCATTTTTGGCGCAATGCGCATTGTGCGCGGCACCGTCGACGTGCGCGGCACCCGGCGCACACGCATGACACCGGGCGCAGCGATTCGCCTGGGTCTCGGCTTCGTCACCGAGGATCGAAAATCGCAAGGCTTGCTGATGTACCTGAATGTCGCCCAGAACGTCACGGCGACAACGCTCGACAGGATCTCACGTTTCGGTCTGTTGCGCTCGCGTGCCGAGCGCGAGGCCGGCGCGGCTTCTATCCGGGAATACGGCATTGCCGGCGCACGTCCTGCGGGCAGCGTCGCAACACTCTCAGGCGGCAATCAGCAGAAGGTGCTGATCAGTCGATGGGTTCGTGTGAGCAAGAGCGTGCTGATTCTCGACGAGCCGACGCGTGGTGTCGATGTGGGCGCGAAAGCCGAGATCTATCGTGTAATGCGACAACTGACGCAGCGAGGCCTCGGAATCCTGATGATCAGTTCGGAATTGCAGGAGGTGATCGGCATGTCTGACCGCGTGTTCGTGATGCGCGAAGGCCGGATCAACGGCGAGGTGACGGGCGGCCAGATGACCGAGCACGACATCATGCGGCTTGCCACCGTTTCACAGCCGCAAGCCCAAGGAGCCTAGCATGCTTTCGTCAACCAATAGCGGCACAAGCCTGCTGAAACATCATGTGATGCCGAACGGTGCAGCGTATGTCGTAGCCGGCCTGCTGCTGGTTCTGCTGCTGGCCGGCGCTTATGTGAGCGACCGGTTCGCGACGGTGTCGAACCTGCTGAATGTGCATCAACAGGCGACGGGGCTTGCACTGGTGGCGCTTGGCCAGACCCTTGCGATTCTCACAGGCGGTATCGACCTGTCCGTGGGCTCGCTGATCAGCGTGACGGCGACGCTTACGTCCGGTCTCTCCGACAACCCGTACGGCGGCTGGATCACGGCCATCGTGCTGGTTCTTGCCTTGTCGCTCGTTGTTGGCCTCGTGAACGGATTCCTCGTTCTCTGGCTACGCGTGCATCCGCTAATCGTTACACTCGGCATGGGAGCAGTACTGCAGGGCGCTATTCTCTACTACTCGAGCGGCCCCGCAGGCAATGTGCCTGACGGATTTGATTCGCTCGCGTATGGCCGTTATGCCGGCGTGCCCGTCGCCGCGACGATCGTCGTGCTGCTGTACTTCGCCGTCTCGTACTTCATGCGCCACTTCAGGCTGGGCCACTACGTGTATATGGTCGGCGACGACGAATACGCGGCAACGCTGTCGGGCCTTCCGCGAGCGCGCGTGATCCTGTTCGTCTATGTGTTCTCCGCACTCTGCGCAGGCTTGACGGGTATCTATCTCGCTGCGCAATTCGGCTCGGGCCAGCCGTACCTCGGCGCGAACTACACGCTCGCTTCGATCACGCCGGTGGTGGTGGGCGGCACGGTTCTCAGCGGCGGACGCGGCGGCGTGATCGGCACATTGATCGGCGTTTATCTGCTCAGCCTGCTGAACAACCTGATCAACTTTGCGGGCATTCCTTCACACTATCAGTTGATCGTCCAGGGCGCAGCAATCATTGTCGCGGTATCCGTCAATCTGCAACGCAAACGGGTGGCAGCATGAATTCGATCGCTTCCCGACGCCGCCCGTCTTTCGTCCGGTTCCTGTCGATCGATATTGCGCGACGCTACGGCATTTTCCTGTTCTTCATCCTGCTTGTTGTCGTTTCAGGTGCACTGTCGCCGACTTTCCTGCGCAGTGACAACGTCGTCAACATGCTGGTGCAGTTCGCGCCACTCGGCATTGTCGTGATCGGCCAGGTGTTCGTGATTCTGGTGGGTGGACTCGATCTGTCAGTTGCTTCCGTCATGGCGACTGCCGCCGTGATCGCGACCGCATTCGACGGAACCGATGCATCGACACCCGCGATATTCGGCGCGACGTTTGTCATGTGCGTATGCGCTGGACTGTTGAACGGCCTGCTCGTCACGAAGCGGCAGGTGTCGCCCTTTCTCGCTACCTTTGCGACCGCGATCGTGTTGCAGGGCATGCGCTTCGCCTATACGCAGGGCGCGCCGTCGGGTAATGTGCCGCCGCTCTTTCATGAAATGGGGACAGGTGCGATAGGCGGCATGCCCGTCAGCGTATTGATGCTGGTCGCGTGTGCCGTTGTGTTCGGCGTGCTCTTGCATCTGTCGACGTTCGGAAGACGCGTCTATATGGTCGGCGGCAATCCGGAAGCGGCGCGGCTCGTGGGTGTCAGTCCGGACGCTGTGCGCATCGTTTGCTACGTCATCAGCGCATTGCTCGCAGGGCTTGCCGGACTTGCGCTGTCGGGTTACGTCGGCATCGTCGACAACTGGGTCGGACGCGGCTTCGAACTCGATTCGATCGTGGCAGCCGTGATGGGCGGCCTCGCGCTCTCGGGTGGACGCGGCTCCTTGCCCGGTGGCCTGGCCGGCGCGGCGATCCTCGTCATCGTCTTCAACATCGTCCTGCTGGTTGGCATGCCCGTGCAGGCACAGATCATCGTCAAGGGCGTAATCATCATCGGTGCGTCGGCGTGTTATGTCGTCCGGCGGCGGCGTTAGCGCAGTGGCTTCATATCACACCGCATACAGCGCTTTCGACGCAACCAGGAACATCGGAGAACGACGCCCATGTAGGGACGTCAACGCAAACAGGAGCAGACACATGAGAGCAGTCCGTTTTCACTGCGCACACGACATCCGCGTCGAGAACGTGCCCGACCCGAGCGGGATGGGCGCGAACCAGATGATCGTCAAGCCCATGTGGTGCGGCATATGCGGTACCGACCTGCACGAGTATCAGGCCGGTCCGATTGTCGTGCCCACCGAACCGCATGCACTCACGGGCGCGAAGGCGCCGCAGGTGCTCGGACATGAATTCAGCGCTGAAGTGATCGAAGTCGGCAAAGACGTGAAGAACGTCCAACCCGGCGACCGTATCTCGGTGATGCCGCTGGCGTCGTGTGGTCAGTGCTACTACTGCGCACGTGGCTTGCGTCACCTGTGCACGAAGATGGGTTGCGTGGGCCTGAGCTGGGACGGCGGCGGTATGGCCGAATACACGGTGCTGAACGACTATCACGCGAACAAACTGCCCGACACGGTCAGCGACAAGCAAGGCGCGCTGATCGAGCCGGCTGCGGTCGCACTTTATGCCGTCGATCGCGGCGGCGTGACGGTGGGGTCGACTGTTCTCATTACCGGCGCGGGGCCTATCGGCGTACTCGCCGCGTTGGCCTGCCACGCAGCCGGCGCTTCGAAAATCTTCGTCAGCGATCCTAACCCGGCACGCGCTGCAAAGATGGCTGGCTTCGGCGTCGCGACCGATATCTTCGATCCCTCCGACGGTGAGCTGCCACAAAAGATCCGCGACCTGACTGAAGGCGTCGGCGTGGACGTCGCGATCGAATGCGCGGGCAACCAGCATGCGCTCAATGCCTGTGTCGACGCCGTGCGTTCGGCCGGCGCCGTCGTACAGGCGGGACTGCACGTGGGTACGGCGAGCGTCGATCCGATGAAGTGGTCGCTCAAGGATATTCGCATCGAAGGAACATGGTGTTATCCGGTCACGATCTGGCCGCGCATCATCGGCATGATCGCGAACGGCAAGTTCCCGGTCGAAAAGCTGATTCACGATCTGATTGACGCGGACGATGTGGTTGCAAAGGGCTTTGACGTACTGAGCGACAAAGGCAGCGACAAGATGAAGATCCTTATCAATCCGCAATCGCGCTAAGGCGCCGATGTGATAACGCAGCTGGAGAATGGCATGACTGGAACAGGCACGCAGAACAGAACCACGATTGGCTGGATCGGCCTTGGCAAGATGGGCTCGCCCATTGTCGGCAATCTGCTCAAGGCGGGCTTCGACGTCGTGGTGTACGACGTCGACTCGCGCCGTGCGGAAGAGCTCGCGCAACGGGGCGCGCGGCTCTCGAAAGACATCGCTGGCGTCGCGGCATCAGCGCAACTGATCTTCTCGATCATTCCCGACGACTCAGTTTTGCAAAAGGTCGCGCTCGGCCCGCAAGGGGTGATTGCACATGCACGAGATGACGCGGTGTACATCGACATGAGCACCGTGTCGCCAACCGTTTCGGAGACCGTGCGGGATGCGGCGCGCGCACGCGCGATCGATTTCATCGCTGCGCCCGTTTCGGGCAGCACCGTACTCGCTGAGAAGGCGCAACTGACGGTTTTTGCATCGGGTCCGAAGCCCGCATTTGAGCACGCGCTGCCAGTTTTCCAGGCGCTTTCGGCACGCCAGTACTACGTCGGCGCGGACCAGCAGGCGCGCTATCTGAAGCTCGCGATCAATCATCTGGTTGGGTCGACGGCTGTGCTGCTTGCGGAAGCGTTGACGCTCGGCAGAAAAGGCGGTCTCGACTGGACGGAGATGCTGACCGTGATCGGTGACAGCGTCGCTGCGTCGCCATTGATCAAATACAAGCTTGAGCCATTGAAGCAACGCGACTTCTCACCCGCGTTTTCCTCCACGCAAATGCTGAAGGACATGACGCTCGTGGTCGACGCCGGTGATGCGGCCGGTGTGCCGATGGCCGCCGCGTCGCTCGTACGTGAGCAGTTCGCGCAATACGTGAACGGCGATGGCGCGGAACTCGATTTCTTTTCGATCGTGCGGGCGGTCGAATCGGCAGCAGGTATTGCTGGTTGAACGTCTACGCCGATCATTTACTTACTCTCAGGAGCTGCAATGCATTTCACAGTCTATTGCCTCGATCACGACAATATGGTCGAACGCCGCCTCGCTCATTACGATGCACACAAAGCCTATCTGGCAACGGCGCCGATCAGGATGGTCATGTCCGGTCCGTTGCTGGCCGGCGACCAGGAAACCATGATTGGCAGTTTCTTCCTGTACGAAGCCGACGATATCGCCGACGTGATGCGCTTTAACAGCAACGACCCCTTCAACGAAGCCGGCATCTGGCGCACCGTCGATATCCGACCTTTCCTCAAGCGGGTAGATAATCGCTAGACCAACCGGAGAGGGACATCACGGCCATGCGCAATCTCGACGAAAATACCATCACCGAAGCAGTGCTGGCACGGCATGAGCATGCGGCCGACGAACGCCTGAAAACCATTGTGACGAGCCTCGTTCAGCATCTGCATGCGTTTGCGCGCGAAGTGAACCTGACGGAAAGCGAATGGGAGCAAGGCATCCGCTTTTTGACTGAGGTCGGCCACATCACCGACGACAACCGCCAGGAATTCATTCTGCTGTCGGACACCCTCGGGTTGTCGATGCTCGTTACGGCAATGGCCAACCGCAAGCCCGCAGGCTGCACAGAAGCGACGGTGTTCGGGCCGTTTTTCGTCGAGGGTGCGCCCGTCTATCAGAACGGCGACGATGTAGCGAACGGCGCGCGCGGCGAACCGTGCTTCGTATCCGGCTCGGTCAAGGGACCCGATGGCGAACCCGTAGCCGGCGCCCGTATCGAAGTGTGGCAGGCCGATTCGGACGGCTTCTATGACGTGCAGCTGGCAGGCGGAGAGGCGCATCGGGCGAGAGGCATGTTGCATAGTCTCGCGGACGGGCGTTACCACTTTCGCTCGATCGTGGCCGAGCCATACCCGATTCCGCACGACGGCCCTGTCGGCAGGATGTTGGAGGCACTTGGGCGTCATCCCTGGAGGCCGGCGCATCTGCATTTCATGATTACCGCACCGGGATACGAGCGTCTCGTCACGCATGTTTTCCGCGAGGGCGACAGGTATCTCGATTCGGATGCCGTATTCGGCGTGCGCTCGTCGCTTGTCGCGCAATGGATACGACATGCCGACGGCCAGGCGCCGGATGGAACGCGAATGAGCGTTCCGTTCAGCACGCTTGAATTCGATTTCGTCCTGAGCCGCTCAACATGACACCCTTTACTTACACCAGCCGGCCCGGCCGGATCGTTTTCGGCTCGGGATCGCTCGAAAGGCTCGGCGAGGAACTCGACGAACTGGGCATCCGGCGAGCACTCGTGCTGTCGACGCCGGAACAGCGCTTCCTTGCCGACCGCGTTCGCAAGTTGGGCAGCGAGCGTTGTGTGGACGTGTTCGACGGTGCCGTCATGCATGTTCCAGTCGAAGTCGCGCAAGCAGGTGTCGACGCAGCGCGTGCAGTCGAAGCGGATGGATTGATTGCTGCGGGTGGAGGCTCCACGCTCGGACTCGCCAAGGCGATCGCACTCGAAACGTCGCTGCCCATCGTCGCCATCCCGACCACTTACGCGGGGTCCGAAGTCACGCCGATCTATGGCATGACCTCGGGCAATGAAAAGAAAACCGGCAAGAGCTATCGCGTACTGCCGCGCACCGTGATTTACGACGCGAGCCTCACGTTGACATTGCCTGCGGGTCTCTCAGCAACAAGCGGGCTGAACGCCATTGCGCATGCTGCCGAGGGTCTGTACGCGCAGGATGTGAATCCGGTGATGTCGTTATTCGCGGAGGAAGGTATTCGCAATCTGGCGCTCGCGCTGCCGGCGGTGTGCGCGCGCCCCGATGACGTAGCGGCACGCGAAACCGCGCAGTACGGTGCGTGGCTGTGTGGAACCGTGCTGGGCAATGTCGGTATGGCGTTGCATCACAAGCTTTGTCACACACTGGGCGGTACATTCAACCTGCCGCACGCGGAAACACACGCGGTAGTTCTACCGTATGCAATGGCGTTCAATCTGCCGGCAGCGACTCAGGCTGCTGAGCGGCTCTGCCGTGCGTTAGACACCCGTGATCCGGTGACATCTCTGCATGAACTCGGACGGCGGCTTGGAGCGCCCTCGTCGCTAGCGGCGCTCGGTCTGAGCGAAACTGATCTCGATCACGCGGCCGAAGTCGCCATGCGTTCACCGTATTTCAATCCGAGGCCACTGTCCTGCGGCGCGCTTCGCCGCTTGCTGCAAATCGCTTTCGACGGCGCACCGCCGAATCTGCATTCATTCGACGATGTCTAACGAATTTCGCTGGAGACGCGTTCCATCCACGGGGAACGATCGGTCGCAGAACCCTCCCTGTGTCAACAGGCATTCACTTTTTGAATTTCTCACTCATGGAAAATCGGGCACTTATCATTGGGGCAAGCGGCATTGTCGGCAGCAATCTGGCCGATCGTCTGCTTTCAGCTGGCTGGAGCGTTTCGGGGCTCTCGCGGGGCCGCACTGCGGTGTCGCCTGCGATCGAATCGATCACCGCCGATCTGACCTCACCTGAATCCGTCAGTCACGCGTTAGCCGGTAGAGCCTTCAGTCACCTGTTCTTCACGGCATGGGCCCGCCAGGCCACGGAGAAGGAGAACATCCGCGTCAACGGCGGCATGGTGCGTCACGTTCTGGACGCGATTGGACCGACGGGCGCCGTGTCGCACGCCGCGCTCGTCACCGGCCTGAAGCACTATCTCGGTCCTTTCGAGGCATACGCGACGGGCGCAGTGCCGATTACACCGTTTCGGGAAGAACAGGGCCGCCAGCCGGTCGACAATTTTTATTACGAACAGGAAGACCGCCTGTTCGAAGCGGCGCAACGATACGGCTTTAGCTGGAGCGTGCATCGTCCGCATACGATCATCGGTTTTGCTGTCGGCAACGCGATGAACATGGGGGTGACGCTCGCCGTCTACGCGACGCTTTGCAAGCAGGAGGGCAAGCCATTCCTGTTTCCCGGTTCCGCCGCCCAGTGGGACAGTCTCACCGACATGACGGATGCCCGGTTGCTCGCGCGACATCTGGAATGGGCCGCGACTTCCGCGAATGCCCGTAACCAGGATTTCAACGTGGTCAACGGCGATGTGTTTCGCTGGAAATGGATGTGGTCGCGCATTGCGGATTACTTCGGCATTGAAGCGATTCCATTCGATGGCGTGGTGCGTCCGCTCGAGAGCCGGATGCAGGACGCGCAACAGCAATGGTCCGGGATTGCGGCGCGGTTCGGTCTGATCGAAGCGGACATCGGCAAGCTGGTGTCGTGGTGGCATACCGATGCCGATCTCGGACGCCCGATGGAAGTGCTCACCGACATGACGAAGAGCCGCAAGGCGGGCTTTCTTGACTATCAGAGCACGCCAGACGCATTCTTTGCGTTGTTTGACCGGCTGAAGGCAGAGCGGATCATTCCTGCATGATGCAACCCGAAACAAGTTCACTCGAGGCGCTCGACACCGACGCCTAGGATTGAACAACAAGGGCGCGGGGCGTATGGCGGCCAACCCTGCGCCTCTACCAAACTGAGCGAAAGCTCGTCATGCGATCTTCGTCAGGGTTCGCCAGCGACCTTGCTTCGCAAGTTTGGGGCTTCGCGTGCTGACAGTTCAGTCGGCGATGACGAACCGCTGTAGGGGGCACTCGGGCGCTCGCCGGTCGCATCGCTTTCATGTGCCCCTGACCCCAGGATTCTCGGCACTCTCATAACGCTTTCGTCCTGCGACCCATAATGGGGATACTCGTGAAGTCGTACATGTCAAAGGCTCCAATTTTAGTAGAGTTCGTCAGGTCTCTCAGTCGCTAGCGCGAGCCAGGGTGATATCGGCGCGACACCGTGCCCAGCATGACCGCGACACCTGCGGTCAACACCAGCGAGAACGCCAGACTCATGAGCCCCGCAGTGAACGACCCAGTGATTTCCTTGATGAAACCGACCATCGCGGGACCCACGAAGCCGGCAAAATTCGCGATTGCGTTAATGAACGCGATACCGCCAGCCGCGGCCGCGCCGGACAGGAAAGTCGGCGGGATCGCCCACAACGCGGTTCTTGCTGCATTGACGCCGATCATCGCAATGGTTATGCCGACGAGCGCCACGCTGACCGACCCAGAAAAAGTTGAGACGCCGAAGCCGAGCGCGGCGACGACAGCGGCAGCGATCAGGCTCGCCACGTAATTGCCGCGGCGGTCCATCCAGCGCGCCCAGACCACCATGCATAGTCCCGCGAACAAGTAGGGGATCGTGGAGAGTAGCCCCGTATGAAAGAGACCGAGCCCATCGCGGCGAATGATCTGAGGCAACCACATGCCCACCCCGGTGATACCCACGGATAATCCGAACAGCGCAGCGGTCAGCAGCAGCACACGGGGATCGCGCACGGCGGCGCGAAAGCTGCGCTCATTTCCGGATTTCACCTCAGCCGCCAGCTGCGCGCACAAAGCGCTGCGTTGGCCCTCGCTAAGCCAGCGCGCCTCCTGTGGTGAATCGGAGAGCAGGAACCACGCGCACACACCAAGTAGTGAAGCCGGAAGCCCTTGCGCAATGAATAGCCATTGCCACCCTGAAAGCCCAAGAAACGTGTGAATGCCAAGCAAAGCCCCGGAAAGAGGCCCGCCAATGACAGCTGACAAGGGAATGCCCAACGTGAACCAAGCGAGCACACGCGCCCGGTATGCGCGCGGAAACCATGACGTCAGGTAAAAGGCCACACCCGGAAAGAAGCCCGCTTCCGCCACACCGAGCACGAGTCGCAATCCATAGAACGAATGGGGGCCGACAACAAAAGCGGTCGCTGCAGAGAGCAACCCCCACGTTACCATAATGCGCGACAGCCAGCGGCGCGCGCCGAATCGATGTAGTGCGAGATTGCTCGGCACCTCGCACAGCGCGTAGCTCACGAAAAACAAACCCGCTCCCCAGCCGAACTCGAGCGATGTCAGCCCGAGTTCGCGGTTCATCGTGAGCGCGGCGAAACCGACGTTGGTGCGATCGAGATAGCTGCAGATATAGCCGAGCAACAATACCGGCAGCAAGCGAAACGATGCTTTACGCACCGCCTTGCTACACTGGTCGGCGTCTTCCACCGCTTGCGCTGCGGCGATCGACACGGCCCGCGCCGCATCCTGCGCGAACGCAGTGGATGAATCGGATTTCATACAGTCTCCTGTTTAGGCGTTTCGTTGCTCTTTTATCTGCAATCTAAAAGCGATATAGCCGCGCGGGGTTGTCAACCAGTATCGAATTGCGCGTTGCCGCATCGGGCGCCCAATCCAGCAAGTAATCCAGTTGCCCGGCGTCGTCGGGAATTGCTTTGGCCGCTGGATGAGGCCAGTCGCTGCCCCATACGAGGCGATCGGGGCGATGCTCAACAAGCGCCTTGCCGAATTCGACGACGTTTCCGACACTTGCCTGCGTGTCGAGATAAGTCCCGCTCAGCTTCACCCAGAAGGCGTCACCATCGAGCAGTTCGCGCAACAGGCGAAACGCCGGTTGCACGGTTCCTTCGTTAAAAGGCATGCGTGCCATGTGGTCGAGTACGACATCGCATGGCAAGCCCGCTAGCGTCGGCGCGATATCGGCCAGGCTCAGCCCACTGACGTGAAATTCAGCATGCCAGCCACGTTCGGCGAGAGCGGGCGCGAGCAACGTTGCGTCGGTCAGCGCATTCGCACCGGCGCGGGCCAGGTTGAACCGGAGCCCCACCATGCCGCCTCGATCCAGTTTTTCCAGGCTCGACAGGGTAAGAGAACGGTCAGCTACGCCAATTCCTCTCGCTTCGCCATTCGATGCAGCGATTGCATCGAGCACGCTGGCGTTGTCGACGCCATACGTCGACGGAAGGACGAACACGTTGCGAGTCGTACCTAGCCGTCGCTGCAGCTTGCGATAGTCCGCTAGCGACGCGTCCGGCGGCAGCAATACGGCATCGTCCGCGACCGCGTAGCGATCTGAATACACATGCATGTGGCAGTCGCAGGCAAGTGGCGGCACATTGAGACGTGGCGCACCCGTGCCCGCGGAAAAGGGCACTGGCATGTCGGGCGCCGCATTGACGGCCGGGACGCGCGAGGTCAAACCGGGCAACCCTTCTTGCGCAGCAGCGCGTTGAAGCGCTCCGGATCGGCGGTGCCGGCCCGGTTGGTCGCGCGAATACCGGCTTCCTTGTCGGCATGCGCGAGCACCAGTGGCAACAGCGCGTCGAGTTGATCGACCGGCACGGCAATCACGCCGTCCGCGTCGCCCAGCACCAGATCGCCGGGATTCACCACCATGCCGGCGCACGCGATCGTCACATTCACCTCCCCCGGCCCTTCCTTGCTCGGCCCGCGAAACGTATGGCCGCGAGCGTAGACCGGAATCTCGCCCTCGGCCCATTCGGCGAGATCGCGAACCGCGCCGTCGATCACGAAACCGCCGATCTTCCTGGTCAGCGCCGACGTCCGCATCAATCCGCCGATCAACGCCTGGGTCAGATCGCCAGCGCCGTCGACGACGATGACATCGCCTGGTTGCGCGAGCTCGATTGCCTTGTGAATCATCATATTGTCACCAGGACGCACGCGCACCGTGATCGCCGGGCCGCACATCGTCAGCGACAGAGAGTTGTGGTACGCGACCAGCCCCGTAGCGCCCACGCTGCGGCCCATGCAGTCGCCTGCATGCGCGACCGGCACCGTGCGGAACGCGTCGACCTGCGCAGCAGTGGGCACGGAAGTGCGTTGGCCGACGAAAAATCCTGCGGGCCAGCCGGCCCGATTCTGAATGACGCTCATGCGATAACCTTTCTGTCAGAGAGAAGAATCTGCGGATTGACGCAGCTTGCCGTATCGACTTCATCGCCACGCAGATAACGCACGCTGGTAGCCACCGCCGAAGTCGCGACGGCGTCGAGTGCATCCGGCGTCGAACCGCCGACATGTGGCGTTAGGACAATATTGGGAAGCGCGAGGAGCGGATCTTCCCGTCCGAGCGGTTCATGCGCGAAGGTGTCGAGTCCGGCCGCCGCCAGCTTCCCGCTTTGCAACGCGGCCACCAGCGCAGCCTCGTCGATCAGTTCACCACGTGCCGTGTTGATCACAATTGCGCGATCCGGCAGCGCGGCAATGGCATGCGCATCGATCATCCCGCGCGTGTGGGCGTTCACCGGACAGTGAAGGCTCAGCACATCCGCACGTGCATACAGATCCTGCAGCGAGCGCTCCACAGTCACATGCGCCTCCACGCTGCCCTCGCTCAACGCGGGATCGAACACATGCACGCGCATGCCGAGTGCGTGCGCGATTGTCGCGACATGCCGTCCAATCTGGCCGTAACCCACCAGGCCCAGCGTGCGGCCATGCAATTGCACGCCGTCGCCGGTGCGCGTCCAGCGGCCGGCGCGCAGCTCGCTGTCATAGAAATTGATTTTGCGGGCTGCCGCAAGCATCAGTCCGATTGTCAGTTCGGCCACCGAAAACGTGTTGGTGCCGGGTGTCGTAAAGACGGGGATGCCGGCTTGAGTGGCTGCATCGACATCGATATTGGTCACGCCCACGCCGTGCTTGCAGATCACCTTGAGCGTCGGACACGCCCCGATGCCAGCGGCGGACAATTCGACCGTGCGCGAGATCACGGCGTCGATGGGCTGCGTGGTCAGGATGCGCTCGACCTCCGCGGAATCCTGCGCGTCGGCGATATAGACGACCTCACATTGCGCCTCGGCCAATGCGCGCTGGCCGGCAGCGGCAAGCAGCGGAGCGGTGACGAGAATCCGGTAAGACATCAATGTCTCCTTGAATGTTTGGACACATTGTTGACGGATGGACTCATAATGTCTATTTTCAATTTTTCATCTTTACATTCCTGCCAGTTATGATTCGAGCTGGGATTTTGTGGCTAAGGGAGATCACGCAATGGCGATGAACCTGCAGGTGCGCGACCTTCTTTACTTCGTCAAAGTTGCCGAACTAGGGCATCTTGGGCGTGCTTCACACGCCTTGCACATCACGCAGCCGGCCCTGTCGAAATGTATTGACCGTCTTGAAGAGACCTACGGTGCCGATCTGTTCGAGCGCAGCGGCCGCGGCATCCGGCTCACGGACGCAGGGCACCTGCTCTACACGCGCTCGCTGCTGGTGGAACGTACGCTCGACGAGACGTACCGGCAGATTTCATCGCTGGGCAAGGGGCTGGCAGGCTTGATCAGGGCGGGCGCGGCGGCGACCGTCGCCGAATTCATCATGCCGGAGGCCTGCCGGGCGTTGCAGCAGGAGGCGCCCGATGTGGTGATCGATTTGCAGATCGGCATGAACGATGTACTGCACGAGTCGTTGCGCAGTCGCCTGCTCGATGTGGTAATCGGCCCGCTCGGCACTCGCGATGAAGAACTGGTGGGAATTCCGATTACGGAGGACCACGTGGTGGTCGCGGTCAGCGCGACGCATCCGCTCGCCGGCCAGCACGCGCCACTTGAAGATATGTGCGAATACGGCTGGGTATTGCCGGCGCGCTCGGTTGCGACACGGCAATGGCTCGAACGGGTGTTCGCGGCGCGTGGCTTGCCGCCGCCTCGCGCGGCCATAATGACGAGTTCGATCAATGCCGTGCCCCGCCTCATTGCGGAAACCGGCCTGCTCAGTTTCATCTCGCGGCGCAACCTGAACGACCGGCGCTTCGCGCCTAGACTCGTCGAGGTCTTCAACGCCGACACCACCATGACGCGCGAATTCGGCGTCGTCCATCGGACCGATGCGTATCTGTCACCGGCGACACAGCGCTTCATTCAGATTGTCCAGGCCCAAAGCAAACCTCCGCGCGACGCCGCTTGAGCGAGTGAATTTGATTCCCACCAGAATCAATTCGACAAGTCAGGATTGGTGTTGGAGATCGTTAATTTTGCTGGCGGTGTCCGTTGAAGCGCTAATGCTGTCCCTTAATTCTGCTAGCGCGGCTTTTCCACCGGTCGTAACCATCCGCCTCGGATAGAAAGGATCTTGTCGACTGTCAGCGCGCCAGAACGGAAGGACGTCGGGTGTCGTCGGCGTCAGCAGAGTCCGTCATGAATCACTGCACGATGCGCGTCCGGTAGCGCAGTAACGCGCCGATCGTTGGGCACGAGATTTCGCGCCCGGTCCGCGATCGTTTCTTTTCCATACGGCTATCTATATAGATGTGCAGCGAATCGCGGGGGCCGCAGTATGTCGCGGCATCTCGCACTGATCCTACCAGGCCGGCTGGCCGGGGTCCAGGCCCTGCCCGATCACGCCGCGCCGTCGCTGCCGCCAGTACCTGCAGCGGCTACTGCTGGCAGCCGCGCCATCGGCAGACATCCGGCCGACGGTCTGCGTCGGGTCTCAGGCGCCGTTCACGGCATCCTTGAACGCCTTGCCCGCCGTGAACTTCACTGTCTTCGCAGCCGCGATCTGGATTTCGGCGCCGGTCGCCGGATTGCGGCCGACGCGCGCGGCGCGCGCCCCCGTCGAAAATGATCCAAAGCCGATCAGCTGCACGGTGTCACCTTTCGTGACGGCCGCGGTGACCGTGCCGATAAACGCATCGATCGCCTCGCCGGCGGCCGCCTTGCTTGCGCCGGTCTTCGCGGCGACTGCATCCACCAACTCCTGCTTGTTCATCGTTGTGCCCCGGTCGTGGTTGGTGACGATCTCGTCACCCTACCCGATCGGCGCGCCTTCGCGCAATCCGCACGCAGGATCGTACGTGGCGCGATCGCGCCCGACGTTGGCACCGTCTGTCGATGCGATGGCCAGCGGTCTGCCCCGACAGGAATTTGCCCCGTGCAGCGTTCCGGACTCCACTACCTCAACGTTATGGCTCGGCGCGCCAATTAAGTCAGCGCCGGCGTCTGCGCACCTGCGCCCCAATCCGGCGCCGGTCGGCATCGGTTACCGCGCGCCGTGGCGCCGGTTCGATGGCGTCTGGCCACATCCTTATTTGGAGAAAGGGACGGTTGTCCAATCGGCATAGGGGACGGCCAGAAGGCCGTACCCCTGCCACACCACCCGGCATGCGGGTCCGCACCGGGCGGTTCGGGAAGTTGAAGTTATGAGAGTCGTGGCACGCCCAGCCGATCGAAGTACGCGATGGTCAGCACGCTGTTGAGCAATTGGTCGCTGTTGCGCCACCAGCGGCGACTGTTCGCCGCGACGTGTCGCGCAACGTCAGCCGATGCCCCCAGCGCACGCAGTGCCCGGTAGATGGTAGTGCCACGGCGCCAGTGTTTAAGCTGAATGGCACGCAACCGGTGACGCAGCCACTTGTCCAATGCTAACCAGACGCGCGGCGTTTGCGCCAGCCGGAAGTACGCCTTCCAGCCCTGCACGTAGGACCGTAACCGTTCCACCACATCCTTCATGCTGCGTCCACCAGACCGACGCGTCAGTTCACGGATGCGGCGTTTGAACGCCAGCAGCGGTTTAGCCGCCACCTTGCGCTTCACCACACCGCCCGGAGCCACCCACAAGCTGTAGCCCAGAAACTTGCGACCAAACACACTTGCCACCGCGCTTTTAGTCTCGTTGACCTTCAGCCGCAGTCGACCATACAGACGTCGTAGCAGCGCCATCACCCGCTCACCCGCCCGGCGACTACGAACATAAACATTCGCGTCGTCGGCGTAACGCGCAAAGCAATGGCCCCGCCGCTCCAGTTCCTTGTCCACCTCATCGAGCAGCACGTTGGCCAGCAGCGGGGATAGTGGCCCGCCCTGCGGCGTGCCCTGATCCCGCTGCTGGACCACCCCGCCATCCATGATGCCGCTGTTCAGATACGCCCGGACCAGCCGGATTACGCCGGCATCGTCTATGCGTTTCTGCAGACGATCGATCAGGATGTCGTGGTTGACCCGGTCGAAGAACTTCTCCAGGTCCACGTCTACCACGATCCGACGCCCTGACTGCACGTACGACTGCGCGGCAAGCACCGCGTCGTGCGCACGCCGCCCGGGCCGGAAGCCGTAGCTATGCTCGCTGAAGGTCGGGTCCAGAACCGGCTGCAGTACCTGCAGTAACGCCTGCTGGATCAGCCGGTCCGTCACCGTCGGGACGGTCAGCGCGAACTGCACACGTGG
>NZ_JARESV010000061.1:0-47257 GCF_046026985.1 Paraburkholderia sp. RL18-101-BIB-B
GTCTTGTAGGCGGTCAGTTCGGCCTGGGTCGGCAGCTTTTCGTGCACGAGCAGGTACGCGATCTCTTCGAATTCGCAGGCGCTGGCGATATCGAGAATGTCGTAGCCGCGGTAGTGCAGGTCGTTGCCGGTCTTGCCGACCGTGCAGAGCGCCGTGTTGCCCGCCGTCACGCCGGACAGGGCGACGGACTTCTTCGGTTTGAATGCGCCTGCGTTCGGCGTGCTGTTGTCTGCTTCGCTCATGAGTTCGTCTCCTGATGCATGGGGGGATGCTTTGACCGCAGCCTTAAGAGCAAAGAATGGGCCAGCCGCTCCGACGCACGCTAAGTGCCTGATTTCACAAAAGACGGACGTCCACGATGGTTTGCATTTCGTTTCATAACTGAAATGCGAGTTTCAAATTGGAAATGGATGCGCGCATAATAGGCGGACGTTCTCCCCCCGCCGCGAGCCGCCCAGCCTTGAGCACACCTCTTTTCGAACCGGCCCAGCGCCCCCGCATCTGGGCCGTCAGCATCAGCCGCCTGCGCGATCTGTTTTTCGACATCGCCGGCGAATATGTCGAACGCGCGGACCTGCGTATCGTCGCGCACGGCTTCGAAGACGCCGTGCGCGAAGTCGACGCCGCAGGCGCGGGCCGTCCGGATGTGGTGATTGCCGGCGGCTCGAACGGCGCGTATCTGAAGACGCGCGTATCGGTGCCGGTCGTGCTGATCGGCCCGACCGGCTTCGACGTGATGCATGCGCTCGCGCGAGCGCGCCGCGACGGCGCGAAGGTCGCGCTCGTCACACACGGCAATACGCCTGACGAAGTGCGGCGTTTCGCGACCTCCTACGCACTCGACGTCACGTTCGCTTCCTATCAATCGGCGCAGGACGCGGAGAGCGTCGTGCTCGATCTGCGCGATCGCGGCATCGACGTGGTGGTCGGCCCAGGACTCGTCACCGATCTCGCCGCGAATGCCGGCATGGGGGCGGTATTTTTGTATTCGCGCGCGTCGGTGCGCGCGGCCTTCGACACCGCGCTCGAAGTCGCGCAGGCCACGCGCCGCGAAACGATCCGGCGTCAACGGCTCGACAATCTGCTGCAGCATCTGCGCGACGGCGTCGTCGCGCTCGACGCGCAAGGCCGCGTCGAAGCGATGAACCAGCGCCTCGCCGGCGTGCTCGGCCTCGACGCGGCGAATGCCGTGGGCCGCGTGCTGCTCGAACTCGCGCCCGATCTCGCCGGCAGCCTGCCGGACGCGGACGGCGACACGTTATGCACGGTACGTGGCGTGAGCTATGTCGTGCATCGCGGGCCGCTTGCCAGCAGCAGCGCGGCGGCGGGCACCGTGCTGACGTTTCAGGAATCGCGGGCGGTCGAACGGCTCGACCGGACGCTGCGTTCACGCCAGCGCGTGCAGCAGTTCAGCGCGCGTTACCGGCTCGACGATATCGTCGGCGCGTCCGAATCGATCGAACGGGTGCGCGCGCTCGTGCGGCGTTATGCCCGATCGGACGCCACCGTGCTGATTCTCGGCGAAAGCGGCACGGGTAAAGAGATGGTCGCGCAGAGCATGCATCAGTTGAGCGCGCGGCGCGACTTCGCGTTCGTCGCGATCAATTGCGGCGCGTTTCCCGAGGCGCTGCTGGAGAGCGAACTGTTCGGCTACGAGGAAGGCGCGTTCACCGGCGCGCGCAAGGGCGGCAAGGCGGGGCTGATCGAAGTGGCGCACCGCGGCACATTGTTTCTCGATGAAATCGGCGAGATGCCGTTGTCGTTGCAAAGCCGGCTCCTGCGCGTGTTGCAAGAGCGCGAAGTCGTGCGGCTCGGTTCGACGGAGCCGACGCGGGTCGATATCCGCGTGGTCGCGGCGACGCATCGCGCGTTGACCGAGGGCATCGAAGCGGGCAGCTTTCGCGCCGACCTCTACTACCGGCTCAACATTCTGAGCATCGCGCTGCCGCCGCTGCGCGAGCGGCCGACCGACCTGCTGCCGCTCGCCGTCGAACTGCTATTGCAAGCCGCGGCGCGCGAACCGAGGCTCGCGGCGCGCCTGCCGGACGCGGCCGCCGCCGAACGCCTGCTCGCCGCGCTCGACGAGCCATTCAAGCGTTACGCGTGGCCTGGCAACGTGCGCGAATTGCAGAACGTGATCGAACGGATCGCGGTCGAACTCGCCGACGTGGACGTAGACGCACTGCCCGAAGACGCCACCGAACCCGTTCTCACACGCGACATGTTGCGCACGGTCGCGCCTGAAATCGTCGAGCCGCACGCGCGTGCGAAGAAGTCAGCCTTAACCCTGCGCGAACGCAGCCGTCACGTGGAAGTCGACGAAATTCGCACCGCGCTTGCCGCGCACGACGGCGATCGCGACGCGGTCTGCGAGGCGCTCGGCATCAGCAAGACGACGTTATGGCGGAAGCTGAACGCGACGCCGTAGACGCGCCACTCAAGCCGATCGAACCACTCGCGCCGCCATGCCGCGCCGCATTGGCTGCGGCGCGCGCGATGAACATGCTGGGCGTCATGCCGCAGCATCGCTTGAAATGGCGGCCGAAATGGCTCTGGTCGAAGAAGCCCACCTCCGTCGCGACGACCGATCCCGGCACGCCTTCGAGCAACAGCGTCTGCGCGCGCTGAATCCGCAGGCCGCACAGATAGCGATACGGCGACGATCCGTATTGCTGCCGGAACACCGTGGCGAAGCGCGACACGCTGAGCGCGGACAGCGCGGCGAGTTGGGCGAGCGTCACCGGTTCGTCGAAATGGGCTTCGATGAAGGCGCGGGCGGCATTGAGGCTGATGGACTGTTTCATGACGTCACGATGCTCGAGCGGGCCGCCGGTTGTGTCGTGAAACGCCGGATGGAAAACGCGTCGAGAGGAATCGCCGTGCTGCCCGTATCGACGAGCTCCGCCAGCGTCTCGCCGACGCCCGGCCCGATCTGAAAACCCGACCCGCTGAAGCCGAACGCGTAGAACAAACCGTCGACCTGGCCGCTCGGACCGATCACCGGCTCGCTGTCGGGCAAATAGCTTTCCACGCCGCTCCACACGCGAATCACATGCAGCGGCGCCAACGCGGGCACGAGCCGACGCATCTGCGCCATTTGCCGCACGGTGTTGACCGGCAGCACCGAGGCGCGGCTCGTCACGGCGTCGGCGGGACCGGCCGGACCGCCGCCGACGATGATGTTGCCGCGCGGAATCTGGCGAAAGTAAATGCTCTCTTCCTTGATCGACGTGAACACGCCCATCGACGACTTGAACACGTAGGGCACCGGTTCGGTCACGCACATTTGCGGCCCGCGCGCGGTCAGCGGCACGTGTTCGCCGAACTGTTCGGTCAGCCGGCTCGCCCACGCGCCCGCGCAGATCACGAGTTGCGCCGCCCAGTACACGTCGCCGCGCGCGCTTTCCACGCGAAACCGGCTGCCGTCTTTTTCGACGCGCACGATCTCCGCGTCTTCGATCACCTGCGCGCCGAGCCGCGCCGCCGCGCGGCCGAACGCGGGCGCGGCGAGGCGCGGATTGGCGTGGCCGTCGAGCGGCGAGATCGAAGCCGCCAGCACCTCGCGGCCGAGAAACGGAAAACGCCTGAACATGGCTTCGCCATGCAGCACTTCGAGTTCGAGACCGTAGGCGCGCGCGTCGATGGCGTATTGATCGAAATTCTCGACGTCCTTCTGGTGGTAGCACACGCGCGTGTGGCCCGACGGCAGAAACTCGATGTCCTCGCCGAGCAGTTCCGCCGAGCGTTGCCACGTGCGCAGCGCGCGGTTGGCCATCGCCAGTTGCGGCAGCGCGCGGCCTTGACGGCGAATGCCGCCGAAGTTCACGCCGCTCGCCTGCTGTCCGGTGAGTCCGCGTTCGAGCAGAATCACCGAGCGGTTGCGCTGGCGCAGGAAGAACGCCGTCGTCGTTCCCATGATGCCGCCGCCGATCACGATCACATCGGCTTCGTTGCGGGTCGTCGCGCTCATTTGCTGACCTCGTCGCTCACCTCTTCGGTCAGCGCCACGGGCAGCGGTTTGACCGGCGCCTGGCCGCGCAGCCGTCCCACTGAAGACAGCGGCACACATGCGGCCGCCGCGATGATCTCCGCGCCCGCGTGGCCGCAATAGCGTCCCTGGCAACGGCCCATGCCGACGCGCGAAAACGCCTTCGCGCGATTGGCCTCTTTAGCGCCGGTCGCCTGCACCACGCGGCGCAATTCGCCGGCCGTGATCGCTTCACATCGGCAAACTATCGTTTCGTCCGGCAGCGACGCGGCGAATTTCGCCGGCCACGGGAAGGCTTCACGCAAGCCCGCGGCAAATCGTGAGAAACGCGCGAGTTCGGCGCGCAAGCGCTCCACGCCATTGACCGGTAGGCCGTGATCCTGCAAGGCGGCCAGCGCCGCGAGCCGGCCGGAGCATTCCGCCGCGTCGGCGCCGCGCACGCGTGCGCCGTCGCCCGCCAGATAGACGCCTTTGATGCTGCTGCGGCCGTCGGCGTCGATTTGCGGCAGCCACTGCCGAGCGTTTTCGTCGAACAGGAAGCGGCAACCGGCGAGATCGGCGAGTTGCGTCTCGGGCCGCAAGTGATAACCGAGCGCGACGGCATCGCACTTGAGTTCGAGGCGCTGGCCGCCGGGTAGCGCGACTTCAACCGCGTTCACGCCGTCTTGCGGCGAGCCTTTAATTTCGAGCGGCTCTACGCCGTGATGAACCGGCACACGCGCGTCGGACAGCACACGCGTCAACACAATGCCTTTTCTGAGCGCGGCGGGAATCGCCAGCAGGCGCGGCAGCGCGGCCACGCGCTGCATGAACGTCGAGGTGTCGAGCACCGCGGCAACCTGCGCGCCCGCCTTCACGTACTGCGCGGCCACGAGATACAGCAGCGGACCGCTGCCCATCATGACAATGCGGGAACCGATCGCGCAGCCTTGCGATTTCAACGCGACCTGCGCGCCGCCGAGGCTATAAGTGCCCGCGTGGTGCCAGCCCTTGACCGGCATCAGCCGGTCCGTCGCGCCGCTGCAGACGATCAGCGCGTCAAACACGAGCGTGTGATAGCGCGTGCCGCTCACCAGATGTACGGTATTCGGCGAGATGTTCCAGACCAGCGTCTCCGGCAGATAGTCGATGCGGCTCTTCAACGCATCGAAGCTCTGATGCAGCGACGCGGCACGCTCGGCCTCGGTGCCATAAAGCGTCTCGTAGCTGCGCGAAAACCCTTCCGGCTGACGTCGATAAATCTGCCCGCCGTCACGCCGCCCTTCGTCGACCACGACAGGCCGCAGCCCCGCTTCGACCAGCGCCTGCGCCGCGCGCACGCCCGCCGGCCCGGCCCCGATGATGACTACGCGCGGGGCCATACGCCCTCCCCGGCTTCCGCCAGCTTCGTAACGATCGACATGCCCGGCACGGCCGGCGTGCTGCACGCACGCACGCGCTCGCCTTGCGCGGTCCACACCCAGCAGTCCTGGCAGGCGCCCATCAGACAGAAACCGGCGCGCCGGCCGTCGCCGAATTCGGAATCGCGCAAGGTGGCCGTGCCGGTGAGCAACGCGACCATCAGCGTGTCGCCTTCGGCGGCCTCGCGCACGACGCCGTCCACGGTAATCGGAAAGGTCTTGCGGCCCGTTTCCGCAAGGCGCACGAATCGTCCGCTCATGCCGGGGTCACCTCCACCGTCTGCAAACGGTTCAGTTCGGCGACCGGATGGTGGCACAGAATCTCCGCGCCGGAAGGCAGCTTCTTCAACGAGGGCGGCGTCATGTTGCACTTGCCGTCGATACGCACCGGACAACGCGCGCGGAACGAGCACAACTCGGCAACGTCGGCACTCTCGCCCATCGCCGGCAAGGCAGTGGCGACGATGTCACGGCGCGCGTCGAGCCAGCCGGGTTTCAATGCCGGCACCGAATCCACCAGCAAGCCCGTGTACGGGTGATACGGCGGCGCCGCGAGCACCTCGCGCTGGCCCGCTTCCACACGATGCCCCGCATACAGCACGATCACTTCGTCGCAGATCGCGCGCACCGTCGAAATATCGTGGCTGATGAACATGTACGACACGCCGAGTTCGCGCCGCAATTCGGCGAGCAGATCGAGGATCGCCGCACCGACCACCGTGTCGAGCGCGGAGGTCACTTCGTCGCACAGAATCAAGGCGGGATCGGCGGCGAGCGCACGCGCCAGATTCACGCGCTGCTTCTGGCCGCCGGACAGTCCGGCCGGCGTGCGTGTGGCGATGCCGGCCGGCAGCTTCACCAGATCGAGCAGTTCCAGCATGCGCTTCTTCGCTGCCGAGCCGCGCAGATGGTGATAGAACGCGAGCGGCCGGCCGAGAATATCGGCGATCGAATGGCTCGGGTTGAGCGCCGTGTCGGCGTTCTGAAACACGATCTGAATCTGCCGATACTGCTCCGGCGTGCGGCGCGAGATTTGCGCCGGCAGCGGTTCGCCGTTGAACAGCACCTCGCCGCGCGCCCGGTCGACGAGACCCGCCACCACGCGCGCGAGCGTCGTCTTGCCGGAGCCGGATTCGCCGATCACGCCGAGCGTGCTGCCGCGCGGAATCGACAGACTGACGTCGTCCAGCACTCGCACGGCGGGCGCGCCGTGGCGGTCGATGCGGCCATAGCCCGCGGACAGTCCGCGAATCTCCAGCAGCGGCGGCACATGTTTGCCCAGGTTCGGCGGCAACGTCAGCACGGCTTCAGGACGACGCGTGGCCGCCAGCAACTGACGCGTGTACGCATCCACCGGCGCGTCGAGCACTTGCGCGACCGCGCCGTTCTCCTTCACCGCGCCGCCGTTCAACACGACGATGCGGTCCGCCATTTGCGCAACCACCGCCAGATCGTGCGACACGTACACGGCTGTAGTGCCGAGTTCGCGAATCACCTTCTTGAAGGCCGCGAGCACTTCGATCTGCGTGGTGACGTCGAGCGCGGTGGTCGGCTCGTCGAACACGACGACGGCCGGATCGGTGATCAAGGCCATCGCCGCCATCAAACGCTGCAACTGGCCGCCGGACACCTGATGCGGATAGCGCTCGCCGATCGTTTCCGGCGCGGGCAGCGCGAGCGAGCGGAACAGCCCGATCGCCTTGGCGCGCGCCGCTTCTTTCGTCATGAGGTGATGCAGCAGCGCCGGTTCGGTGACCTGATCCATGATCGTACGCGCCGGATTGAAGCCGGCCGACGCGCTCTGCGCGACATACGCCACGGTGCGCGCGCGCAACGCGCGGCGGCCCTTCGCGTCGAGCGACAACACCTCGAGCTCGCCGATGCGCACCGATCCGCCGCTGATCGCGCAGCCCGCACGCGCATAGCCGAGCAGCGACAGCGCGATGGTGGTCTTGCCCGAACCGGACTCGCCGATCAGTGCGAGCACTTCGCCCTTTTTCACCGAAAAATCGACACCCTTGACGATCTCCGTCACCGGCCCCGGCGCGGCCCCCGCGACGACTCTCAAGCCCTTCACTTCGATCATGTCGCGATCAGCCATCACGCACCTCCGTGGCTACGGCTGCGACGCCGCAGGTTGTCGATCAGCAGATTCATGCCGATGGTCAGCGTCGCGATCGCGACGGCCGGCATCAGCACGGCGGGCGCGCCTTCCGACAGGCCGCCGATGTTCTCGCGCACGAGCGAACCCCAATCGGCGTTCGGCGGCTGCACGCCGAGACCGAGGAAGCTCAGCCCGCTCAGCAGCAGCACGATGAACACGAAGCGCAGACCGAAATCGGCGAGCATCGGATGAATCATGTTGGGCAGCACCTCGACCCGCGCAATATAGAAAATGCCTTCGCCGCGCGCTCTCGCCACCTGCACGTATTCGAGGCCCATCACGTTCACCGCGAGCGAGCGCGAAATGCGGAACGCGCCGGGAATGTAGGCCACCGCGGCCACCGTCATCAGCATCGGGATCGACGAACCGAACGCGGCGATCACGACGAGCGCGAACACCTTGCTCGGAATCGAAATGAGCGCGTCGAACAGACGGCTCAGGATTTCATCGACCCAGCGGCCCGACACCGCCGCGAGCAGCCCGAAGAACGTGCCGATCACGCTGGCGAGCACCGCCGCGGCAAGCGCGAGGCCGACCGTGTAGCGCGCGCCGTAGAGAATCCGGCTGAGCATGTCGCGGCCCAGATAGTCGGTGCCGAGCGGATAGGCCGCGCTGTAGCGGCCGAAAATTTCCGTCGAGGTCAGCGCGCCGCCTTTGTATGGCGCGACCAGCGGTCCGATGAACGCGACCAGCAGCCAGAACGCCACCATCAGCAGACCGATCAGGCCGAGTATGGAGAAGCGGTGCACGAGGCGTTTGAGCACGCCGTGTTTCAGCGCCTGCGCTTCAACAGGAGCCGGTTCGACGACCACTTCGTCACGGCGCACGTCGTACAGCTCCGTGCCGGCGTGAGGCACGTGGTGGGGATTGGTAGGTTGGCTCATCATCGACGCAGCCTCGGGTTGGATATGATTTGACACAGGTCGGCGATCAGCACGAGCGCGAGATACGCCGCGCAGAACACCATCACGCAGCCCTGCACGAGCGGCATGTCACGGTTGGTCACCGCGTCCACCATCAGGCTCGCGAGACCGGGATAGTTGAAGATCGACTCGACGATCACTACGCCGCCGAACAGATACGACAGGCTCAGCGCCACGGCGTTGGCAATCGGGCCGATGGTGTTCGGCAACACATGCCGCCACACCACGCGCACCGGCGAGGCGCCCTTGAGCAAGGCCATTTCCACATACGACGAATTCAGCTGATCGAGCACAGCGGCGCGCGTCATGCGCGCCATCTGCGCGACCAGCACGCAGCACAGCGTCATCACCGGCATCGCGTAGATGCGCAGCAGCGCGCCGAACGAATGCACCTCCGACAGATACGACAGCGCCGGCAGCCAGCGCAGCTTGACGGCAAAGATCAGCACGGCGATCGTCGCGATCAGGAATTCCGGCACGGCCACCGTGGAGAGGGTCAGCACGTTGAGCGTGCGATCGAGCAGCGAGCCGCGGAACATCGCCGACGAAATGCCGATCAACAGCGCCACCGGCACCGAGACCAGCGCCGTCAGACCGGCCAGCACCAGCGAATTCGGCAGGCGCGTCGCGATCAGTTGACTGACGGGGAGATTGTTCGATAGTGACGTGCCGAAGTTGCCGCTCACCACGTGAAGAAGCCACACGAAGTAGCGTTGCAGCGCGGGCTGGTCGAGGCCGAACTGATGCCGCAAGGCGGCCACGGCTTCGGGGGTCGCCGCCTGGCCGAGCGCCTGCTGGGCCGCGTCGCCGGGAAGCAGCCCGGTGATGGCGAACACGACCGCCGACACCAGCAGCAGCGTGAGCAGCGCGAGGCCGAGGCGTGCGGCGATGAGACGTTGCGCATGTGCTTTCATCGTGAGTCTCCTCTGTCGACCAGAGTTAGCGGTTTAGCGCTTACTCTGGTCCCATGCAACGGAGTTGCAGTTAAAGCCGCGCGCCGCTCGATCCGCGGCGCGCGTGTTGCAGGGTGTGACCTGGGTCCGGCTCAGGTTTCGAGCCAGACGTTTTCCGCGAACATGAAGCCCATCAGCCCGGCAAGCGGAATCGAGCCGAGGCCCTTCAGCTTGTTCGTATACGCGTCGAGCGAACTCTGGAACAGAGGAATGCCGATACCGCCCGTTTCATGCACCAGCACCTGCATGTCGCCGTAGATCTTCTTGCGCTTGGCGTCGTCCGGTTCGCCGCGCGCGGCCACCAGCATCTGGTCGAACTTCGGGCTTTTCCAGTTCGCTTCGTTCCACGGTGCGTCCGACTTGAAGAACTGCGTGAAGATCACGTCGGCGCTCGGCCGCGCGTTGATGTTGCCGAAACCCAGCGGATGCTTCATCCAGTGGTTCGACCAGTAGCCGTCGGCCGGCACGCGCGAGACCTGCAGATTCAAGCCGGCTTGCGGCGCGACCTGCTGAAGGAACATCGCCATTTCAACCGAGCCTTCCGCAGCCGGCGACGCGAAGATCTGGATCGGCGCGCTGCCGACCTTGGCCTTCTGGAAATGGAACTTCGCCTTGTCCGGATCGAAGGCGCGCTGCGGCAAGCCGGCGAGGTAGTACTTGTTGGTCGGATCGATCGGCTGGTCGTTGCCGATCGTGCCGTAACCCTGGAAGATCGCGCGGCGCATCTGCTCGCGGTCCTGCAGGTACATCATGCCGCGCCGGAAATCGTCGTTGCCGGTCAGGCCGCCTTCGTCGCGCACGATCAGATCGGTGTACAAGCCGGTCTTCGTCTCCAGCACGGAGAAGCCGCCGGCGCCTTTGATCTGCGCGGTCGAACGCGGGCTCACCGCGTTGATCAGTTGCACGTCGCCGGAGAGCAGCGCGTTCACGCGCGCCGATTCGTCGCCGATGCCGATCAGTTCGACCTCGTCGAGATGCGGCATGCCCGGCTTCCAGTACTTCTCGTTTTTCACACCGACGGTGCGCACGCCCGGCGAGAATTCCTTGAGCTTGAACGGGCCCGTGCCGACCGCCGTTTTGAAATCCTTGGTGCCGTCCTTGATGATCTGGAAATGCGAGGTGGCGAGAATCACCGGCAGATCGGCGTTCGGGCCGTCCAGCGTGATGGTCACTTCGTTCGGGCCGGTCGCCTTCACTTCCTTGATCTGGTCGGCCAGTGTCTTCGCTTTCGAAGCGGTCGCCGGATCCTTGTGGCGCATGATCGAGTACACCACGTCGGCCGGGGCGAGCGCTTTGCCGTCGTGGAACTGCACGCCGTTGCGCAGCTTGACGACCCACACGGTCGCGTCTTTCGTATCGAGCGAGGTCGCCAGCGACATCTTCGCGCCGAGATGCGGGTCGAGCTCGGTCAGGCAGTTGTAGAACATGAAGCCACGAACGTAGTCGGTGCCGAGCGCGCCCTTCGCGGGATCGAGCGTATCGGCCGCGGAGGCGGACTGCGTCGCCACGCGGATCTTGCCGCCCTGCTTCGGCTTGGCTTGCGCCAGGGCCTCACCGCTAGCGGTCAGAAGACCGGCGCCTGTCACTGACATCATCCCGGCTGCGGCCATCGCGCGCAGCACACCGCGCCGCGACGCACCTTTGGCGGTCAACCGCTCCAACTCGCTGCCGAGATGAAGAGCGCCATGTTGCGAGTTTTCCTTATTCATCGAACTTCTCCGCGAGGGTGAGCAATGGGGTTGAGCAGACTTGGCTGCGTGGTTTTAATTGCCAATCGAACAACGAACGATCAATAAAAAATGTCCTTGATGCGGTAGTACGTGCCCACGAGCGGCAGGAACCAGGGTTTGCCGGTATGGCCGGGAATCGCGGGCCACTCCGACTCGCGCCACGGATTCTGGTCTTCATGGCCGTCCATCACGTCGGCCATCACCTGGCCCATGTGCGTCGACATTTGCGTGCCGTGACCGCTGTAGCCCATAGAAAAATAGATGCCGTCGTGCTGGCCGGCGTGCGGCAAACGATCGGCGCTCATATCCACCAGACCGCCCCAGCAATAGTCGATGCGCGCGCTAGCGAGCATCGGGAACATCGCGGCGAGGCCTTCCTGCAGGATGCGTCCGCTCTTCGCATCGGACGGCCGCTCGGACGCCGTGAAGCGCGCGCGGCCGCCGAACAGCAAACGCGAATCGGGCGTCACGCGGAAGTAGTTGTGCATCAGACGTGTAGTGGTATACGCGCGCCGGTTCGGAAACACTTGCGCCAGCAACTCCGGCGACACGGGCTCCGTCACGACGATGAACGAACCGACCGGCGCGAGACGCCGCCGATACCAACCAAACGGCCCATGCCGCGACGGGCCGGTCGCGATCAGCACCTGCTTCGCGCGCACTTCGCCGCGCGCCGTGGTGATGCGAAAGCCGCCGCCGTCTTTCACGATAGCGGTGACCGCCGCGTTCTCATACAACTTGGCGCCGCGGCGCACCGCGGCCTCGGCGAGACCGACGGTGAACTTGCCCATATGCATCTGGCCGCCGTGCCGTTGCAGCAATCCGCCGTAAAAACTGTCGGATTGAATTTCGCTGCGGATACGGCTGCGGTCGATCAGTTCGATATCCGTATCGACTTCACGGCGGATTGCCTCCGCCGTCTTCTCCAGATGCGCAAAGTGATGCGGCTTGGAGGCCAGCTTCAGCTTGCCGGTCGCAATGTAATTGCAGTCGATGTTTTCCTCGCGGATCAACCGCTCGACCGTGTCGACCGCATCCGAAAACGCGCGGTAGCAGGCGCTCGCGCGCTCCACACCGAGTTGCGCGACCAGCGCGACGAAGTCCTGCGCGACCCCGGTATTGACCTGTCCGCCGTTGCGCCCGGACGCGCCGCCGCCGATGCGGCCCGCGTCGAGCACGGTCACCGCGGCGCCGCGCTTACCCAACGCTTGCGCCGCCGACAGTCCGGTGAAGCCGCCGCCGATCACCACCACATCGGTCTGGCCGTCGACCGGACCCTCGCACGCCGACAGCAGTGGCGGCGCGGTGTCGAGCCAGTAGGAATCGAGCTTCATCCGGTCTGTCCTTGAGATGGGCAATGAGCGAGGCGGCAGGCAGTCTTTAGGGCGTGAAAAAACGGCGCTTACAGGCCGAGTTCCGAAGCCAGATGCGGAATGTCGTTGACCTCGTAGTACTGGTAGTACGGCGTCGACGGTTCGTGGCCGCGCTTGACGAACACCTTGTGCTTGATGCCCAGGTCGTGCGCGGTCATCAGGTCATAGCGCAGGCTCGACGACACGTGCAGCACGTCTTCCGGATTGCAGTTGAGCTGATCGAACATGTATTCGAAGCCTTGCATGCGCGGCTTGTACGACTGCGCCTGCTCCGCCGTGAAGACCTTATGGAACGGCGCGCCGAGCTTGTCGACATTGCTCTGGATCTGGTTGTTCGAAGCGTTCGAGAGAATCACCAGCTTGTACTTCTTCGCCAGACGAGCGACGCCTTCCGGCACGTCCGGATGCGGACCCCACGTCGGCACTGCTTCATAGATGCTCTGGGCGCCCGCTTCGTTGAATTCGACGTTCATGCGCTTGCAGGCACGGCGTAGCGCATTGACCACCACCTCGCGGTACGGCTTCCACGCACCGAGCACTTCATCGCGACGATAGCCCGAGTAAAACGCGATGAGCTTTTCCAGGTCTTCGCCGTTCAGCAAGTGGCCGTACTGTTCGCGCGTCATGTCGGCCATGTGGAATTTCGTCAGCGTGCCGTAGCAGTCGAAGGTGATGTATTTCGGTTCGAATTCGATCATGGTGCAGTCCTATCGTGATGGTGAACTCGCTGTCGGAGCTCATTGGCGAAAACAGGCAAAAGCTCATTCCTGTTAAAGATTTAATCAGCGCAAAAACATAGATGTTCCTGATTAGGGCATGGCTGGTGACACAAACCAGGCGTTTTGAGGCCGCGGACAGCACAGAATGCGGCGATCGGCCTGAAAGCCTTGCCCATGATGGGTTTGCGGCCGGCATGCCAGGCGGATGACACGCGATCAGGCGCGCAGGTCGATCAAGACGCTCTTGAAACGCAGGTTGGCCTCGTAGGCCTGGCGGCCCAGGTCCTTGCCGATGCCGGAACGCTTGAAGCCGCCCGTGGGAATCATGAAGTCCGAGGTGCGGCCATAACGGTTGACCCACACCGTGCCCGCTTCGAGTCCGCGCACGAAACGCAGCGCCCGGCCGAGGTCGGCGGTATGCACACCAGCCGCGAGGCCGTACTCGGGATGCTGCGCGAGCGCGAGCGCTTCTTCTTCGGTATCGAAGGTTTGCAGCGTCAGCACCGGCCCGAAGACTTCTTCGCGTACCGCTTCGGAGTGCGCCGTGACGTCCGTCAGCAAGGTCGGGCTGTAGAACGCGCCGTCCGCGCCGCCGTCGGCACGGACGCCGCCGTAGCGCAGCGTCGCGCCGGCTTCCAGCGTGCGTCCCACGATGCCTTCGATGCGCGCCGCCTGCGGCGCCGAGATGATCGGCGAAAGCGTGGTGCCGGCGGCCCATGTCGCGCCGGGCTTCAGCTCGGCGAAGATCTTGCCGATGCGCTCGGCAAGCGGCTCGGCGAGACTTCGCTCAACGAGCAGACGCGAGCCCGCCACGCACACTTGCCCCGCGTTGCCCGTGATCGCGCCGGCGATGCGGCGCGCCACGTCGTCCAGACGCGGCGCGTCGGCGAAAACGATTTGCGGGCTCTTGCCGCCCAGTTCGAGCGTGACCGGCTTGGTGCCGCTGTTCGCACACGCGGCCATGATCGACGCGCCGGTGCGCGTGGAACCCGTGAAAGTGACCTTGCTGATCTTCGGATGACGCACCAGTTCGTCGCCGGTCACGCGCCCATCGCCCTGAATCACGTTGAAGATGCCCGCGGGCACGCCCGCCCGCACCGCCAGTTCGGCGAGCCGCAGGACCGAGAACGGCGTCATCTCCGAAGGCTTCAGCACCACCGCATTGCCCGCCGCAAGCGCGGGCGCGATCTTCCACGAGGCCATGACCAGCGGGAAATTCCACGGTGCGATCGCGCCGATCACGCCGTACGGCTCGGCGATCGTCATGCCGAGATGATCGTGATCCGTGGCCGCGACGTCGCCGCCCAGCTTGTCGGCGAACTCGGCGTAAAAGCGAATGCCCTCGGCGGTGAACGGCACGTCCCAACCGATTGCCTGCGCAATCGGGCGCGTCGAGCCGAGCGCTTCGAGTCTGCCGAGCGTCGGCGCATCGGCTTCGACCAGCTCGGCGAAGCGGCGCAGGATCTTCGCGCGCTCACGCGGCGCCATGCGCGCCCAGCCACAGTGCTTGAAAGCCTGCCACGCGTTCTCGACCGCGCGGTCCACCATGCCGGCATCGGCGAGCGGCACCGACGCGTACACCACGCCGTCCGACGGCCGCGCCACTTCGATGCGGCGCTCGCCCGCCTCTACATCTACATATTCACCGCCGATGTAATGGCCGC
This sequence comes from Paraburkholderia sp. RL18-101-BIB-B, assembly GCF_046026985.1. Taxonomy (NCBI): domain Bacteria; kingdom Pseudomonadati; phylum Pseudomonadota; class Betaproteobacteria; order Burkholderiales; family Burkholderiaceae; genus Paraburkholderia; species Paraburkholderia sp. RL18-101-BIB-B. Next base: position 14,915 of record NZ_JARESV010000061.1, read on the forward strand.
TGCGAATCGCGACGTCGTCCGGATTGAAGCTGTCCATGAGCAAGGTTTCCTGTGTGACTGGATGGTGGTCCGTGCGGTGCGTTTCGTGAACGCCGCCGCCATGACAAAATCGTAGAGCCGCGGGCCTGGCATATGTCGCCGACAAAAATCGCCACGCAGCAGAACTCACCTGTAATGCGCGCCCAGACCTGGCGTTTTGCATCGAATTTGAACGGGGCTCTTTCCGGGGCCCGCGATAAAAAGATCGTCCTAGTCACACCGCGCACCGGATGACACAGTGACGGCGTAAGCCTTCAGTCAATCAGGGAGTACGGCGTGTCCGATTCGATTACCTATAGACGCTTCACCCTCGACGACATCGCCGCCGCACACGCGTTGACGGTCGAACTCAAATGGCCGCATCGCGCGGACGACTGGAGATTCGTCGCGCAGCTGGGCGTGGGTTTCGTCGCGGAAGACGCGAGCGGCGTGATCGGCACCGCCCTGTGCTGGAAATACGGCGCCGAGTGCGCCTCGCTCGGCATGGTGATCGTGTCGCCGGCAAGCCAGGGGCGCGGTATCGGCAGAAAGTTGATGGACCTGGTGCTGGACGAACTGGGCGGCCGCGTCACGTTCCTGCACGCCACCACCGCCGGCCAGCCGCTCTATGAAAAGCTCGGCTTTCGCGCGGCCGGCACACTCGACCAGCATCAGGGCGCGGCGTTCCAGCCACCGCTCGTGTCGCTGCCGCCGGGCGAGCGTTTGCGCCCGCTCGGTTCGAGCGACACCGCGCGGCTGGTCGAACTGGCGTCGCGGGCCAGCGGTCTGGATCGCGGCGAAGTCCTGCCCGCGCTGCTCGGCACCGCCGACGGCATTGCGCTCGATCGCGACGGCGAACTGATCGGCTTCGCACTGTTTCGCCGCTTCGGACGCGGCTTTGCGATCGGTCCAGTGGTCGCGCCCGCCTCCGAGGATTCGAGCCGCGCCAAGGCGCTCATCAGTCACTGGCTGGCGCTGAATGAAGGCGTGTTCGTGCGTATCGATACCCCCGGCGATAGCGGTCTGACGGAGTGGCTGGAACAGTTGGGCTTGCCGCGCGTGGACACGGTCGTCAAAATGGTCCGCCCCGCCACGCCGGGCGAGCCCGCGAGCGGCGCACAGGACGCGCATTACCTGCAATACGGCATCATCAACCAGGCAATCTGCTGACCATCATGGCCTTCCTCTATAAAGCCGACCCGGCGCGCGGCGCCCAGTGGGCAAAACTCTTCGCGCAGAAGGCGCCGGAGTTGCCGTTTCATATCTGGCCCGATCTTGGCGACCCGGCCGCGATCCGTTATCTCGCCGCCTGGCAGCCACCGGAAGATCCGACGCGCACCTTCCCTAATCTGGAAGTCGTGTTCTCGGTCGGTGCGGGCATCGACCAGTTCGATCTTTCGGGCGTGCCGGAGCATGTGCCGGTCGTTCGCATGATCGAGCCGGGGATCGTCGAAGGCATGGTCGAGTACGTCACGCAAGCCGTGCTGACGATTCATCGCGATCTGTTCGACTACGGGCTTCAGCAACAGCAGCAGGTCTGGCGCGAGCTGCCGCTCAAGCCGGCCAGTCAACGCCGCGTCGGCGTGCTCGGGCTTGGCGTGTTGGGCACGGCCGTGCTGGAAAGGTTGCGCCTGTTCGGCTTCGACTGCGCGGGATGGAGCCGTTCGGGTCGCGAGATCGAAGGCGTGGCGTGTTATGCGGGCGAAGACGCACTGGATGCGTTTCTCGCGCGCACCGATATTCTGATCTGCTTGTTGCCGCTCACGCCTGCCACGCGCGGGCTGCTCGACGCGGAGTTGTTCGCGAAGCTGCCGCGCGGCGCGTCGCTGATTCAAACGGGCCGCGGTCCGCATCTGAATCAGCAGGACTTGCTGACGGCGCTCGAGAGCGGCCAGTTGCAGAACGCCATTCTCGACGTCACCGATCCCGAGCCATTGCCCGCTGGTCATGCGCTGTGGACGCATCCACGCGTGCGCGTCACGCCGCATATCGCCAGCGCGACGCGGCCCGAAACCGCCGTCGAGGTGGTGCTGGAGAATCTGCGCCGCCATCGCGAAGGCTTGCCGATGGTCGGCCAGATCGACCGCGCGCAAGGCTATTGAGGGCAGCACCGCATGAAACGCCCGCGCGGCGCCGCTTTTCAGCGTCCGCAGCAGAAAATGCCAAGACCGCGCATCAAAACGCGTCGTGCGCGCTTTTCAGGCAATTGTTTAGGTGAGCAGGCGATCGTCGCTGATCAGTAGTATGGAACGGTCAACAGCCCCTTCCCGCGACGAGAAACCATCATGCCGATTCAATCGCTCATTGAAGCCGACCGCAAGCATCTGATTCACCCGGTCATCAACTACCGCGTGCACGAAGCACGCGGCGTCACCGTCCTCGAATCCGCCAGCGGCGCATTTCTGCGCGACGCGGCCGGCAACGAACTGCTCGACGCGTTTTCCGGACTCTGGTGCGTGAACGTCGGCTACGGCCAGCAGAGCATCGTCGATGCCGCCACCGCGCAGATGCAGAAGCTGCCCTACGCGACCGGCTACTTCCATTTCGGCTCGGAGCCCGCCATCGAACTCGCGCAAAAGCTGGTCGAGGTGTCGCCCGCTTCGCTGCAACACGTGTACTTCACGCTCGGCGGTTCGGACGCGGTGGACTCGGCACTGCGTTTCATCACGCATTACTTCAACGCCACAGGGCGTCCGTCGAAGAAGCACATCATTGCGCTGCAACGCGGCTACCACGGCTCGTCGACGACCGGCGCCGGCCTTACCGCCCTGCCCGCGTTCCACCGCAACTTCGATCTGCCGCTGCCGAACCAGCATCATCTGCCGTCGCCGTACGCGTACCGCGGCGATTTCGCCGACGACGCCGCGCTGATCGCCGCCTCGGTGGCCGCGCTCGAAGCGAAGGTGGCCGAACTCGGCGCTGACAACGTCGCCGCGTTCTTCTGCGAACCGATTCAGGGCTCGGGCGGTGTGATCGTGCCGCCGGTCGGCTGGCTCAAGGCGATGCGTGAAAGTTGCCGTAAGCTGGGCATCCTCTTCGTCGCCGATGAAGTCATCACCGGATTCGGCCGCACGGGTCCGTTGTTTGCGTGCCAAGGGGAAAACGTCGAGCCGGATCTGATGACGGTGGCCAAAGGCCTGACCTCGGGCTACGCGCCGATGGGCGCCGTGCTGATGTCGGACGAAATCTATCAGGGCATTGCGAACGGCGACGCTGAAGCGGTGGTCGGTCATGGCCATACGTATTCGGCGCATCCGGTGAGCGCGGCCATTGGTCTCGAAGTGCTGCGCCTGTATCACGAAGGCGGGCTGCTCGCGAACGGCGTGGCGCGCGCGCCGCGTTTCGCGCAAGGCCTCGACGCGCTGCTCGCGCATCCGCTGGTGGGCGACTCGCGCCACCGTGGCCTGCTCGGCGCGCTCGAACTCGTCGCCGACAAGGACAGCAAGGCGGGCTTCGACCCGGCGTTGAAACTATCCGAACGGATCGCCGCCGCCGCGTATGAAAACCGCCTGATTTTCCGCGCCTTCGGCGACAACATTCTCGGCTTCGCACCGGCGCTCTCGTACACCGAGGCCGAGTTCGATCTGATGTTCGAACGGCTTGAAAAGACCCTCGACGACGTTCTCGCACAAGCCGACGTGCGCGCCGCGTTGAAGGTCAAAACTCATGCCACCGCATGCTAGAGTAGAGGGCCATCCCAGCCCCACACACCGATCGCCGGAGCGACAACGTTACGATGAGCAGCGACTGCAAGCTAGACCGGATTGACCTGCGCATACTTTCCCAATTGCAGAAGAAAGGCCGCATAACCAACGTCGAGCTTGCCGACGCGGTCGGCCTGTCGCCCAGTCCTTGCCTGATCCGGGTCAAGCGTCTGGAGAAAGCCGGCTACATCATCGGCTACGGTGCGCAGATCCAGCTCGAAAAGCTCGGCGACGTGCAGATCGTGTTCACCGAAGTCACGCTCGCCGATCATCGGCGGGAAGACTTCATCAAGTTCGTGAATGCGATTCGCGACGTCGACGAGATTGTCGAGTGCCATCTGGCAAGCGGCGGTTACGACTACCTGCTGAAGTTCGTCACGCGCAGCGTGAGCCATTACCAGAGCATCGTGGAAGGTTTGCTGGAACGCGATATCGGCATCGAGAAGTACTTCAGCTACGTGATCATCAAGTCGCCGTTCGTGAAGAGCCATTACCCGCTCGAAACGCTGTTCTCGCAGAATCATCACTAGGCATTGCTTTGTCCTTGATCCGCCGAACCTTGCCGCTCAGGGTTCGGCGTTCAACGTTCCGCCATGTCTGCGCCTGCTGCACCGTCGGCCGGCGGACTCGATTGCGCGAATTCCTCGCTGAGAAAGTCCACGCAGACCCGCACCTTCGCCGATTGCGCGAGCCGCGCCGGATACACCGCCCACAGATTCGCCGGTTGCGTGACCTCGGGCAGCACCTGCTGCAACTGGCCGCTTTCGAGCAGCGGCCGCACGTCCCACATGGAACGCAGCACGATGCCGCGTCCGGCCAGCGCCCACTCCACCGCCACTTCGCCGTGATTGGTCGACAACGGTCCCGTGACCTTGATCGAGACCGCCTCGCCGCGCACCGTCAATCGCCACAGACCGAACGGATGGTCGCGCTCCTTGATGGCGAGACACGCATGCGAGGACAGCTCGGCGAGCTGGCGCGGCGCGCCATGCCGCGCGAGGTAGCCGGGCGACGCGCACAGCACGCGATAGTTCGACGCGAGCCGCCGCGCGATCAGATGCGGCGCGATCTCGTCGCCAATGCGCACATCCAGATCGAAGCCTTCGCCGCCCACATCGACGAGACGGTCGAACAGATCGAGCCGCACGCTCAATTGCGGATAGCGCTCGGAAAAGCGCGCGAGCGCGGGTGCCACGAAGCGCCGGCCAAAGCCGAAGCTGCTGGAAATGCGCAGCTTGCCGCCGGGAATGCGGCGCGTGGTGGAGACGTCTTCCACGAGTTGATCGACATCGTCGAGAATCTTTTCGGCCCACGTGTAGACGCGCTCGCCCGCTTCCGTGATCGCGACCCGGCGCGTGGAACGGTGCAATAAACGCGTACCGAGCGTAGTCTCGAGCACGTTGATGCGTTTGCTGACGTACGCCGCGGACACCGACAAGGCCTCCGCCGCCGCGCTGAAACTGGATTTGCGCGCGACTTCGCAAAACACGCGCAAATCGCCGAGATCGGGTGATGGGACGGCGCTCATAGGTTGATGGATGGCAGCGGCGTTTGTACACGAATCGTGCACAGTGGCTTAACTAAAGCGACCATTTTAGTCTCAAACAGCAGGAATAAAATAGCCCTTATCGAATCATCCAGAAGCCCAACGGAGGAGCACAACATGTCGAAGAAATATCGGATCGCAGTCATTCCCGGCGACGGCATCGGCGTCGAAGTCATGCCCGAAGCCATTCGCGTGCTGGAAGCGGTGAAAACGCGCTTCGGCATCGAGCTGGAGTATCAGCACATTGAATGGGCGAGCTGCGAGTACTACGCGAAGCACGGCAAGATGATGCCGGACGACTGGAAAGCGCAACTGCAATCGGCCGACGCGATCCTGTTCGGCGCGGTGGGCTGGCCCGACACGGTGCCCGACCATATTTCGCTGTGGGGATCGCTGCTGAAGTTCCGCCGCGAATTCGACCAGTACATCAACCTGCGCCCGGCCCGCCTCTTTGCCGGCGTGCCTTCGCCGCTCGCGGGCCGCAAGGCGGGCGACATCGACTTCTGGATCGTGCGTGAAAACACCGAGGGCGAATATTCGTCGGTGGGCGGCGTGATGTTCGAAGGCACGGAGCGCGAATTCGTGCTGCAGGAATCCGTCTTCACGCGGCACGGCAGCGAACGCGTGCTGAAGTTCGCATTCGATCTCGCGCAACGGCGCGAGCGCAAGAAGATCACAGTGGCCACCAAGAGCAACGGCATCGCGATCAGCATGCCGTGGTGGGACAAATGCGCGGCCGGCGTCGCCGCGCAGTATCCGGACGTGACGTGGGACAAGCAGCACATCGACATTCTCTGTGCGCGCTTCGTGCTGAATCCGGATCGCTTCGACGTGGTGGTGGCCACCAATCTGTTCGGCGATATCCTGTCCGATCTCGGCCCTGCCTGCACGGGCACGATCGGTCTCGCGCCGTCGGGCAACCTGAACCCGGACCGCAAGTTTCCCTCGCTGTTCGAGCCGGTGCACGGCTCGGCGCCGGACATCGCCGGCAAGAACATCGCCAATCCGATCGCGATGATCTGGTCGGCCGCGATGATGCTCGACTTCCTCGGCAATCACGCCGGCAAGGAGCGCGAGGCGCACGACGCGATTCTGGCCGCGATCGAAGCGACGCTGGTGGAAGGCCCGCATACCGGCGACCTCGGCGGCAAAGCAAACACCACCGAAGTCGGCCAGGCGATCGCGGCAAAGCTCGCCTGAGTCTTTCGCTCACTCTCTGCCAGGACAACTCGCATGAGCATGGAAGCCTACCCCATCGAAGTCGAATTCCCCGATATTTCGCGCCACGAACAATCGGCGTCCGGCATCGCCTACGTCCATACGTTCGACTCGGGCGCGCCGGGTCCGCACGTGATGATCAATGCGCTCACGCACGGCAACGAGGTGTGCGGCGCGATCGTCGTCGACGAATTGCTGCGGCGCGGGTTGCGGCCGCGGCGCGGGCGCCTCACGTTGGCGTTCGCGAACGTCGCTGCGTATCAGCGCTTCGATCCCGCCGAGCCCGATGCGGCCCGCTTCGTCAATCAGGATTTCAATCGCGTGTGGACCGCCGCGGTGCTCGACGACGCGTCGCGCACGTCCAGTGAATTGACGCGTGCGCGCGCAATGCGGCCGGTGATCGACACGGTCGACGCCCTGCTCGATCTGCATTCCATGCACGAGAAGAGCAAACCGTTGATCGTCGCGGGACCGCTGCCAAAAGGCATCGACCTCGCCGTGCGGCTCGGCACGCCCGCCACCGTGATCTGCGACGAAGGCCATCCGGAAGGCCGCCGCATGCGCGACTACGAAGGCTTCGGCGACCCCGCCAGCGCGAAGAACGCACTGCTGATCGAATGCGGACAGCATTGGGAACAAAGCGCCGTTGCGGTCGCGCGCGACACCACCGCGCGCTTCCTGTTGCTGGCCGGCGTGGTCGACGAAGCGGATCTGCCGGCGGGCTGGCTCGCGCCGTTGCCGCCCGCGCAGCACATCGTCCGCGTGACGCAGCCGGTGGTGGCCACCAGCATGGATTTTCGATTCGCGGCGCCCTACACGGGGCTGGAGATCTTCGCCGAGGCCGGCGCCGTGATTGGCTGGTCGAACGGCGAGGCGGTCACCACACCCTACGACAACTGCATGCTCGTCATGCCTTCGCTGCGGCAACTGCGGCCCGGCGTGACCGTCGTACGGCTGGGCAAGATCGAGCAGACCGTGACGAGCACCCAAACCAGCGGCCAATGACACGGCCCATGCGCACTCAAAAGGTAACGAGAAGATGAAGGTACAGCAGCTCAAGCAAAGCGTGAATCTGCAGAATCTGGAGGACTGGGGCAAGGCCGGGCTGCCCGGCACGACGCCGATTCAGGTGTCGGGCGTGCAACGCGTCATCAAGGGCAGCGAATCCATCGATACCGGCATTTTCGAATGCACCGCCGGCACTTACCGCCGCTCGGTCAAGCAGGCCGAGGTGATGCACTTCATCGCGGGGCGCGGCCGCTTCACGCCCGATAACGAGGAGACCATCCACTTCGAGAGCGGCGACACGCTCTTCTTCGAAGCCAATACCGAAGGGCTTTGGGAAGTCGAGGAGACGATGCGCAAGGTCTACGTCATCTTCTGAACGCCGCGTTACACGTCACGCGTTGCACCGGGCGCCGCGCCGCACCATGCGGTGCCTGTCAGGCCGGCGCTCCTCTCTCTTCCCAATCCCATCCCCTCCCGGCGCGCCGACGCGCGCCGCGGCCTGCGTGATCCTTCTCGCTGTCCAGCGCCTTTTTCCAACCGATGTGCATCCGCAACAAAGTCGGGTAATCCCGCGTTGACCCTTCCTTGTCATATTACTTACAGTGCAGACTTGTTCGCATAAAGAATCACAGTTCTACATACGAACAACTCGCACACAAGAATTTGATGACGACCGGGTCGCCGGGACTGCCGTCGCAGTCGAGGCAGGTCGAATTGGAGAACACCTCTTGAATCGCAATATCACAATGACCCGGCTCGCCTGCGCGATCGCCGCTCTGGCCAGCGCACCGGTTTTCGCGCAAAGCAGCGTGACGCTGTACGGTATCGTGGATACGGGTATCGGCTATCAAAGCAGTCAGGCCCCTTCGCTCGGCTCGACCTCGGGCGGCAAATCGAACGTGAAGATGGTGCAAGGCGTGTGGGCCGGCAGCCGCTTTGGCCTGAAGGGCGCGGAAGACCTCGGCGCCGGCACCAAAGCCATCTTCCAGTTGGAGTCGGGTTTCAATTCCGCCACCGGCGCGCAGCAATATACGAACGCGATGTTCGGCCGCCAGGCATGGGTCGGCGTGACGAACCCGACGTACGGCACGCTGCAGGCCGGCCGCCAGTACACCGCGTACTACTCGCTGCTGTCGCCGTATAGCCCGACCACGTGGCTCACCGGCTTCTACGGCGCACACCCGGGCGACGTCGACGCGCTCGACACGATTTACCGCGCGAACAACTCGCTGGTCTATACCTCGCCGAAACTGTACGGCTTCACGTTCAGCGGCTCGTACTCGCTCGGTGGCGTGCCGGGCAGCCTGAATCGCGGCTCGACGTGGAGCGGCGCGGTGCAGTACATCAACGGCCCGGTCGGCGTCGCGGTCGGCTTCATGCGCATCAACAACTCGACGCTCGGCGGCGGCGCATACGGCGCGGACTCGACCGTCTCGAACAACGGCGCACAGCCGGGCGTGTCGGCCGTGACCAACGGCTATCAGACGGCGCAGGCGCAACAGCGCTTTGCCGTGACCGGCGGCTATAACTTCGGCAATGGCTGGGACGTGTCCGCGGCGTACTCGAATGTGCAGTACATTCCGGGTGTCGGCTCGAGCTTCCGCGATACGGCGATCTTCAACACGGGCGGCGTCGTGCTGCACTGGAAGCCGACCGTTTCGTGGGACTTCGCGACCGGCTACAGCTACACGCGCGCCACCAAGGCGAATGGCATCACGAGTTCGGCGCAGTACCAGCAGGTCAACCTGTCCGAGTACTATGCGTTGTCGAAGCGCACCGGCCTCTATGCGTTGCAGGCATTCCAGCGCACCAACGGCAATACGCTGGGCACCGCCGGTTCGGGCCACATCATCAGCGCGACGGCAACCATCGGCGACGGCTTCCAGAGCGCGCCGTCGTCGTCGCGCAGCCAGTTCGCCGCCGGCGTGGGCATCGTGCACCGCTTCTAAAACGGCGTCCGATCGTATAAAAAGAAAAGGCTCGTACTCACGAGCCTTTCCGTATTCAGCAGTGAGGAGACCATCATGAACCGCAGCACCGCTGTGAACGTTCAGACCTTCATCAACGAACATCCCTTTTCGCCGTTCCAGTGGCTCGTGTTCTTCATGTGTTTCATCATCGTCCTGCTGGACGGTTTTGACACGGCCGCGATCGGCTTCATTGCGCCTTCACTGATCGCCGAATGGGGCATCACCAGGCCGGCGCTCGCGCCCGTGCTGAGCGCGGCGCTGTTCGGCCTCGCCTGCGGCGCGCTCGGCTCGGGACCGCTGTCCGACCGGCTCGGGCGACGCTCGCTGCTGCTCGGCTCGGTGCTGCTGTTCGGCGTGGCGTGCCTCGGCTCGGCATTCTCGACCAGCATCGAGCAACTGACGACGCTGCGCTTCATCACCGGCGTCGGTCTCGGCGCGGCCATGCCGAACGCCGTGACGATGATGGGCGAATACTGCCCGGATCGCCGCCGTGCGACCTTGATCAACCTGATGTTTTGCGGCTTCCCGCTCGGCGCCGCGTTCGGCGGGTTCCTCGCCGCGTGGATGATTCCACATTTCGGCTGGCGCAGCGTGCTGCTGCTCGGCGGCATCACGCCGCTTCTGCTCCTGATCTTGCTCGTGATCAAGATGCCGGAATCGGTCCGCTATATGGTGGCCAATAGCCAGCCGGTCGAACGGGTTCGCACGGCGCTCGCGCGCATTTCGAGCGAAGCGGCGCAAGCGGGCAGCTTCATCATGACCGAAACCGCGCCGCAGACCGGCGGCAAGGGCATGGCGGTGGTGTTGTCGCGCTCGTACATCATCGGTTCTGTGATGCTGTGGATCGCCTATTTCATGGGCCTCGTGATCTTCTACGCGTCGATCAACTGGATGCCGATCCTGCTGAAGGACGCCGGACTCACGCCGCAGCGCGCGACACTGATTTCCGCGCTGTTCCCGCTTGGCGGCGTGGGCGCGGTGCTGTGCGGCGTGCTGATGGACCGCTTCAACGCGAACCGCATCATCGCGGCCTGCTATGCGTTGACGGCCGTGAGCGTGTATTTCATCGGCCAGGCGGTGGGCAACGTGGGCGCGCTGGTGTTCATCGTGTTCGTCGCCGGCGTGTTGATGAATACCGCGCAATCGTCGATGCCGGCGCTCGCCGCCGCGTTCTATCCGACCGAAGGCCGCGGCACGGGCGTGGCGTGGATGCTCGGCATCGGGCGCTTCGGCGGGATCGCGGGTTCGTTCCTCGTGGCCGAACTGACGCGCCGCCATTTCACGTTCGGGGGCATCTTCGCGATGGTCGCGGTGGCGGGTCTGATTTCTTGCGTGGCTTTGCTGATCAAGCAGGCGGCACGGCCGCATGTGACGAACGTGGGCGCGTCGAAGGCGGAGTCGTTCGGGCATTGAGCGGCCGTGCGCGGGATGATCTAATGGTTGTTTGAAGCCGCCTTTCGAGGCGGCTTTTTCTTTGCTGCCTCGCGTCAGAAAACGCGACGCGTCACTTCCCGATAAACTACGCGGTTGTTGACCCATTCGGTTGCCGCGGTGGTAGATGCCAGCGCTTTCGCACCGTTGCTCATCTAACCACAGGATTCAGGGAATGAAACGCGTAGTCGTATCCGCGCTGCTTGCGGTGTGTCTCGCGCAGCCGGCCGTTCAAGCCGTTGCGCAAACCGTCAGCGACCAATGCTTTGCGATCGGCGATATCGCCGGGCAGGTCGCCTCGTGGCGCGCGCACAAAAAGACCAAGGCGCAAGCACTCGATCAGGCCGCCAAGTACTACAAGGATGCGGCTGACCGGCAAGCGGTCAGCGCCATCATCGAGAAGATCTACAGCCCGGACGCGCCGCACATGACGCCGGATCAGGCGAGCATGATGTTCACGTCGGATTGCGCGAACCGTAACAAGGCGCAGGCGCCCACGCAATAGCGGCTGGCTCTAGCCACTAGCGTTTTCGAAATGCATCCAGCGACGTCAGCGCGTTGCCGTGGAAATCGAACAACGTGTTGTTGTCCCACTGATCGCCGGTGCCGACTTTCCATCCGACGTTCGGCGTCGGAATCCATTCGGGCTCCCACCAGAACACGCCTTTGCCGTGGCCGTCCGGTATCGCCTTGACGATGTCCGTCAACGCGCCGAGAAACTGCGCCTGGCCTGCCGGGGTCTGCGGGTAAGTCGCGGAGCCCACATTGGTCATCGAGTTCGGTTCGGAATCGCCGTCGCTGGTGGTCCACGGGTATGCGGTCTCGACCACCATCACATCCTTGTCGTAGCGCGTCGCGAGGTCGTTCGCATTGTTCTGCAAGTCGCTCAGCGAGCCTTGCCACTGTGGGTAGTAGGACAAGCCGATCACATCGAACGTGACGCCGCGCTGGGTCGCGCTGTCAAACCACCAGCGGCTCGTCGCGTTGTTGCCGCCGCTGTCCACATGCAGCATGACCTTGATGCGTTCATCGACGGATTTGACCGCGTCGTGCCCCGCCTTCAGCAATTGCGCGAGGTTGTCCCACTGATCGTATTTGCCGAGCGGCCATAGCATGCCGCCGGTGATCTCGTTGCCCACTTGCACCCACTCCGGATGCACGCCGTCGCGCTTGAGCATCTTCAGCACGCTCGACGTGTACTCCGACAGCAATGCGCAGGTCTGCACGATGTCCTTGCCGGCCCAAGCGTGCGGCGGATACTGCTTGCCCGGATCGGCCCACCAGTCGCTGTAATGGAAGTCGATCAGCACGCGCATGCCGAGCGCGGCGGCGCGGCGCGCGAGCACACGCACATGCTCGGCATTGTTGTAGCCGGCAGCGGGACTTTGATCGGCCGGGAAAAAGTTCGGATTGCCAGGATCGTTCCAGACCTTGATACGAATCGAATCGACGCCGTGGCTTCTCAGCAGCAGCAGACAGTCGTGCGGTACGCCGTGCTCATAGAATTTCGCACCGTTCGCCTCCAGTTCGAGCAGCGTCGATACGTCCGCGCCTTTTGCAAACCGACTGCCACGGCTCGAGGCTTGCAGTTCGGCCGCGAGCGCCGGTGCGCCGAGCGTTGCACCGGCGCCGGCTGCCGCCGCCGTCGATGCGAGCCAGCCGAGCATTTCTCTTCTGTTCATCTGTCATCCTCCATCTATTGATGGGCGGCTATTCTGAAGGCCGCCTGGTCCCAGGTTGAAGCGCTTGAGTTTCACCCTCCGACAAACACACACTTTTTCGACTCGATTCGATTCGATTCCGTCGAACAGTCAACGGCCTCAGGCGTTCTTCCACGCGCAGACATCGCCCGTTTTCAGCAACGCATCGCCGAGCACGAACGTCGCATCTGTCGGCGCCGGCGCATGCACGGGCTCCGCGCCAAAATTGAACGCAAACGTCAGATCGCCGCGTCGCCGAATGCGCAAGCCTTCCGCCAATAGCTGCGTGTCGATCCCGGCCTCGTGCGCCGCCTGTTGCAATACCGTGCGATGCAACGCGTGCGACAGCCAGCCCGCCACATAGCGAACCCTGCCGTGCGAGAGAATCGCCGGCCACGTGTCGTCGAATTGCGCGTCGACCTGCGTGTCGCCATTAGCCCGCACGTGCTCGCGCCAATGCATCGCCGCACCATGCATGCCGCCGATCGACACCGCGGGCGCCAGCGTGGGCCGCAACGTTTCGACTTCGAGCACCTGCATCGGCAGAACGCGTTGCAAGGCGCCGGGCGGCAGAGTGGAAGGAATGGCGAAGCTGTCGGTTTTCGAGCCGCTGCGCGGGCCGAAGACCCATTGCGCTTCGCTCCGCTCGATCTGATGCACGAGCGCGTCGTCGATCACCGCAATGCTGGGCACTACCACCATGGCATAGCCCGTTAGATCCGCGCGGCTCGACACGATATCGACGTCGAGCCCGAGTTCGCGCAACGACTCGTAGTAGTCGAACGCGAGCGTCTGATAATCGAAGGTTTTGCCATGACGCTGAATCTCGAACATCCATTGCGTCTCGTAGTCGAATACGAGCGCAACAGATGCGCGCGACGGCGCGGCGAGTTCCGACAGCGCGGCGCAAGCTGCAATCTCGCGCGCCGCCTGTTGCACTTCGAGGCCGCCCGGCGACAATTCGTTATTCGGCAGATTGAGCCCGGAATGCATCTGTTCCTGCGCATACGGACACTGACGCCAACGGAAATACGACACCAGTTCCGCGCCATGCGCGAACGCCTCGTAAGCCCACAGCCGGACCATGCCTTTCGCGGGCACCGGATTCCACGCCGCCCAGTTGACCGGCCCGGCCTGCTGCTCCATCACCCAGAAGCGTCCGTTGCCTATCGCGCGGTAGCGGTCATGGTCAAACGCGGAAACATCAGGATGCGCGGTGCGCGCATAACGCGCCTTCTGCTCGTCGGGCAGCGCGATCGATTCGGTGCGCGCGATCGGATAGCTGTCCCACGCGGCGACATCGAGCGCATTGTCTTTGGCGAAGCGGTAGTGATCGAAGGTCGTGAAAAAACCCATGAAGTTGTGCAGCAAGTCCGCCTTCGGCGCGTACTCGCGCAATACATCGATCTGCTCGCGATGAAAACTCGCCACCTCGTCCGACATGAAGCGGCGGAAGTCGAGCAGATGAATCGGATTGGCGTCGGTGGGCGTGAGGTTCGGCAAGCCGATCGCCTCGAACGACGGGTACTCCATGCTCCAGAACACGTTGCCCCACGCGTCGTTGAGCGCCTCGACGGTTTCATAGCGCCGCCGCAGCCAGCTTTGAAAGCGCCCGAGCGCTGCTGGCGAATAGCTGGGTACGGTATCGTGGCAGCCGAGTTCGTTATCGGTCTGCCACGCGACGATGGAAGGATGCCTTCCATAGCGCTGCGCCATCGCCGTGACGATTCGCAAGCACTCGCGGCGATAGATTTCGCTGGATATATCGTAGTGACGGCGCGAGCCGAAATTCCAGCGCGTGCCGTCGGCGCGCACCGGCAGCACTTCCGGATACGCGTCGATCAGCCACTTCGGCGGCGAAGCGGTCGGCGTGCCGAGCACGAGTTTCAACCCGGCGGCCGCCAACGTGGCGACGGCTTCGTCGAGCCATTCCCACACGAATTCGCCGGCGCGCGGCTCCATCCGGCTCCACGCGAATTCGGCAATCCGCACATGCGTGATGCCGAGCTCGACCATACGTTTCGCGTCGTCGGCCCACATCGTGCGCGGCCATTGTTCCGGGTAATAACAGACACCAAGTTGCATGAGAAAGTCTCGTTGTTGGATGACGTCGAACAGGCGCTCAGCCCTTGCTTGCACCGAAGGTCAGACCGGCGACGAAATGCTTTTGCATTGCGAAGAACATCAGCACGGAAGGCAACGCGGCCAGCACCGAACCGGCGGCGACCAGATTCCATGCGGTCGTCCATTGGCCCTTGAGCGCCGCGACGCCCACCGTGATCGGCGCGGCGTCGTCGCCTTGCGTGAGACACAGCGCCCAGAAGTAGTCGTTCCACACGAACGTGAACACCAGAATGCCTAGCGCGGCGAGCGCGGGCCGGATCAGCGGCAGCACGATGCGCAGGTAGATAGTCCATTCGCTCGCGCCTTCCACGCGTGCGGCCTCGATCATTTCGAACGGCAACTGTTTGATGAAATTGCGCAGAAACAGTGTGCAAAACCCGGTCTGAAACGACACGTGGAAAATCACCAGCGCCCAGACGCTGTTGAAGAGTCCGACCTTCAGCGCCATATCGCGCACCGGGATCATCAGGATCTGGATCGGCACGAAATTGCCGGCGACGAACGCGAACAACACCGCCGTATTGCCCGGAAACCGATAGGTCGCCAAAGCAAAACCCGCCATCGACGCCAGCACGATCGCGCCGATCACCGACGGCACCGTGATCAGCACGCTGTTGGTGAAGTAATGCAGCATCGGCGTTTGCGTGAGCGCGGCACCGTAGTTTTCGATCAGCGCGAAGTGTTTGGGCCAGCCCCAGTAATCGCCTTGCGAAAGCTCGTCCGATGAACGGATCGACGTGACGAGCACGGCCAGCATCGGCAGCAGCCAGATCAGCAGCGCGATGGGCAGCGACGCTTTGTAAAGCGTGCGATTGAGCGGTTTCCAGCGTTCGACGGGAAGCGGATACATGACGCGTAACTCCTGGAGATCAGCGTTCTTCGCGCAACATGCGGCGCAAATGGAACACGATGTAGACGAGCATGATGGCGAACAGCACGACGGCAATCGCCGCGGAATAGCCTTCGCGGTAGTACTTGATGGCCTGGTCGTACATGTAATAGGCGAGCACGGTGGAGCTGTCGAACGGACCGCCGCCGCTCATCACCGCGATCAGATCGAAGCTGCGCAGCGCGCCGATCACCGTCAGCACCACGGCCATGAACGTGGCGGGCCGCAGTTGAGGCAGGATCACGTACCACAGCAACTTCACGCCCTTGGCGCCTTCCATGCGCGCCGCCTCGACCACTTCCGGATTGATACCGGTCAGGCCCGTGAGATACAGCACCATGCAGAACGGTGTTTGCGGCCACAGCGCGGCGAAGACGATGCCGAACGTCACCGTGTGCGGATCGCCGAGCACGGGAATACCGTGGCCGACAATCAGACGAAGCAAGCCGAAGCCCGGGTCGTAGAACCAGCTGAACACGAGACCGACCACCACGCCGGAGAGCACGAATGGCGCGAAGAACAGCGACTTCACGACGCGCATGCCACGGATATGCTGGTTCAGATACAACGCGAACAGCAGGCCGAGCGGCGGCGCGAGCAGGAACAGCACGAGCCAGATGAGATTGTTCTTGAGCGCCGTATAGAACGTGTCGGCATGAAACAGCTCGATGTAGTTGTCGAAACCCGCGAAGGTTTTCGGCGTCATGCCGTCCCAGTGGTAAAAGCTGAGCGAAATGCTGCTGATGATCGGATACACCACGCACAGGCAGAACAACGCACAACCCGGCAACAGGAAGAAAAACGCGGCGCGGTGCTGGTGACGGCGCGTCGTCGAGACGTGACGGTGCGAAGCCGCGGGGAAGCGGCGCGCTGCGGAATGAGACATGGATCGGGCCTCGTCGGAAAATCGAAGACGAATCGAGGACGAGCGCCGGCCGTCGCTACGCCGCCGGCGCTCCAGGACTGCTTCTTTACTTCTGGTAGATGCGCTTGCGGGTCGCTTCGAGACGCACGAGCACGGCGTCGAGTTGCGACGGATCGCTGTAGAACTGCTGCATCGCTTTCATGCCTTCGTCGGCCATTTCCTTCTGCATGTCGCGATCGTAGAACTGCGCGATGCCGCCTTTGGTGTTAGCGAGCGTCTGGAAGCCGACCTTCGAAATCGCGTCTTCAGGTTCCGCCGACTGGCTATTCGACGGCAGTTGGCCCCAGCCCTTCGCGAGATCGGCGTTGATCTGCGGCTGTTCCATGAAGGCGAGCAGCCTGCGCGCGTCGGCCTTGTTCTTCGCTTTCGCGGGAATCAGCAGCACGTTGACCGGACCGTCTTCGGCCATCGGCACATTGGCATCGATCACCGGGAAGCGGAAAAAGCCGGTTTGCGGTTTGAGGTTCGCCGGAATGCTCGCAGAGAAGAACGTGCCCATCAGCATCATCGACGCCTTGCCGTTCACGAGAAACGGCGCGATCGAATCGAGGTCGTAGGAGAGCGCGTTGTCGATGAAGTAGTGATCGTCGATCAGCGTTTTCCACGCGGTGTACACCTTCTTGACGCGCGCATCGGTGTAGGGAATTTCGCCCGCCATCAATTGCTGATGGAATGCGTTGCCGTTGATGCGCAGATCGAGATAATCGAACCAGGCGGCGAGCGTCCAGCTATCGCGCGCGGCCACGGCGATCGGCGCCACGCCGCTCGCCTTCAGCTTCTTGCAGGCATCGAGAAATTCGTCCCACGTCTTCGGCTCGCTCTTGATGCCGGCCTTCTCGAACAGATCCTTGCGATAGAAGAAACCGTAGGCGTCATAGCCGAGCGGCGCCGCGTACTGCTTGCCTTTATACGTCGACGCTTCCTTCACCGACGCGTACTGCTGCGACCAGCCGTTCTTGCTCCAGTCCGACGACAGATCTTCGAGCAGGCCGCGTTGCGCGTAATACGCCATGCGCTCGCCGTCGTGCCACGAGACGACGTCGGGCGGATCGGTGGCGAGCCAGCCGCTCATCTGCACCTTGTACGCTTCTTCGGTGATGTAGGTCACCTTGAGATCGACATCGGGATTGGCTTTCTTGAACTTGTCGAACGCGTCCTGCCACGTCGAGCGCTGATTACCGCGCGCCGATACGTTGACGTTGAGCGTGGCGGCGTCGACGGCGGCACAGCAGAGCGAGCCGGCAACCAGCGCGGCTGCGATCGACACGTGTGCAAGACGGCGAAGGCGAAGAGCAATCATCTTGTGTCTCCTTGATACCTTGTTGACCGGCAGCGTGTGGCTGCCGGCGATGTAACCCGCTCTGTGGCGGAATTCGGCTTTGATGAATCAGTGGGTGTTTTCAGCGCTCACGAATGAAAACTCAAGCGGCGGCCCGCTCGGGTTCGAAGGTGCTTCGCCGCAATGCCATCCCATCCGCGTCAAACAGATGACACGCGGAAGGCGGAACATGAATGGCGATGCGCTCGCCGGAACCGATCGGCGTATCGCCCGCGGCCTTGGCGATGAGCGTGCCCGCCGCGTGATCCGCGTGAATATAGCTGTGCTCGCCGAGCCGTTCCGAGAGCACCGTCGTGCACTGCACGAACTGATCGTCGCCATCGAGGCGCAGATGTTCGGGCCGCACGCCGAGCGTGACAGGCTGGCCGCGCTGCAAGCGTTGACCATCGACGTGCGCGATCAAGCGCTCGCCGCTTTTTAGCAACGAGACCGTCACACTGCCTGGTTCGATCGAGTCGACCACGGCGTCGATGAAATTCATGCGCGGCGAACCGATGAAGCCCGCCACGAAGCGCGACTTCGGATGGTGATACAACTCGAGCGGCGCGCCGCTCTGCGCGATGCTGCCGAAGCGCTCCGCATCCGCGCCGGCGTGCAGCAGTACGATCCGGTCGGCGAGGGTCATCGCTTCAACCTGATCGTGGGTCACGTACACCACGCTCGCGTTGGCAAAGCGCTGATGCAGACGGGCGATTTCGACTCGCGTCTGGCCACGCAGCGCAGCGTCGAGATTCGAGAGCGGCTCGTCGAACAGAAACACGCCGGGCTCGCGCACGATCGCCCGGCCGATTGCGACGCGCTGCCGCTGGCCACCCGAAAGCGCCTTCGGATAGCGCTGCAAATAATCATCCAATTGCAGAATGCGCGCGGCTTCGCGGACCTTGCTGTCGATCACGTCCTTGGGCTGTTTCGCGAGTTTCAGTCCGAATGCCATGTTGTCGAACACGGTCATGTGCGGAAACAGCGCGTAACTCTGGAACACCATCGCCACGCCGCGCGCTGCGGCGGGCACGTCGTTCACGAGACGGCCGCCGATGTGCAACTCGCCTTCGCTCAGGTCTTCGAGACCGGCGATCATTCTCAGCAGGGTCGACTTGCCGCAACCCGACGGCCCAAGAAAGACACAGAACTCGTGCTGCGCGATTTCCAGGTTCACGCGTCGGATCACCGGCGGATGGTCACCGTACGACTTCTGCACATTCGTCAAACGAATCGCTGCCATGCTGCCTCCTTCGGATTTAACCGCTTAAATTTCTGTGAAAAATAAGTGGCTAGCCCTTGTGCGGCAAGCATTTAATCGCTTAAATTCGAGTTCGAGGGAAAAAGTCATGGTGGGTGTCTCCGCTGTGTTTTCCAGCAAGTTATCAACGTCGTCCTCAGCTTGCAACATTTGAATCGCATTCCCTGAATATGGGATAAATCGCATATGGTCACTTTGTCCGAAGTCGCGAAGCGCGCTCACGTTACTGCCGCGACCGTCTCCAACGTGCTGCGCAACCGCGAGAAAGTGCGCCCGGAAACGGCTGAACGCGTGCTCAAGGCAATCGCCGATCTCGGCTACCGGCCCAATCTGAATGCGCGTGCGCTGGCCGAGGGCCGCTCGTCGACGCTCGCCTTGATGCTGTCGAATATATCGAACCCGTTCTATCCTGAGTTCGTGCTGGCCGCCGAGCGCGCCGCGCGCAAAGCCGGCCACTTCCTGATGGTTTGCAATACTGACGATGATGCCGAGATCGGCCGCGCCTATCTGAACCAGATCGCGGGCACGCTGGCCGACGGCGTGCTCGTCATGAACACGGACATCACGATCAACGACCTGTGCGCGTCGGCCACGCACAGCGCGCCGATCCTGCTGGCCATGTGGGAACACCCGGAAGCGCCGCCCGCGCTGCCTTGCATCGCCGTGGACTTTGCTCACGCGGGCGAGCTGGCCGCGCGGCATCTGCTCGAACTCGGCCACCGCGAAATCGGCCTCCTGATCGGCGACGGTTGCGGCGGCTTGCAGGACGCGCGCTCCAACGGTTTTCGCGCGGCGATGCGTGCCGCCGGCATCGAGGCCGATGCGGCCGCGGTGCTGCAGATCCGCGACTCGATCGACGCCGGCTACGCCGCCTGCATGCAACTGATGGCGAACCGGCCGCACCTCACCGCGATCTTCGCGACCAACGACCTGCTCGCGATCGGCGCGGCGCAGGCCCTGATCACGCTGGGCCGTTCGGTGCCCAACGACGTTTCGGTGATCGGCATTACCGACATTCAACTCGCCCACCAGGTGCACCCTGCCCTCACGACGGTCGCGATTCAAACCGCGGCGATCGCGGAGTTGTCGATCGAAAGTCTGATCCGGCTGATCCAGACGCCGCACCAGCAGCCGTCGATGGTGCTCGCGCCGCCGCCCACCTTAGTGGTGCGCGCGTCGACCGGCCCGCGACGGTTGAAATGAATTTGCAGGGTAATCAGCAGAAAATGCTGTCATCGCCGAAAAAAAACGGCGCGCAAACCGCCGGCGCCTCGATTGGCAATTTCATCGATTGCGGTAGAGGCGTAGCATCGATCCATCAATCGACGCGCGTACGCGGCCGCGAGCCTCGCTACGTCAAGGGCAACCTGAAGGAGCAACCGAATGTCTCTCGCATTGACACGCAATGAACTGATCCGCCCGCAGAACCTGATCGACGGAGCATGGACCGGCGCCGCCGACGGCGCCCGCTTTGCCGTCACCAACCCGGCCACCGGCGAAACGATCGTCGAAGTCGCGGACAGCGGCGCCGCGGACGCGCGCGCCGCCACCGACGCCGCCGCCCGCGCATTCCCCGCCTGGCGCGACAAGCTGCCGCGCGAGCGCGCCGAGATTCTGCGCCGCTGGCACGCGCTGATCGTCGCCAATACCGACGACCTCGCGAAGCTGATGTCGATGGAACAGGGCAAGCCGCTCGCGGAAAGCCGCGGCGAAGTCGCTTACGGCGCGTCGTATGTGGCGTGGTTCGCCGACGAAGCGACCCGCATCTACGGCGATCTGATTCCGCAGCAGCAGCGCGGCAAGCGCATGAGCGCGGTGAAGGAACCGGTCGGCGTAGTCGCCGCGATTACGCCGTGGAATTTCCCGCTGGCCATGATCGCCCGCAAGATCGCGCCCGCGCTCGCGGCCGGTTGCACCGTGGTCGCCAAGCCGGCCGAAGACACGCCGCTCACCGCGCTCGCCCTCGCCGCGCTCGCGCAGGAAGCCGGTTTACCGGATGGCGTGCTGAACATGCTGTCGGCGTCGCGTGAACAGGGCATTGCCGCCGTGGCCGATTGGCTCGCCGACGCGCGCGTGCGCAAGATCACGTTCACCGGTTCGACGCCGGTCGGCAAGCATCTCGCGCGCGAATCCGCGGGCACGTTGAAGAAGCTGTCATTGGAATTGGGCGGCAACGCGCCCTTCATCGTGTTCGACGACGCCGATCTCGACGCGGCCGTTGTCGGCCTGATGGCGGCGAAGTTCCGCAATGGCGGCCAGACCTGCGTGTGTCCGAACCGCGTCTATGTGCAAGCCGGCGTCTATGAACGCTTCGCCGAACTGCTCGCGCGACGCGTCGCTGCTTTGAAGGTTGCGCCCGCAACGGACCCGGACGCGCAGATCGGCCCGATGATCAACGAACGCGCGATCGACAAGATTGCCCGTCACGTGGAAGATGCCGTCAAACACGGCGCGAAAATCCTGGTCGGCGGCAAGCGTTTGACGGAACTCGGCCCGAACTACTACGCGCCGACCGTGCTGACGGACGCGCGCGACGACATGCTCGTCTGCTGCGAAGAAACCTTCGGCCCGGTCGCGCCGCTATTCCGTTTCGACGACGAAGCCGACGCGATCCGCCTCTCCAACGACACGCCGTTCGGTCTCGCCGCCTACTTCTACACGCAGGACGTGCGGCGCATCAATCGCGTGGCCGCGCAGCTCGAAGCGGGGGTGATCGGCATCAATGAAGGCGCTGTGTCGAGCGAAGCAGCGCCGTTCGGCGGCGTGAAGGAATCGGGCTATGGCCGCGAAGGGTCGAAATATGGACTCGACGATTACATGTCGATCAAGTACATGTGCCAGGGCGGGCTTGATTGACGAGCCTCTCGCTGCCCGTGCTTTGATGCCTTGATGCCAGAACGCTCTGCCGCCGAACGCCATCGCTTCTCACTTGTAAGAAGCGCTGCGCCGAGGCGGCAGTTCTCATTTGCCTGCGATAAATCCAGCACGACGCCGGCACGGCCGCTTTCGCCGGTTCACGGTCGTGAAAGAAGCAAGTAGTCGAAGCTCAGCGTATCGAAGTCGGTCAGTTGCATTGCAGATCCCCTCCGTTGTTCGCAGGATAAGACCGCCGTTCAGCGGCTCGCTCTGCACTCCGCCAAATCTCAGCTCCCCGAATCAAAGCCCGTTCCCCTCTCCAGAGAACGCCAACACGCCCGTCGCCGCAACGGCCTCGCGCGAAGTACCGTCACCGTCATGCACACGATTCATGACGGCCATTTTTGGCCCGAATTTGACCGCGTTATTTCCCGGTCCTATCGTTCGATCATGCCTGCCGGGCTCGTCTCGCCGCTCCTGCCGAACAACATGGCGAGAACGCGCGACCCTCCACATCGTGACCTTCCACCTGCCATGACCCGCCATGAATTCTGACGCGACAGCCGCTCTGACATCCCTAACCTCAACCCGGCCCACCAGCAAGGTTCGTCGCGCAGTGACGACCGCCGTGCTCGGGCAGGTTCTCGAATGGTATGACTTTTTTCTCTACGGCACCGCCGCGGCGCTTGTATTCGGCAAGCTGTTCTTTCCGGTCGGCAGCGATCCGCTGACGGGTACGATCGCGGCATTTGGCGGCTTTACGGTGGGCTTCATCGCGCGGCCCATCGGCGGCGTGTTGTGCGGCCACATCGGCGACCGCTACGGCCGCAAAACGGTCATGATGCTGACGCTGCTCGTCATGGGCACGGCCACCGTCTGCATGGGTCTTCTGCCGACGTATCAGCAGATCGGCCTCGCCGCGCCCGTCATGCTGGTGCTGCTGCGCATTCTGCAAGGTCTCGCCGCCGGCGGCGAATGGAGCGGCAGCATCCTGCTGATTCACGAAAGCGCGCCCGCCTCCCGGCGCGGTGGGCTGGCAGCCTGGAGTCCGTGCGGCGCTGCATTCGGCTTCGTGCTGTCCACCGCCGCGTTTCTGCTCGTGCAAACGCTCTCGCCCGCCGACTTCCACAGTTGGGGCTGGCGCGTGCCGTTCCTCTGCAGCGCCGTGCTGGTCGCGCTCGGTCTGTGGATGCGCCGCTCCGTCGACGAAAGCGCGGAGTTTGCCGAGGTCAAGGCGACTCGCCGCGATGCCCGTATGCCGATCGTCGAGGTGCTGCGCCAATGTCCGCGCCAGGTACTGACGGTGTTCGGCCTGCGTTTCGGTGAAGGCGCGGCGTCGTACATCTTCTTCGCGTTCTCGATCGCGTATGGTCAGTTCATCGGCCTCAAATCGAGCTGGGTGTTGGGCGGCCTGACTGTGTCGATGCTGCTGATGATTCCCGTGTCCTTGTTCATGGGCCGTCTCACGGACCGTGTCGGCCGCAAGCCGGTCTACCTCGCCGGCGCCGTGGCGATGGTGCTGGTCGCCTATCCGTATTTCACGTTGCTCGGCTCGGGCGTGCTGTGGAAAGTCATCACCGCGCTCGTACTCGCCAACAGCATCACGCTCGGCATTCTGGAGGGCGCACAGCCCGCTTTCATCAGCGAGTTGCTGCCCGTTCATCTGCGCTTCTCGGGGCTCGGTATCGGCCGCGAGATTTCATCGGTACTCGGCGGCGGACTTTCGCCGATGGTGGCGACCGCGCTGCTCGCGCACTACCGCAGCGCTGCGCCGGTGGCGATTTATCTCGTCGTGCTCGGTTTGATCACAGTGCTCGCCACCTGCTTCGCACCGGAGACCTTTCCAAAGGCGCTGCGGCTTCAGGCGAAAGCCAGAGAGCGCGTCGAGCACGAAAGTGCTTAACGCTTTATCGACGCCACTTCGTCCGCACTCATTCACTCTCACTCCCAAGCCGTCATCATGCAAAGCCTTCAGATGAGCAGTCTTTCGACCTACGCCTACGAACCTCGCGCAATCGATCACGCCGATCCGTATCCCGACTACGCCGGCCCGATCACAATCGACGCGCTGATCGGCGAGATCGAGCGCCGCCGCGACGAGTTCGATCAACTCTCCCACGTTCCGCGCGACATGATCGCGAAGATGAAGCGCGCCGGCATCTTTCGCGCGAGCACGCCGCAACGTTTCGGCGGCGACGCGCTGCCGCCGGCGCAATTCCTGCGAATGCTCGAACGCATCGCGATCGCCGACGGCTCGGCCGCCTGGGTCGCCGCATTCGGCTCGGCGAATACCTATCTGGCCGCATTGCCCATCGAGACGCAGCAGCAGATTTACGCCACCGGCCCCGACCAGGTTTTCTCGGGCGGCCTCTATCCGCTGCAACCCGCCACCAAAGCGCCCGGCGGCTTCGTGGTCAGCGGGCAGTGGCGCTTCGCGAGCGGCTGCAAGGGCGCCGACTGGATCGGCGTCGGCATCGGCGGCACGCCCGCCAATTCCGGCGATGCGGGCGCGGGCAAACCGTTCACCGCCGTGTTCCCCGCGCATGAAGTCGAGATCGTCGAGAACTGGAACGTGGTCGGCATGCAGGGAACCGGCAGCCACGATTTGCGGCTGCGCGATAAATTCGTCGATGCGCAATGGACCTTCGTGCGCGGCGGCGCGGCGCTGATCGACGAACCACTCTACCGCTACCCCGCCGTCGCCTACCAGGCGCAGGTGCACGCGGCCGTCAACATCGGCCTCGCACGCGCGGCGCTCGATCTGCTGACGGGCCTGTCCGGCTCGACGAAAACCACCACCGGCGCGCCGCGCCTCGCCGATCGCGGCTATTACCGCTCGGGCCTCGCGAAAGCGGAGGCCAACTGGCGCAGTGCCCGTGCATTCTTCTACGAATCCGCCGAAGCCGCGTGGCGGACGATTATCGACGGCGATCCCGTGTCGCAGGAACAAGCCAATCTGTTGCGCCTCAGCGCGACGCACGCCGCGCAGATCGGCGCGGAAGTGGTGATGCAGGCTTATCAGATGGCCGGCATCGCCGCGATCTATCGCGAGAACCGGTTGCAGCGTCTCGTGCGGGATTCGATCGTGGTGACGCAGCATGCGTTTCTGGGCGAAGGCACGTACGACGCGTCGGGCGCATTGTTCGCCGGTGTGCCGCCCGTCACGCCTTTTCCGTGACTCGGCACGCCCTGCCTCAAGCCATGCAACAGGAAAAGAACGTGACGATCGAAGACACCAGAAAGCGTTTCCGCGATGCGATGGCGTGCCTGCCCGCCGCCGTCAACATCATCACCACGGACGGACCCGGCGGCCGCTGCGGCATCACCGCGAGCGCGGTGTGCTCGGTGACGGACGCGCCGCCGACCATGCTCGTCTGTATCAATCAGGCAAGCTATGTGCATGACGTACTGCATCGCAACCGCAGCGTGTGCATCAACGTGCTTGCCGCCGAGTGCCAGGAACTCGCGCGTGATTTCGCCGGCATGACAGCATGCTCGATGGACGCGCGCTTCGGGCGCCATGCCTGGACGAGCGGCGCGTCGTCGGCGCCGGTGCTCGCGGATGCGATCGCCAGTCTCGAAGGCGAGATCGTCGACATCAAGACGGTCGGCTCGCACTCGGTCATGTTCGCGCAGATTCGCCACATTGCGCTGCGCTCGGATGGCGACGGGCTCATCTATTTCGGCCGCCAGTTTCATCGGCTGACGCGGCCGCTAGCGACGACGGCGCCATCAGTTGCCGCGCAAGGCGCGAGGTGAACGTGGAAGTCTGCTTCTTTCTCGTCTGCCACGGTAAGCCTGCGCGTGAAGCGCGGTCTCTCGATCTGTCGCGGTTCGAACTTACACAGCGAGACGTAGAGGGACTACGCCGTTTCGTGATCCACCTGCCCGCGGAATCGGACGACTGCGATCCTTTGTCGAAGTCCGACGCTTCCGCGCGACCTCGTTGCGTGCTGCAAGGGTACTTCGACGACCTCGACCTGCTTGAACAAGCGCTGCAACCTGAGGGCGCAATACACGACGTCGTAAACGAATCTTCGAGCACGGGTCTCACCTTCACCCAGCAAGCGATGGCGGTCAGGCGATTCGCCACCCCCGATCCAAGCGACTTCGGCACTCGCGCCGAACGCTGCACCTACCTCGTCAGCTACGAAGGCGAAGCGCAGGACTTCAACGCATGGCTCTCGCATTACCTGGCGCATCATCCACCGCTAATGGCGCAATTGCCCGGCATTCGCGAACTCGAAATCTACACGCGGCTCGATTACCGCTCGGGTCTCGGCATCGAACGCGCCACGGCCATGCAACGCAACAAAGTCGTCTTCGACGATCCCGCGTCGCTAGCGGCTGCCCTGGCGTCGCCGATTCGCGCCAGCATGAAGCAGGACTTCAACACCTTTCCGCCCTACAGCGGCGCGACGCTGCATTTCCCTATGCGCAGCATTTACGGTAATCTGAAACCCAAATAAATGCCCTCTCTCGCCGCGATCCGAACGTCATGACCAAGTCGCACCCCGGCATTACGGATTTGAACCTCCTGCGCGTATTTCTGGCCATCTCCGATCTGCGCAGCCTGACCGCCGCAGGGGAGCGTCTCGGACTCACGCAACCGGCGGTCAGCCACGCCTTGCGCCGGTTGCGCGTTTTATTCGACGATCCGCTGTTCGTTCGCACGCCCACCGGCATGGTCCCCACCGACGCCGCCCTGCGCTTGCACGCGCCGCTCACGCAGGCGTTCGGCATCATCAACGACGCGGTCCAACAAATCGCCAAGTTCGATCCCGCCACGGCGCAGCGCGTGTTTCGTGTGTCCATGTCGGATATGTCGGAGTTCTATTTCCTGCCGCCGCTTCTTTCGATGCTCGACCGCAGCGCGCGCGGCATTCGCCTGGAGATTGCGAATGTTTCCGTCGATTCGGTGAGTTCGGCCATGCGCAGCGGCAAGATCGATCTGGCGCTCGGCTATGTGCCCGGTCTCGATCCAGGTTGCGTGAGCAAGACGCTCTTCGTCGACGAACATGTTTGCGTGGTGCGCGCCGGTCATCCGCTGCGCAAACAGAAGCCGACCAAGGAGGACCTCGCCAGCTTGCGATACGTGTATGCCAGCACCAACGCGACCGGTCACCGGATGGTGGAACAGTGGCTGGAAGAATTGAATCTGCGCCGGGATATCGTGCTGCGCCTGCCTCATTTCGTGGTGGCGCCGGAGATCGTTCAGCATACCGACCTTGCCGTGATTTTTCCGCGGAGTATTGCGCAGCGCTTCAACCGCAACAAGGCATTTCGCATCCTGCCCTTGCCGTTCGCGCTGCCACCCATCGAAATTCAGGTCCACTCGCACTCGCAATTTTCAGCGGATCCGGGCATTGCCTGGCTGCTCGATGAGATTTACGGCATGTTCCATCAACCGTCGATTAGCGCAACGACGCGAGCGCCGGCTGAATCGTGAGGGCGTCAGGCCGATTCGCGGCTAGTGGCTTATTTCAGGCGCAAGGATTGCCCCGCCACCTGAACAGGAGACCAGGAAAACCGATATGAACATCAGAGCCCTGCAGTGCTTCGTGATTCTCGCGGAGGAGCTCAATTTCAGCCGTGCCGCCGAGCGTCTGCATATCGCGCAGCCCGCGCTGAGCCAGCAGATCCGTTCACTCGAAGAACGGCTCGGCACGCAACTGGTCGATCGGGCAAGACGTCCGCTGAGTCTGACCGAGGCGGGCCATTATCTGTGCAGCGAGGCGCGTCAGATACTCGGCTCTCTGGAACAGGTGACGCTCGTCGCGCAGGAAATCGGCGTCGGCCGGCGCGGCTGGCTGAGCGTCGGATTCACCCGTTCGTCGATGTACAGCGTTTTGCCGCCCGCGCTCAAGGCATTTCACAAGGCGTATCCGCAAGTCGAACTCAAACTCTTCGAGATGCTCACCGAGGAACAGACCGATGCGCTGCGCGACATGCGCATTCACATCGGCATCGGCCGGCAGCCGCTGACGGTTGAAGGTTGCACGTCGTATCCGCTGCTGCGCGAGCGCGTCGTGGCCGCGCTCGAACCCAGCCATCCGCTTGCCGCGCACAAGAAGGTGAGCATTGCCGATCTCGCCGATACGCCGCTGATTCTCTATCCAAAGCATCAGAACGCCCAGTTCAAACGCTCGGTGCAGTCGCTCTATCGCGATGCGGGAATCACACCGCTCGTCGCGCATGAGGCTTATGAAATCCAGACCGCGATTGCCCTGGTTGCGGCGGGTCTCGGCGTGACGTTTATCGGCGAATCGGTGGCGCGGCACGGACGCACCGACGTGGTTTACCGTCACCTTACGGGACCGGGCTCGTCGTACCGCTCCACGCTCGCGGCCACCTTTCGCACCGACGATGCTTCGCCTCACCTGCGGGCATTTCTGGCTTGCCTTCCCGCCCCGCTCACCGAGGCACACTATAAGCAAAAAATTATAGAAGCATAAGCAACCGGTCTTGGACTCCCTGTCCGCGCGTTCGTATCATTGACCTCACACATGATTAGAACGCAGCCACGGCTACGGCCGTCGCCGCAAGGTAGGAGACAAGATGACCGCGATCAACGAAGCCGTAACCATGCGAAAAGTTTACGGGCGCCTCATGCCCTTGCTCTTCGCGATGATGTTCTTCAACTATCTCGACCGGATCAATATCGGTTTCGCCGCGCTGGACATGAACAAGCAGCTCGGTTTCAGCCCGGCCGTGTTCGGCTTCGCAGGCAGCATCTTCTTCGTCGGCTACATGGTGCTGGAGGTGCCGAGCAACCTGTTGCTGCATCGCGTCGGCGCACGCCGCTGGATCGCGCGCATTCTTCTGACGTGGGGCGCGGTCGCGGCGGCCACAGCCTTCGTGTTCAACGATTCGAGCTTCTACGTGCTGCGCTTTCTGCTCGGCGTGATGGAAGCGGGTTTTCTGCCGGGCGTCGCGGTCTATCTGACGAAATGGTTTCCGGTGCGTTACCGTGCGCGCGCGGTCGGGGGATACATCATCGCCGGTTCGTTTTCGGCGGTGCTGGGCGGTCCGATCTCGACCGCTTTGATGACCTACGCGAACGGCATTCTCGGTTTGCAGGGCTGGCAGTGGATGTTCATCCTCGAAGGCGTGCCGGCCATGCTGCTCGGCCTGTTGACGCTGCGCATCATGACCGAACGCCCCGCCGACGCCGACTGGCTCTCCGACGACGAAAAGCGCTGGCTCGAATCGACGCTCGCCGCCGAGCGCGAGGCCGTGGGCGGCAACACGCATTTTCCGCTGCTGCGCGTGGCGGGCGACATCCGCGTATGGAGCCTAGCGTGTCTGTTCGGTTGCGCGCTGGTCGGTATTTACGGCCTCTTCCTCTGGCTGCCGCAGATCGTCAAGAGTCTCGGCCATCTGAGCAATCTCGAAGTCGGCTTTCTGTCGGCCGCGCCGCCCTTGCTCGGCGTATTGGGCACCTTCCTCATCAGCCGCAGTTCCGACCGCACCGGCGATCGCAAGAAGCACCTCGCATTCGTGTACGGCATGAGCGCGCTAGCCATCGCCGGCAGCGCGTATGCGCCGAACCCGGTGATCGCTTATGCGCTGCTGTGCGTGACCGGTTTGTTCATCTATGCGGGCAACCCGCTGTTCTGGAGCCTCGCGTCGTCGTTCAGAACCGGCGCGGCGGGCGCCGCGACGATCGCGCTGATCAACACCATCGCGCAGTTCGGCGGGCTGGTCGGTCCGTGGAGCATCGGCCTCGTGCGCAACGCCACCGGCAACTTCAAGCTGGCTTTGCTGACGATCGCCGCCTTTCTGATTGTCGCGACGATCATCGCGCTGGTCATGCGAGTCACACCGGCTGAGGACGAAGCGAATTCGCTCGCCGCCGGCGACGCCGCCCCGCGCGCCTGAGAAGCGAAGCGGCCGCACACACAGTTTGGAAAAACAGCCGACTGAATCTGCGCGCGCCATGTGCGCGCGCAAGGACAACTCACAGGATTTGAACACCATGATCATTGATTGCCACGGTCACTACACGACCTCGCCGCGTCAGCACGAAGCCTGGCGCACGCAGCAGATCGCCGCGCTGAAGGACGGCGGCACGCCGCCACCGCGCCCTGTCATTACCGACGACGAGATTCGCGAGAGCATCGAGGGCGGCCAGTTGCGGATTCAGCGCGAACGTGGGACCGACCTCACGATCTTCTCGCCGCGCGCGGCCGGCATGGGCCATCACCTCGCCACCGCCGAAGCCAACGCGCTCTGGTCAAGCGAATGCAACGACCTCGTGCATCGCGTATGCGAACTGTTCCCGCGCAACTTCGTTGGTGTGTGTCAGTTGCCGCAGGCGCCCGGCGTGCCGCCCGCAAACTGCATCGCGGAATTGCGGCGCTGTGTCGAAGAGCTTGGCTTTATCGGCTGCAATCTGAATCCGGATCCGTCCGGTGGCCACTGGTCCGGCTTGCCGCTTACGGACCGCTCCTGGTATCCGCTCTATGAAGCGATGGTGGAGCTCGACGTGCCGGCGATGATCCACGTCTCGTCGTCGTGCAATCCGAATTTTCACGCGACGGGCGCGCATTACATCAACGGCGACACGTCGGCGTTCATGCAGTTGCTGCAGGGCGATCTGTTCGCCGACTTTCCGACGCTGCGCTTCATCATCCCTCATGGCGGCGGCGCGGTGCCGTATCACTGGGGGCGGTATCGCGGACTCGCGCAGGACATGAAGCGTCCGCTGCTGAGTGAATACCTGCTGAAGAACGTGTTCTTCGACACCTGTGTGTATCACCAGCCCGGCGCCGAACTGCTCGCCAAGGTCATTCCGGTTGACAACATCCTGTTCGCGTCGGAAACGATCGGCGCGGTACAGGGCATCGATCCGGAGACCGGCCACTATTACGACGACACGCGCCGTTATATCGACGCCATCGAATGGCTCAGCGACGCGGACCGCCAGCGTATTTACGAAGACAACGCGCGCGCCGTGTATCCGCGGCTCTCGCGTCAACTCGATCGACAACTCGCAGCACAAGGAACTCAAGGGGCAACGGTATGAATCCAATCGGATGGCGCGAATACGACTCCGCAGCGCAGGCCAACCCGGCCACACTCGAAGCACTCCGTGAACTGGCCGTCTCGCTGCTGAGCGACAACATGGCGCGCGCGAGCGGCATGGTGGGCTTGCGGCCTTATCATCAGCCGCGTCCGATGGCCGGCACCGCCGTCACGGTCCACACGCGGCCGGGCGACAACCTCGCGATTCATCGCGCGTTCGACTTTTGCCGGCCCGGCGACGTGCTGGTGATCGACGGCGCGGGCGACCTCACGCAGGCGCTAATGGGCGAGATCATGGCGAGCTACGCGGAAAGTCTCGGCGTGCAGGGCCTCGTGATCGACGGCGCGATCCGCGACGTCGGTGCGTTGCGTCAGCGGGTGTTTCCGGTGTATGCGCGCGGCGTGACGCATCGCGGGCCGTACAAGAACGGACCGGGGGAAATCAACGTGCCGGTCACGGTCGGCGGCATGGTAGTGCATCCAGGGGATATCATTGTCGGCGATGAAGACGGCTTGCTCGCAATCGCCCCCGCCGACGTGGAGGCGGTGATCGAAGGCGCGCGCCGTCAGCACGCGAAGGAAGCGGCGGCGCTGAAGTCGATTGCCGACGGCAAGTTCGACCGCTCGTGGGTCGTTCCGCACCGGGAACGGATGATGAACAACTGATAGTGGACTTCATGGCGCGATATCTGAACGCTGCAACACTCCTCGAACTCGCGCGCGATGCGCAGACGCGCGCCACTGCGCCCTGCTCGTGCACGAAGACACCGCTGGACGGCTGGCAATCGCAGCCTTTGTCGCTCGATGAAACGCAGTTCGAGGAAATCGGCACGCTGTTGCCGGAGGACGATCCGGAGCCGACGTTCAGCGAGTATCTGCCGGGAAAGACCAGTTACTGGGCAGCGGATGCGCCTATCGCGCCGCGGTACTTTCCGTATAACCGCTGCGCCGTGTGGCAATGCTCGTTGTGCGGGCGGCTTTATCTGCGGTATGTGGAAGGTGGTGGGTATTTCGTCGACCGCAGGATTCGTGCGGTGAAGGCGGAGTTGATTGAGGATGTGCCTTTGCCGGGGTGATGCGGGGCGGGCGAGTCGAACGAGCGACCGGATGATGTTGCAGTCATACTGCGCATCCTCGCACGTGTTCGTTTGTCCGGTTGCCTGAAGCTGCTGCCACTACTCGTTTCTTGTTACCGTGAAGTCAATTGCCGCGCGGCGCAGGTTGCGCAATGAGGATCGCGTTGCAGGTCGTTTTGTGACTTTCTACCGCCATGGGCTGACCGAAATCACCGCAGCCGTCCAGACCTTCGGCGATTTCAAACAGATGTGGCGCGCACAGCGGACACGTG
>NZ_JARESV010000062.1:0-46637 GCF_046026985.1 Paraburkholderia sp. RL18-101-BIB-B
TTGCCCGGCTACAAAACAATTGGCCGTTGACTCCAGCGGACCCGAACTCCTTCTACGGTGGCGGCGCAGAGGGCTACATCGATTATGCACCGTACGCAGGTTCCTAATCTCAAAACGGTCACTCTCCCCCGACCGAAGGGAAAAGTGTCTAGGCATTTTCGATTCCTGTCTGAGCACAAACGTTGACAACGTGGGTGGCCAGCGTCGCCGCGTATCGCTGGCCGACCCTCGTTGGCCCTTCAAATGATTCGGTGCTCCTTCACGAGAAAGGCTGTGATTCCGGATAAAAATGTCTTCGCGTGCGCCATTGTTTTGAGACCAGCCTCCGAGGTGAAAGCCTCCTGCAATGAGTCTGCGTCTTCAAACCAGAACTCGACGATTCCATCGATAGGCATGTCATCGTAACTGGCTGGTACTCCTTTGTGTACCTCGCGCTGCACCACTGCATTCTGACGATACCCAAGCACCCCTGGCATCGTGCAAACCCAGTCCGCGTGCACTTTCCATTCATTCAGGAAGTCCTGCTCGGAAAGTTCGGGACGACGTCGAATCAGAGACATTCTCTTCTTCACGCGGCACCGGACCTCATCGCTCGGGACGTCGACGACCGTCGTCTGTTCAACGGTCACGATGTTGAGCGTTCCGAGGAAATGCTTTTCATCAGCGCGAATCTGCTTGGGAAGTTCGCCATCGCCAAACGGCTTACCGGGGTCAGAAAGCCAAAGTTGGGAGAAACCGTCGAACTCCCAGGGCTCCCGCGCGAAATCGATACCTCTTTGCACCCTGTCTACAACGTGGTTTTGTCGGTACTGACTGAGGCCGGGTGCA
Source organism: Paraburkholderia sp. RL18-101-BIB-B (assembly GCF_046026985.1). NCBI lineage: Bacteria > Pseudomonadati > Pseudomonadota > Betaproteobacteria > Burkholderiales > Burkholderiaceae > Paraburkholderia > Paraburkholderia sp. RL18-101-BIB-B. The sequence goes on from NZ_JARESV010000062.1 coordinate 829, forward strand.
TTCTTCACAAGCGGACCATGGTGGTTGAGCCAATGCTGCTGGAAATGCTCGATGGACCAATCAGGCTTCCTTGAAATCAAGCCCATTCTGACCGTACTCATTAAATCTCCCAGATGTGTAAAGGTACGAAGCCGACTGATGTGGCCGCTCTCAATGTGAGCCGAGGTAGGCGGCCTTGACCTTGGGGTCATTCAGCAGCTCGCGGCCGGACCCTTCCAAGGTGATGGTTCCGACCTCGAGCACATATGCTCTGTCAGCTACGGCAAGAGCCTGCTTGGCCATCTGCTCAACGAGGAGAATTGTGAGTCCCTCGTCGCGCAACTTTCGAATCGCAATGAAGATGTCCCGGATGACAAGCGGCGCCAGTCCCAGCGAAGGCTCATCGAGGAGGAGCAAGCGCGGTTGACTCATCAGCGCCCGAGAAATGGCGAGCATTTGCTGCTCGCCGCCTGAGAGAGTTCCAGACAGCTGGTTCTGACGCTCGCGCAGCCGAGGAAAGCGGTCAAACTCTCGCTCAATAGCCTCCCCCGTTGTCGCGGCAGACTGCTTCCGAGAATACGCACCAAGTAAGAGGTTCTCGCGCACCGTCTGGTCAGGGAAAACTCCGCGCCCCTCCGGCGAAAGTGCGATACCCAAGCCCAGCCTCAAGTGCGGCGGCAATTGAGTGCAATCGCGACCACCCACCGAAATACGGCCGGACGATACCGCCTGCAACCCCGCGATGCTCTTGAGAAGGCTGCTCTTTCCGGCGCCGTTCGCGCCGATGATTGTCACCACCTCCCCTTCGCGAACCTCCAGGCTCACTCCTTTAACAGCATGGATGGCGCCATATGACACTTTGACCGAGTCGATTCTGAGCATAGGCCCTCCTTTTACGCTGCTTCAGCTTCGTCGACGCCCAGGTAGGCTTCAACGACTCGCGGGTTGGTCTGCACATCGGACGGCTTGCCTTCGGCAATCTTGACCCCGTAATCAAGCACTATGACGTGGTCAGATATGGACATGACGAGGTCCATGTGATGTTCCACCATAAGAATGCTTACCCCTTGCTTGCCTATGCGAAGCAAGAGCTGGCCAAGTTCGGCGGTCTCCTGCGGATTCAGGCCCGCTGCTGGCTCGTCAAGAAGCAACAGTTGAGGCTCAGTGGCGAGCGCGCGCGCCAGTTCGACCCTCCGTTGAAGTCCATAAGACAAGCTGCCGGCCGGTCGGCCCGCCAGATGACCAAGTTCGACTAGCTCAAGCAATTCGAGCGCACGCTGCCTCGTTATCTCTTCCTCTCGGCGAGCATGGGGCGACGCGACGATTGAAGCGAAGATACCGTTTTTCATGCGGCTATGACGCCCCAGCATCACGTTGTCGAGCACCGACAAGTCGGCGAAGAGCCGCAAATTTTGGAACGTACGTCCCATCCCCAACCAGCAAATGGCGTGGACCGGCCTACCGGAAATTTCCACCCCATTGAATTTAATGGAGCCAGAATCGGGTCTAACGATTCCTGTCACCATGTTTATCATCGTGCTCTTACCCGCCCCATTTGGACCGATGAGCGCGTGAATGTGACCGCGCTTGAGAGAGAACGAGATTTCCTGCGCCGGTTTCACGCCTCCGTAGGATTTCGAGACGTTCCCAACCGATAGCAACTCCTCGCCGCTCGACCGAGCGTTCCTCAGAAGTGTGGTCACCTGACTAGAAGGACGAGAATGCAGCGAGGAATTGTCTGCCGACGCTTTGCGAGCGAACAAACTCGACACCGTACCGACCACGCCATGAGGCATTGCATAGAGCGCGAAAAGTAATAGCAAGCCATACAGCACATGCTGAACCGACGGCCAGCGTGCAAGCAGCGCGTCCAACAAAGTCAGCATCACTGCGCCAACGACCGGGCCAAGCCTCGTTCCTGCTCCACCGAAAAGGACTAAGAGAAGAATGAAGATAGAAAGTTGAAACGACACGAAGTCCGAGTTGATGTATTGGTTTTGCTGGGCAACCATGGCACCGGCAAGACCGCACGTGATTGCCGCGATGACAAACGCGATGACCTTAGCGCGATACACTCGGACGCCCACCGCCGACGATGCAATCTCGTCTGCCTGAAGTGACAGGAATGCCCGACCGAATCGTCCACGCAAGAAATTGCGTAGCAGCAAATGCGTAATCGCACAAAAAGCGACCGCTACACAGACCCATTGTGCCGACGTCATTGGCTGACCGTTCCACTGAGGACCGCGTACTCCGTAAATGCCTTGAGCGCCTCCAAAAACATCGGTCCAGTCGCTCACCAACCGCTCGATAACAATCCCGAACGCGAGAGTGACCATTGCGAGGTAAGGTCCTTTAACTCGAAGTGAGGGCAATGCAATGAGCACGCCGCAGGCTCCGGCGACCGCCGTAGCGAGTGCCATCGCAATCCAGGGATTGAGTCCGGTCTGTGATGTCAGGAGCGCCGCCGCGTAGGCGCCGGCACCAAATAACCCTGCTTGCCCTAGCGACTTCTGGCCGGCAAAGCCAACCAAGACGTTCATACCAGCTGCGCACAGGTAATAGACGCACATCATGAATGCAATGTGCAGGTAGTAATCGTTCCCTACCGCCAGCGCACCGGCAATCAAGACGATTGCGATAGCGCAAACCGAAAGGATGTGTGAGTAGCGTTTCATACCTTCTCCACCAGTCTGCTTCCGAAGAGGCCCGTGGGCTTAAAAGCAAGGACGAGAATGACTACCGCGAACACCGCAATCTCACGCCATTGCGCCTGCCACAGATTGACGGTGGACTCAAACACCCCTAAAGCAAAGCCGCCAATGACGCAGCCCCGAGGGTTGTTGAGACCGCCAATCATGGCGCCTGAAAATCCCTTGAGGCCAATAGTCAACCCCATAAACAGCGACGCCTGCGTGATGGGAGCTATGAGGAAACCAGAAAGACCCGCCAACGCAGAGCTGACCACGAAGGCACCAATCATGACGGCGTTTGTGTTGATGCCCATCAGACTGGCCACGCTGCCGTTTGCTGCGACCGCACGCATCATCTTTCCGACCATGGTCTTTCTCATTACCAGGTCAAACACAATCATCACGGCTACAGCCACTCCGAGCAGAACCAATTCTTGAGGCCGCACACCCACACCCATGAACTGGACGACCGAATCTCCCACTGGGGATGGCACGACGACGGGCTTCGGACCCCAGATGGCAAGGCCGATACTTTCGAGAACTACTCCAAACCCCAGAGTGCTCATGACCCACACCATCCCCGGCTTCCTCGCGAAGGGTCGAACGCCGAGCACATAGAGGAGCCATCCGAGGCCACCCATTACGACGAGGGCCGCAACCAGCGCCAGCAACTGTGCTGTTACGCTGGGAACCGCACCTCCGAAAGTGGTCGCCGTTACCGGTTTCCCCAAAAGCAAGAGCATTGCGCTCATGCCGATAAAGGCGCCAGCCGAAACAAACTCTCCATGCGAGAAGTTGAGCGTCTTGGTCGTAGTAAAGGTGATGCTGAATCCTAGAGCCACCAGCGCATAAGCGCCCCCGATAGCAAGGCCACTAATGAGCGCTTGCAAAAGCGCTTTCGAAGTATCCGCATTTTGAGGCGTCAGAATCGGAGCAACCCTGACGTTATCAACCGCTTTTTGACTCCTATAATCTACGGCAGTCAGAGAGGCAATGACAGCATCGGCGTAAGGAATCAACTTGCCATCTTTCCAATGAACCCAGACCAGGTCTTTCGCAACCAGCGCCTCGTGGTTTAGCTTGCTAAAGGGTTTGCTGTACGTCTTAAGCAGACCATGAACCGGAGTGTTCAGATTCTCGAGGGCGACTCGGACGTCAGAGCCGACGGTGCTGTGGGCCTGTTTGATGGCTTGCGCCAAAATCAACACCGAGTCGTAACCATGAAGCGCGAACGAAAAGGAGCTCGGTGCCTTCAATTGAGAGCCGACCCGTGCGAAGAGCTTGTCTTGCTCTGGCGTACGATTTTCGCTTACCGTGCGCAGGAAAAGGGGTTTCTCGGCTAGCGTCTTGCCTGCCGCGTCGTAAAAGGTGATGTTGTCGGCAGCCCAGGAGGTCAGGGTTCGCGGGTAGTAGTTGATTTTCTCCATGCTTCGCATGACTTGAGCGATAGGAGTGCCTTGTGCCCAGATAATGACTGTGTCAACTCCAGCAGCCTTCAGTTTATTGAGCTGCGACGTCATGTCCGTATCTCCGACGCCGAACTGCTCGGTACCGACCGGTCGGACACCCTGTAACTCGGCCATGGCTTTCATGTCGCGTAAGCCGCCTTGACCATATCCTGTGGTCTCCGCCATGAAGCCAACCTTTTGCGACGCCCCTGCGCTCTTCCTGACGTACGCCATCAGCGCAGCAATCTGCTCGCGGTCGACCATAGAAACACGAAACATATAGTTTTCTGCGCCAGCACTCATGGGCGCCGTGATGTCGGTGCCTGCGGAGACGTTATCGAGAACCGGAATCTTCTTCTGATTGACGATATGCTTCCATGCCATCGCATTGCCCGAGTTTGTTGGTCCGAAAACCGCTACAACGTTCTCGTTGTCAATCAGGTCGGACATGTTTTGAATGGACTTCGGTGGTTGCGATATGTCGTCTCGCACCACTAAGGCCAGCTTGCGACCAAGCAATCCTCCGCTCGCGTTGATGTCGTCAATCGCTGCCTGCATGCCAAGGACCGCAGCCTGTCCACTTTGCGCCGATGGCGATGCCGACAGGTCACCGTTGAAGCCAATCTTGACGTCTTGCGCTGAAACAGACGAAGCCGCCGCACTGAGGCTCAGAATAGCGAGTGCCACAGCAATGATACGAATTGCTCTCATGATGTCTCCAGCCCATTACCCCTGAATCACAACGGAACACTGGTCCCCTTGTGAGCTCGCTAACTAGAACTTGCTGACAATGCCAAAACTTACCGCCAGCATGGAGGGGCTCGCCCCGGGCGTACCTTGGAAGCTGTCGCCAATCGCAGGTGTTGCATTGATGACGGCGCCCGTTCCCGGGTTACCAAGCGTCTTGCCGGAGGCAAGCTGATACCCTTGGAGCGCGTAAAGACCCGTCCGCTTGGACAGAGCGTAATACTGAGACAGGACGACTTGATGATATTTGGCCGCGTCCGAGATGTTGTTCGCCTTCGAAGCCCAGGTGTAGCTATAGCCAATTGCAAGGTCCAGCGGCGCAGACGGCTTCCAATGGAGCACGCTTCCCGCAGTGTTCCAAACCGCCGTGTCCGTGAACTTCGAATTTATGCCGGGGATATACTGGACATTCGAGTACGCGAACGAAATGTCCCAAGCGTCATTGAAGATGTACCCGCCGTCGACAGCGAAGCGTTGTTGTGATTGAGCTTGGTTGTAGCCATTCGTGATAGCCGACACTCCCTGCTGTCCGGAGGAATTCACGGCGGATTCAGCTCCGTAGGGGCCGCCACCAGGTGTGGAGTTATTGATTCGCCAAAACCCCGCTGCGAGACCTAAGGAGCCGCCCTTGTATTGAAGGCCAGCACTCCACGTGGACCCTTGATTCAAACTCCCCGGGACGCCTGCAGGCGCGTATTCACCGCTCGCCGTAAAACCATAGAGTGTCGGCGTCGTGTACACAATCGCACTGTTGGCCCGATAGTATGTGTCCAGTCCGTCGAGGTCGCCCGGATGGGAACCGTACCCGGTCTGATAAAGAGCCGGGACCCACGGTGCGAGCATCGTGTAATAGGCACTGTATTGCCGGCCGACTGAGACCGCACCATACGACTTATTGGACAATTCAATGCGCGACTGACGACCGAACATTGCGTTAGTAAATTGCTGTCCACCCGTGGCCAAATTGAAGCCAGACTCCAGAACGAAGAGCGCCTGTGTCCCGCCACCCAAATCTTCGGTTCCGCGCATGCCCCAACGACTGCCATTCCAAACGCCGGACTGCATCCGGACATTCGAGTGTCCCGGCGTCGTGGAGCCTAAAGTCGTCTGGCTGTTTTGATACGTGATGGACGTGTCGACGATTCCGTACAGAGTGACGGACGACTGTGCAAATACAGGCGCTACCGCGAGCCCTGCCACGGCCCCTAGTACGCATATGTGAAACGATTTGGTCAACATCAAATCTCCTGTGATATCGCTGAGTGCCCCGCTCTGTTGCGTCTGACCTAAATTCATCTCGCCCTATGTCAGACCGCCGGCAGGGTTCTCCTCCGGATGTCACGCAAGAATGCGAATGCGCTGAATCGGGCCTCTATATGGTTCAGGGAGGCAAGAAGCCGCTCGAATACCCCACTGGCGTCTTGTGCTAACCAAGGCCAGTAGTGTGCTGTTCAGCATCTGCGGGGCGACCTTCGATGAGCGAATACTACGTCACGAAATTATATATACGCCATATGTTTTGCATAGGTGCAAATCCCTATCGAGGGAAAATTTGGGCGAGCAATCTTATGGGGTCAAACCGCCAAGCTCGTGCAGAGGCGGTTGTGCCCTCTTCCCTTGCGGCGTTCGTAAAAGGTTTCGGCAGGCGAAGTAGCGCGGATGTCGGTGCGATTTCTCAGCTATGGTAATTACACCTATACTACATTATATGTTAATGTGTAATATAGATTTGACTCAGCGTGGCGTCCTCGTTGCCACCCTAAAACACCCTAGGGAGAATGTATGTCGTTCAATCGCTCAATCGCCCCGTCTTTACTCGACGGCCGGCTCGCCCTTATCACTGGAGCAGGCCAAGGCAACGGACGCGCACTTGCGCTTGGACTCGCACAGGCCGGCGCAAAGGTTGTTGTCAGCGATATCAATCTCGTTCAGGTCGAAGAGACAGCGTCGCTCATCCGCGCGGAAGGCCACGAAGCATGGGCGTTCGAACTGGACGTGACCAATGACGAAACGTGTTACGCCCTTGCTGCGAAGGTTAGCAAGGAGATTGGCGAGGTTGACCTGCTCGTGAACAACGCAGGCATCATCATTCGGGAGAACTCGTCAAGCCCGAACGCGGCGAAGAACTGGAAGAAGGTTATGGACGTCAATGTGCAGGGCACGTTCAACGTGACACTCGCTTTCATGCCTGCTATCAAGGCTACAAAGGGCGTTGTCATCAACGTTGCATCTATCGCGGCCTATGCAGGACAGGGTGGCAGTCTTGGCTATTCGCCCTCGAAGGGCGCAATCAAGATGTTCACGCAGTCACTTGCCGCCGAGTTGGCACCGTTCGGCGTGCGAGTGAACGCCCTCGCGCCAGGTGTTATTGAAACGCCCATGACAGCGGCGACTCGTGATAACCCCACTCGTCTGGAGGCGTTCATGGCACGCATACCAATGGGTCGCGTTGGGCAAACCGAGGACCTCGTCGGTCCCACCGTCTTCCTCGCGTCCGATATGTCACGCTACATCACAGGCGTGACGCTGCCTGTAGACGGCGGTTTCCTCGCAATCTGACAAGTCGTCCAAAGAAAAAGGGTCCCGAAAGCGGGGACCCTTCAATGTGAGGTGGGGCCACCGCCCATTCACAACGTTCCAGCACCTCCTGTCGCCCTACTGTCCCGGAGACCGTACGGTAAGAACGTTCTTCACCGACGTAACGCCCGACACCCCTTTCGCAACCGCGGCTGCCTTATCGATGTCATCCTGGTCAGGCACCGAGCCCTCCAGAATCACTGCTCCACCATGTGCCCGGACCGTAATGTTGGACGCTGTGACATCCTTGGCCTTCGTTAAGGCCGCACGCACCCGCTTCTGGAGCGCGCGGTCTGCCGACTTGCTCGTTGGGACCTGACTTGCAGATTTAGCAGTTGACATCGTCTCGCTGCCCGACCCGCCCTGGGCACTTACGTTGGCCGATGCGATACCGATTGCCACGCCAATGACTACGCAAATTGTGTCTGTCGTCTTCACTCCATGCCTCCAAACCAACGTATGTTTTTAATTTCCGCGGACAAGCCCTTGCTGTAGGCTTTGCGTGACTCAGGTTCGCACCAATGGACCACTGTATCGCGTCCAGATATGTGCCCCAAAAGAGCGACCCGAGACAACGGTCTTCGACCTCACTGCATCGAACTCCAATAGTTGTAGCCCATCGACTAACGGGTTTCGAAGCCGCGCAACGGAGCCGCTGCGAACGGCACAATCTAGGGCTTTGTTCGCCGGCAAAGAGAATGTATGGCGGCAGAATACTTTCTGCTGGACCTCTCGCGCCAATTTTGATTGTTTGTAACGGCCAAGAGCACGTCATCACCCGAGGAGCCTCGTTCCGCCCGACGGCATGAGACGACAAGGGGCTTCGACAGGCGCGCCGGCAAGGCTATACAGCAACGGGGTTGTCGACTACAACGCCCGCGAGCGAGCGCCGAAGGTGACGGATAGCCGCGCCATGAGGTCTTCAACTCTATAAGGACGAGAGTTCGCCTGCGAGCGTCGTCAATAATCTAGCCGGCCCGCCGTCGCCGGAAATATCAAGGATGCCCGTCTTATCAAATGCGGTAATAGCGAGAACTATCCGACCCGACTGATTGAACACAGGAACGCTTAGGCTACTGACTCCGGGTATCGGCAATCCGTCCGCCCGCGACAGGCGCTTCTCTCGGACTTCGGCCAATAAATGCTCAAGCTCTTCAGGCGTCGGCCCGCTCCCAGCACCATGGCGCTTTCGAACGTCGCACATCAGCATCGGTTCCACTGTCCCCTTCGGCATGAAAGCCGCGAACGTTCGACCTGTACTTGTATGCGCCATCGACATAACCGCCCCGACATGCATGCCTGTATGCAAAGGAACCTCCGGGCTGACGTATTGAACCACGGTTGGCCCGCGGTCGTCCCACACCGCAACAAGCACGCCATATTTCGTTGCCTTCGCCAAATCCAGTGTGCGCTGGAAAGTCTCGCGCAGTGGCGACGTTTGAGCAAGCGCATGCAACCCGAAGGTCAAGGACAGAGCGCCCGGCTCGTAACGATGGGTCAACGCGTCGCGTCTGACGAGGCCCGTGCGCGTCAGGCTCACTAGATAAGTGAAAACCTGATTCATTGGAATATCGGTCGCGACGCTTAGCGCGGCCATGGACATTGGCTGTCCAGCATCGGCAAGTTGGCGTAATAGTCGCCCTCCGACCTCCATCGCATGGATACCCCGCTGCTCTTTGGCGGCGCCCGCAACCTGTCCCGTTAAACGTTCGTTCGCCCCCATGACGAACTCCTCCGGACCGTACGTCCTCTGGTGCGACGATTACCGCGCAGCCGTTGAGCCGGCTTTGCTACTGTAGAGAAATGCCGACTGACGAGGGCGCGAGAAAAAAAAGCCGCCTGGCACACCCTTCTCCACCACGGCAACACTCGCGCCTTGGAGCACCGTTACACGAACCTCAATGATTTACGACGGCAAGCTTTGTCATCGCCGTGTTAGCAACAAGCTCTTGTGTCAAATCGTCAGTCGCTGCGATTGTTTTCCCTGCGATGTAGCCAAAGGTCAGAGCAGGCCCCAGCGTGATGCCAGCTCCCGGGTAATTGCCTCCCATGATGCTGCAGGCATCGTTGCCAACCGCAAACAGCCCCTCTATAGGGCTACCCGTGGTGTCCAGGACGCGACACGAAGAGTCTGCATTCAGCCCAGCGAATGTCCCAATATCGCCAATGCGGATTTTGATTGCATAAAACGGACCCTTCTCGATAGGGGCAACACACGGGTTCGGCGAACGGAGCGCATCACCCTGGTAGCGGTTGTAGGCTTTGCTGCCCTTTCCGAAGACTGGGTCGCGGCCTTGTTCAGCCTCCGTGTTGAACGCGCGCACGGTCTCTCTCAGGCTCAAACCGTCAACACCAATCTTGCTAGCCAGTTCCTCAATCGAAGATGCCTGGGTAAGGTATCCAACACGCAGATATCGACCAATCGGCATCGGGAATGGTGCAACACTTCCCAGACCATATGTGCGTAGCGTTTTGTGGTCGCAGATGAGGTGGGCCGAAATTTCTTCACCTGGAGTCGATGCCTTGACCAAAGCCTGCACAAAATCGTGATAGGAGTTGCCCTCATTCGTAAAGCGACGGCCATCCCGGAGCACGGAGATGACACCTGGCTTTGCACGGTCAATGAAGTGAGGCATGATGCCGGTCGAGCCATCTTTTCGCGTCAACGTCGAAACGGGAACCCAAGCGGCGGCGTTCGGGAGCGTCGTTGACACCTGGCCGCCTACCGCCTCAGCCATGCGAAGCCCGTCGCCAGTGTTGCCACTCGGCGATGGCGAATAATGCTCGTTGCCAGTCGGTGCGTGCGGAAAAAGCTGCTTACGTCTTTCGATGTCGTACGGGAAGCCACCGCTTGCCAGCACGACGCCACGACTGGCGACGACCCTCACTTTGGAACCGCCCCGCTGGAGAAGCGCTCCCGTCACGCGACCATTTTCCTTCGTGAGGTTTATCGCCTTCGTGTTCAGCCAGAGTGGCACATTCAAGTCCATCAATGATTTAGTCAGTCGTCCGGCCAACGCATTCCCGTTGGTCAGAGTCATGCCACGGCCATACTTGATGACGTCGGCAAAATGCTTTGAAAGACGCTTCGTCACGTACCACGCGGACTTGACGGACTTCGTGACCCGCATGAAGTGGACAATCTCCTTGCCCGAACCAAGCATCATCCCAAACACGGTCAGCTCGGGCAGAGCCGGAGCAAGGTCCTTGATAAGGGCGCCGAGCTCTCTACCATCGAACGGCCGCGTCACCATTGAGCGCCCGCCCTGCGTTCCGCCTGGCGCCTCGGCATGATAGTCAGGAAACACGAGTGGCATATCGAAACGGACCGCGGTCTTCGAAGTGAAAAAACTAACGGCTTCGGGTCCATTCTTAATGAAAGCGTCGACGCGCGCGCCATCGAAACTTTCGCCGGCCTCGTGCTGCAGATACGTGCGAGCGGCACCCTCCGGCTCGTGGATGCCTTGCACCTTGGCGAGCGCAGTGTTCGGAATCCACAGCCAGCCGCCCGACCTTGCCGTCGAGCCTCCGAACTTCGGTTCCTTTTCAATAACAAGAACCTTCAGTCCTTCCAAGGCGGCCGTAATTGCGGCTGACATTCCGGAACACCCCGAGCCGACGACAAGTACGTCGCAAAAATATTCGCTGTCCTGATTCATCGCGCACCTCCAAAAGCGAAGACGCGGCAAGCCAGTGCGCCCTCAGTCTGTCTTTCCCAGTTTCCACTGGCATACAACCATGATACGCCACAATTAAATATGTGCCACTTTGTTTGCATAAGTACAATCCCTAGCGGTTTCCACACCCCCGCAACGCACTCGAAGACTGGACTTTTGAGATAACATTAAAACAGGCGATTTTTCACATATGCAGTATCTGTATGCGTGTATGCAATCTCGCATTGACGTCCCGCGGCCGAGCGGCTGCACCGCGAAAGTGTCCCTAATGCTGACCTCTACGAAGCGCGCTACGACCTGGATTTAGCGTCTGCTGCGCGCAGCGTGGAAGGGAAGTAATTGGTTCGATGAACCGGTGCACCATATGGCGGCGCCATTTCGAACCAAATCTCAACGATGGAGACAGTATGATTAAACGCATGACGCTGCTTGCACGCAAAGACGGGACGTCAGTCAGCGACTTTCGTGCGTACTGGGCCGGCTGCCATGCCGAACTCGCTCTCTGTATGAACGGCATCTCCAGCTACACGCAGAACCGGGTAGACAAGGTTCTCTGGCAGCTGTCCGATGACGACGGCTGCTTTCAGGTTGATGGTGTAGTCGAACTATGCTTTGAAAATGAGAACGTCATGCACGAAGCACAATCATCGGCAGTCGGCAGCAAGTACATCCCGGAGGATGAGCCAAACTTCCTGCGTGGATGGTCCTTGTGTGTCGTGGAAAACGACGAGGAGCAGACGGAGCCCAAGGGGGTCAAAGTTATCGTTCTAGCGGTCATGAAAACCGCTGCATCAAAGTCGGACCTCAGAATGGCAGTCAAGGATGCAAACGACGCTCAAAGGTCACCTGCGAGACTCGCTTTCAACTGGACAAGCCGCACAGCCAGTAGGGAGCGGCTTTGGTCAGAGCCAAGCCCCCCAGATGCCCTCGTCTCGCTCTGGTTCGAGAACGTTGCTGATGCTCACGCGGCTTTCGAATCTGGCGGCCGTTATGAGCGGGCACTTCTTTCCGTCAGTGACCGCGCCGCTGCATATCTCATCAATACGCTGGTTGTGAAGTAAGCGGCCCTTCGGTCCTTAGCGGCGAATGCCCTCGCAATAGCGACGCACATTCGCCGCGATGTGCCAGGCTCGAGCCGTCCGTTCCGTGCTTGCCTGCTCGAACCACTATCACCTCCTTCCGGCCTTTCCAATCTGGTGAATAGCGGACGTTGCGTCGCGCGCAAATTGTTCAAGGCTGGCAAACAGTGAATTCGGCACACTAGGGTTTTTACCTAATCCAAACGGTCATATAGTTGCGCAACGGGTAAGCGACCCGCTCGCCCGGCAACTTAAAAGGACCGTTCTTCATGAAGTTTCAGCTTTTTGCTGCGGCCATCGCAATGTTAGTCAGTGTTTCGTGCCTTGCTGCGGAACCTTCGTCCCAGTTGACCCGAGCACAGGTTGTTTCTGAACTGGAAGCGCTTCACCGGGCTGGCTATTCGCCCCAAGATTGGGTGCACTACCCCGACAATATTCAGGCGGCAGAGCGCCACGTCCAGTCTGAGCGCGCGAACAGCCAGTTCGAAAAGAAACGCTGACTCGCGCAAACACCAGACATGTGTTGCCTCGTGCTCCCGCTCCGTGACGCACCGGCTTCGTCACGGTGAAAAAAGGCTATGGCGGGTCACCGACCTTCGGCGACCCGCCTGCGGCAGACGAGCCGCCTCGGTTACGTTTTTTGCAGGTGAACCGCGCCTTGTGAGCGGAGCGCGTATGCCATTACTCCACAGCTAATGGCGAGCAGGACCGCGATGAAGTAAAAAGCGTTACTCATACTGCCCGTGTAAGTCTTGATGAGGCCGATGAGATATGGCGTAATCATTCCGCTCGACACCCCCACGCTGCTGACCATCGCGATGCTGGCAGCAGCGCCTGACCCGCGAAAAAATGATGACGGTACCGACCAGAAAATCGGATGTGCTGCGTACACGAAAACTGCGCAGACCGTCAGCAGTGCCATCGACAGGACGAAACTATTGTTGTGCACCGTCAGTAACGCAAGCGCCACAGCCGCCCCCAGCGCGCAGACGATGAAATGCCACTTACGCTCGTTGTACTTATCCGAATGGCGGGCAATGACTATCACACCGACGGCACCGATTGCGTTCGGAATGGCCGAATACAAACTGATTTGGACAATGTCCAGAACGCCAAACTCCTTAATCATCGTTGGCATCCAGAACAACAGTAGAAGGATTGCCGACGTGAGACAGAAGTACACAAATGCGAAGAGGTAAACGTGCGGGTTGCTCAAGGCTTCGCGGAGTGAGTGGCCGGCTTTCCCAACTACTCCTTCACGCGACAGCACATCTTCCAGTCGGCGCTTCTCGTCTGAGGAAAGCCACGATGCTTTCGCGGGGCCATCCTTCAGGAAAAACAGCGCAATCAGGCCCAGGAAAATCGCTGGAGCGCCCTCAATAGCGAACATCCACTGCCATCCGTGAACGCCGTGAACGCCGTTCATGCCCTTCATAATCCATCCGGACACCAACCCGCCAAGCACACCGGCAACGGCTACGCCGGCATAGAACACGGACAGCGGTTGTGCGCGCCGACGCGAAGGAAACCAGAACGTCAAATAAAACACGATGCCTGGGAAGAATCCGGCCTCGAAGACACCGAGGAGGAATCGAAGCACGTAGAACTGAGTGGTGCTCGAGACGAATACCATCAGGACTGACACCGCCCCCCAAAGAAACATAATTCGCGCAAACGTTTTTCTCGCCCCAAATTTATGCAGGAGGATGTTGCTGGGAACTTCGAACAGCACGTAGCCGCAAAAGAAGAAAACGGCCCCCAGGCTGTACATCGCGTCCGTCAGCGACAGGTCGTGCTTCATCTGCAACTGCGCAAAACCGATGTTGTTTCGGTCAAGAATGGCAACCACATAGCAGATGAATAGAAACGGGATGATTCGCAGCGCCACCTTTCTGAAAAGGTGGTCATCCGCCGCAGCGACAGAGGGCTGGTCCGGCGGTAACGGAACAGCGTGGACCGAACTCGGCATAGTCATGGGTGAGCTCCACAGCGCAGTTAATTTCCATACGCCGGCGAACCCGATAGACACATCGAAGCAAGCGCCGCCGCAGCATCGCGGAAGCAATCGCACCGTGGTACGCTCGTCACCCGGGATTTGATAATAACGTGCGACTTCGCATATGTATAATTATCGTTTCTACCTATCGCTGTGCTCGACGTTCCGGCGAGCCGGATGTCGCGCCCCGCGAGCCACCACTACGCGGGCTCGCGAGCTCGGGCTACGCCATGCAATCTTTTAGAAGTAGTGCATCATGCCGAAGTAGCCACCTTGCTGATTGTGGCCCGGAAGCGGCAACTGGTCGGCCGTCTCAACAGGAAACGCTGCGCTGCCACCGTTGAACATGGCGCCGAACGTTGCATATAGGAAGGTACGCTTGGAAAGGTTGTACGTCGTGCCGACGACGCCAAGATTGCCACTTCCGCCGCCGTGATTGACGTTGCCGTGGAACCACGCGGCCTGGAACGCCAAGGCGGCGTTGACCTGATATGTTGCGCCAAGCCATTCTTGCTGGTTTCGGGTCGCGCCGACGGGGTTCGTAGCATCAAGGACCGTGTCTTTTCCCGACGAAACCAGTTGTTGGTACCCCGTGTAGAACTTGAGCGCACTCAGCTGATAGGTCGCACCAGCCATATATTCGCGCGAGGCACTGTAGAGACTTGAGAATTTACCGTCTGCATCGCGGATTTCTTCGTAGACGCCGTAGGCGTTGAACCCACCGATGGAATAGGTAGCGCTCGCGCTAAATTGTCGTCCTCCGCGAAAATTCCCTGCCTCATTGCCGAACCCGTTTTGCAGGCGAAACGAGAAACCAGACCATTTCGGCGAGTTATACGTCACCGTGTTGGCTCGCGAGCCCCACGCGCGACCCTTCGCGAAGTTGGCAATGCCTGTCGCCTGTTCACCGAAAGGGTCGATGTAAAAGCCGGTTTCATCAGTGAGACTCATCACGCGGCCGGCCCAAAGACTGCCGTAGGTCTCATTCGCCAGCCCGACGTAGGCGTAGCGGTTGAACAGACTGGAATCTGGTAGCGACCCCGTGCCAGCCGTGAACATGCTTTCAAGGTTGAACACCGCATGAAACCCGCCTCCGAGGTCTTCGTCGCCTTTCAACCCCCACCAGCTAATCCCGTACTGATTGCTACCGAATCGATAGTTGTTCTTCGATTGACCATCAGCCGTCGCCACATTCGACACAAAGTCTAGGCCGGATGCAACACGCCCGTACAAAGTCACACTGCTTTGCGCGCGCGCGTTGCAAACCGCCAGAACCGTCAGAACCGCAACAGCGATTACCCTTTTCATTTCGTTATCCTTAATATCGAAAAAGAATCTCCAGATTACCCTCCGACCTCTAAACGGGCCGGTGCAATCACCTCTCCAGCTCAACTTCTCAAATGCACCAACGGCATTCGACAAGGAACGCGGACGCACGTAAATTCCCGGACGTCTGCGTTTATCTTCTTAATCCGCTATGCAATCGCACTAATCTGCAATTCGCCCTTCGGCCGTCACGGAAAAATAGGCGTCATCCTTACTGGATAGGGCGCGCCTGAGCATGTCAGCTCTTGATGGCACGGAAGGTGCGCAGCGCCGCCGGGAGATAGCGCACCGTCGTCGCAAGGAGGATGGCGCAAGCTTGAACAAGCAACTGAACTGCCGTACCTGCTCCGAGCGCAAGCACCATCTGACCTAGTTGGGCCATGAACAGCGCCGCGACCGCGCTAGCAATAACGCTCCCCTTGCCTCCAGTGAACGGGGTGCCACCAACGACCACTGCGGCGATGGCTGGCATCAGATAGTCGTTACCAGACGATTGAGACGCGCTACCGATAAATCCGGCGAGCAGCATGCCCGCAGCAGAAAAACAGACCGCCGACGCTACGTACGCACCAATCTGATATTTCAAGGCCCGCACACCCGCCGCTTCCGCCGCTCGTGGATTGACACCGACAGCGACAAATCGACGCCCGATGCCTGTTTTCCGCGTTATGACCCACGCTGTAATTACGAAAGCGAATGCGAATAGCACGTTCGCCGGAAGGCCCACAATCTGTGCGTGTGAGATGTTCTGCATGATGGGCGGAACGTTGACCGGCACGTTACCGGTAAGGGAACGCACGGCGCCGATAAGCAGCGCATTTACGGCCAGCGTTGCAACAAGCGGCGTAATTGCGAGTCGCGAGACCAACGCTCCGTTGACCATTCCGACGAGCGCGCCAACACAGACCGTGAATATCGCAGCCAGGGCTATCGAATCAAACCCGAAGCCCGTCCTGGCCATGAGAACGCCAGCGAGGGAAACCATTCCCGTCGCCGACATGTCGAGACCTCGCTGTTGGATGACGAGGGTCTGGCCAGTGGCGACGATTGCCAGGATGCCAGCGAACGGCAGCATCGCCAGAATCGAGCCACGGGTCATGGTGCCAGGCGCGACCACCGCACTGATTACGAACAGCAGCACGAGCCCAACCCAAATCCACGAGAACTCGCCCATGGCCGGATGCACCTTCGGGCGCGGTAGCTGTGGAGTCTGATGTGGGAGATGCTGAACCGCCTCAGCGCGATTTTGAGTCGTTACATTTCTCATTTTGCCACCGCCATTTCTCTGCTCTTGGAATAGAGGGCTACCGACGCGAGAATCATCCCGCCCAGCAGATACGACTGCCACGAGTCGCCAAGGTCAAGGAACGATGTAACGACGTTGACCTGAGTAATTAGCAGCGCACCTAGCAATGCGCCGATGAATGACCCGCGACCGCCGAACAGGCTTGCTCCGCCAATTACCACCGCTGCTACGCTTGCCAGAGTGTAGTTGCCCCCTGCACTCGGGTCGCCTGAGCCAACTTGAGCCATCATTGGTACCGCAGCAACGCCTGCAAGGAGCGAGCACCCCATGTACGCAGTCAGCAACGTGAGGTGCGGACGCACGCCGGCCATGCGCGCCGCTTCTGCTCTGGACCCTACCCCACGAAATGCCAGACCAAGCCTCGACCGGAACAGTCCAAATTCCAGTGCGAGCGCGACAATACCTGCGAGAATCGCGATAACGGGCACGAAACCAAGTTGGGTACCGATTCCGTCAACGATTGAATCTGCAATAAGTCCCCCCGGGATTGGCCGCAGCAGAAGTGATACAGCCTGAAGAGCCATATATGTGGCGAGCGTCGCAACCATCGGATGCAACCGGAAGGGGTCCACGAGCAACCAGTTGACGAAACCGACGCATGCGGCAACCACAAAAACGATAATCCATCCCTCTATCTGCTGGCCGAACGGCGCTCCGTCGTTGAGAAAGAAAGACTGGATAACCACCATCAGTCCCATCAGTGGCCCGACCGAGAGGTCGATACCGCCGACAAGCATGAGTGCCTGCTGTCCATACGAGACGATTGCGAGGGTCGCAACCAGCGCGAGCATCCCGCTCAGGTTACGAGTCGACAAATATGTTTCGTTGACATGCGTCGCGTAGACGCCAAGGATGCATATAACGAGGGCGAGCATGACCAGCGGCGCCCAGTCGCCCGCCGCCCATTTCCAGAACGAGGAGATGCTAGCCGAGCCTCGCTCGCGCTCTGTCGTGGCTGTCAGAACCGCGGAGGTGATGTTGCTTTCGCTCACCCCGCCGTCTCGCAATTCCTTGACGATATGACCTCGCGAGAAAATGTGGACGCGGTCGCACAAGCCAGCAACTTCCAGCGCGTCAGACGACACCACAATAACTGCGGTACCAGCAGCAGCGGCTTGCCTAAGCACCTTGTAGATTTCCATCCGTGCGCCGATATCGACCCCCTGCGTGGGTTCATCGACGAGCAGCACCTTCGGTTTGCTCGCGAGCACACTGGAGAGAACGAGCTTTTGCTGGTTGCCACCCGACAACGAGCGGATTGGAGTCTCGATGGTTGGCGTCTTCACAGCGAAACTCGATACGGCTTCTCTCGCCCGACGTCCCTCACTCTTTGGACGTACCAGACCACGCACGGTGTCGAATGACAGACTGCGCAATGAGAAGTTTTCGCGGACGGACAAGTCGCCGAAAATACCTTCGCGGTGACGGTCGCCCGGCAGGTATCGAATATCGCTGCGTGTTGCGGCCTGCGAGTTCGTCAATGAGGCACTTTTCCCGTTGACGGTGACGCCACCTCGACTCTTGTTCAAGCCGGCGAGCGCACGCATGAATTCCCGCTGACCGTTTCCATCAATCCCGGCCAGGCCGACGATTTCCCCTCTCTTGACCTGCAAAGAAACGTCGGAAAAGCCGGTGCCTCGCAATCCGACAACATCGAGAACGATTTCTGCGCGTCCGCCAGTAGCCTTTGGCGGAAACTCCCGGTCTAGTGCACCGCCCACAATGAGCTCGACAATCTGTTGCTCACTCAGATTTGACGCATCGTAGGTGCCCTGACCTTGACCATCGCGGAGCACGGTGAGGCGGTCTGCAATCTGCTGCACCTCACGTATCCGATGCGAGATATACACGACAGCGCAACCGCCTGCGGTTACCTTCCGGATGCGCTCAAAAAGCCGCTTCACGTCCTCGGCCAGCAGATGCTCCGTCGGCTCATCCAGCACCAGAACTTTCGGGTTAGTGGCGAGCGCCTTAACAATCTCGACGATGAATCGCTGCTCCGGATTGAGACTAACCACTCGCTCGGAGGCGTCGATTTCGACGTCATCGCTCCACTGCTCGAGCAGTCGTTGCGCCCATGCCGTGGTCCGCAGGAGCGACGGACGTTGAGCTTCGGATACACCGAGATAAAGATTCTCCGCAACGGTCAAATCAGGCATCAAGGCAGGTTCTTGACGCACGATGGCAAGCCCAAGCGTCCGGGCTTTCTCGGTATCGCCTTTTGTTTCCACACCATTGATTACAACGCGCCCTTCCTCCGGGAGCAACGCGCCTGAGGCGACGGCCATCAGGGTTGATTTCCCTGCGCCGTTTTCGCCGACCAGACCATGCACCTCTCCGGCGGCTACTTCGAACGTAACGTCGTCCAGTGCCTTAACGCCAGGGAAGACCTTCGTTATGTGGCCTACCTGCAGTGCTATCTTCGTTTCCATTTTCCTCTCCTGCCCCTACCTAATTAACCCGCGACTAGGCTGAAAGTTTTTCAACCTTTGCCGACACGGGCACGGCAACTCCCGACTGTCAGTTCCTCAACCCGTAACCACCACCGGTGGAACTTTTCCTGTAGAAACGCCAGTTAATTGGATGCCGAGGTTGACTCGAGTTCCTCGGTGTATGCCGGATAGTCGGCATATCCTTTTTCGCCTCCTGTGTAGAGAGTCGGCAAATCGACCGGACTGAGCGGCCATCCGTTGCGAAACCGCTCGACGAGGTCAGGGTTAGAAACAAAAGGACGTCCATAACCTGCCAGGTCAATGAGTCCGAGCTCGACAAGCTCCTCTCCGGCTTCCTGGTCGAGAGCACCGGTCAGAATTAGCGTGCCCTTGTAGGCGTCGCGAAACTTTCCGAGAAACTCCCTTTCGATACCAGCACCAGTGAACGCTGTCTGGTCACTGAGATGGACATAGGCGAGGTTCCGCCTGCTCAATTCGTTTGCCAACGTCAGCCACGTGTTCTCTTCGTCATCAAAAGGCTGCATGTCATAGAGTCGGCCGAACGGGGATATCCGGATACCAACGCGGGAGCTGCCGATTTCGGTCGCCAAAGCGTCGACGGTCTCGAGGGTGAAACGCAGCCGATTCATGGTGCTGCCGCCATACTGGTCGGCGCGTTTGTTGAGCGCTCCGTTCGTGAACTGGTCAAATATGTAGCCGTTCGCGCCATGAATTTCGACACCATCGAACCCAGCCCGCATGGCTTCAACGCTAGACGTGACGAAGTCAGAAGTAATGCGTGCGACTTCGGCTGTTTCGAGCGCGCGCGGTTGACTTGCCTGAACAGGGCCCGGTTCGCCGCTTTCACCGTAGGCATAGCAGTTACTGTCTTGTGCGGCGACTGAAACTGACGAGACGGGAGGTGCGCCGTCTTTCTGCAAACTGGAATGGGACATACGGCCAACGTGCCACAACTGGACAAACATCTTGCCGCCCTTGTCATGCACAGCTTTCGTAACCGCCTTCCAGCCATCAATCTGCGCGGGCGTGTAGATTCCGGGCGTGTAAAGATAGCCGGTACCCTCCGCCGAAATCTGCGAGCCTTCACTGATAATCAGCCCCGCGCCAGCCCGTTGGCCGTAATACAAGACTGTTTGCGCGTCAGGCGCCGTGCTTCTTGCACGACATCGTGTCATGGGCGCCATGACTATACGGTTCGCCAGTGGAATATCACCCATGTCGTAGCTATTCAATAGTGGGCTCATCTCAATTCCTTCGTTCGCTTTGACTGAATATCTGGTCACTCCACGCACGTCGTATGACGCGATGGTTGGTACCTGCTGTTTGGACGCCTTTGGGAGCAGACACGAGCCGCCGCCCACGCGCATGCTCATGCTTGGTCACCAAGTCTCCTTGACGAAGGGGTTTTTCACCCAGCCGTCCGTCCATGGAGATGACTGTTGAACGACGCCGGTGATTTCTTCGAAATACCATTTGCCATCGATTTTGATGAGCTTGTCTTTGTATTTGCCCGCAATGAAGACGGCTTCGCCTTGGGGATTTTGGTCGCTGGGCGCCATGGAGACGAAACACACAAGGTAGAACGACGCGCTCGCGTGACGACCGTCTTCGTCGATATCTACAGCAGGCGAAACGATGTTGTGCAACGCCCAGGTGATGTTTGCCGACAAGTTGCGACAGTGCTCCTTGATTGCTTCTTTACCCTTGGCTTCGCCACCGACGCCCTTGATGACCCACAGGCCATCGTTCACAAACAGCGACGCAACACCTTCCGGGTTGTAGCCGTCATCCAGGTGCTCGGCATATTTGGCTTTCAGATACTTGATGGCTTCGATGTCTTCGAGCCTTGCCAAGCGCTGTGCTTGTGTGAACTGGGACCCTTCCATGACTGTCTCCTAGTTAAACAATGGTTGTCGCATACAGGCACTATTGCCTTGTCCGTAACCGGTGCGGGTCGAAGCGATGCACCTAATTGCGATTCCAGCCGGCCGCTCAGCACGCAAACGCGCTGGCGAGTGAGGGACGCTTCAAACTAACGAACGAGTGAGAGGTACAAGATTGGCGTTGTGTGTGACCGCCCAAACAAGCGAGGGGACAGTGACCACCGGGCCATGGATTTGCTGCATGCGCACAACGGAACGTCGAGCCCATGCGGGCGTTCCGCATTGCTGATGCCCATGTGAAGTCGCACTTTCGTCTCCTTGTATACGAGACGGAGTCCTGCTTGCGCGGATTCCTGCTCTCTTTGTGACGAATATATGAGACTTGAATCGCCCGTTCGCGACTGGGCACGACAGATTTGCTGGACCGATTGCGCCACCCAGGAAGCCTGTGGACCGCTCAGACTCGCCTGGCTCGGTTTGGGCAATTGTCCGGGACCACCGGGACTGCGACCCATACGCGGGACTGCCGTCACCTATCGACGGCTAGCCCGGGTAAGCGGACGCTCCAGTCGGTTATTCAGTCCGGGTTTGCTCGAATATGAAATTCAATCATTTCAATCTAATTTGTATATATGCAAGTTTTCTGTTCGCGACCTGAAGTCGCGAGAGCTCTTTAGAGGTGTGCCCGGCTATGATTGAACAGTTCGACACGTCCGCAGTGCTGGCCCGCGAACGACTGGCCTACTATCATGACGTCATCTGCCGTCTCTACTGTCACGTCGACCTTCCGTCGTTCCAGGACGCTGTTGACGTCTTCAGCGCACGCGTTGTCCAAAAGCCGATTGGCAATATTGGCGTGGGCGACATCGCGGCACCTGGGCTTCAATATGTGAGGACGTCCAGCGACCTCAGCCGGAGCCCGAGTGATGAGTTTCTGGCGAGCCTGCTTGTGCAAGGCAGCGCGTCGCTCGAGCAAAGCGGTCGCCATACGGCTCAGAAGGTCGGCGACATCGTGCTCTATGACACGGCGCGCGCTTTTAAATATAGTTTTTCCACCGACTACCGAATCATTCTGCTGAAAATTCCGCGCAAGCAGATGCTCTGCCGACTGTCTGCTGCCGAACGACTCACCGCCATTGCGCTTGACGGGCAGTCGACGATGGGAGCACTCGCGGCAGCCGTTATCAAGGGCGCTGCCAGCGTGGACGCAGACCTGGAACCTTGCGCAGCAGCCAAACTATCTGCTTCTGTTGTCGACATTTTCGCGGCCTCTGTCGAAACCGAGTTCCGTGGCGCAGAAGGGATGCTGGAACGCCACGGAAATGTCCTTCAACGGGCGAAAGACTACATTCAGGCAAATCTGAGTGACTCAGAGCTGGACGTTGAGAAGGTTTCCGATGCGATAGGGGTGTCACGTCGCACGCTGAACAGAATTTTTGCGGCCCACGGTACGACTGCTGCCCGTTGGCTCTGGCAGAAACGGTTAGAAGCAAGTCACACGTCGCTTACTGAAGGCCGAGCTCAGCACATCGCCGACGTTGCGGTAGCGTGCGGTTTCAGCGACTTCTCTCATTTCAGCCGGGCGTTCAAGAGAACATACGGAATCGCGCCGAACACGTTGGTCAAGCAGCGGGCCGCCTAGGCGAATGGAACAAGCACGGGAGTCGATAGGCGGCATCTTGTTGCTTGCCGCCTCTTCGATGCCCGCTTGCCATTTTTTGCAGTCAGCAATCGCTGGTCAGATGCTACGCGTTGCGGCTTCCGTGCGGCAGAGAAATGCCAGACGTCAACACGCCTGGCACTTCACGCCAGCATCAAACCTTGTCGTAGCCGCCGTCTACCATCAACGTTGTGCCCGTACATCCGCTCGATAGGTCTGACAGGAAGAAGGCAACTGCGTTAGCGACCTCTTCCGGCCGAATCAATCGTCCCATCGGCACCTGTGACATCCACATGGCAACCATCTCAGGAGACTCATTGGCGAATCGCTCAATCATCGGAGTCTCAGTACGACCAGGGCCGACCGCGTTCACTCGAATGCCATCGCTCGCCCATTCAACCCCAAGTAATGCGGCGAGATGCTCTACTGCGGCTTTGGTCGCACCATAAGCGGCGCACTTCTCAGGCCGAATGACCGTTCGAGCCGCAATTGACGAAATTAGAACGACACTACCGCCGCGCCCACGCATGTGCTTCGCGAAAGTCTGTGCGGTGAAAAATGCTCCATCGAGGTTGACCGACATCGTTTTTCGCCATGACGCCTCGTCATAATCGAACGCCTCCGACAGAACCGCAATCCCTGCATTGGCCACGACACCGTCAACGCCGCCGTGTCGACTCACGACCTGGGCGGCGGCCCGACTTAGGGATTCGACGCTAGTCACATCGATGGGCAAGAAATGGACCATGCGTCGCCCTTCATCCACATCCATAGCCAGGTTCTCACCGTTGCTGGATGGCATGTCCGCGATAATCACTCTGCTACCGGCCGCTACGAGACGCTTTACCGTCGCGAGCCCGATGCCTCCCGCGCCCCCGGTCACAACGATTGTCTTGTTGCTCAATCCTTCCATGCTCTGCGGCTCCATCTTCTTAGATTCGCATATCGAACAATGAGTCCCGCGCTTCCCGTCCGTGGCAACGTCGAGCGGGAGCGGGGAACCTGCACAGCAACTTCTAGCCGAGATAGACACCTACGGACTTGAGTTCCGTATAAGCCTCCAGGCCCGAGAGCCCCATTTCCCGGCCCCAACCCGACTGTTTGTAGCCACCAAACGGCAGCGCCGCGTCGGTCTGGTTGTGATTATTCACCCAGACAACGCCGGCACGAATCCTCGCCGCGAGCTTATGGGCCACACTTAGGTCTCTTGTCCACACGCTTGCGGCAAGACCATACACCGTGTTGTTCGCTTCGCGCACGAGTGCATCGAGATTGTCGCCGCTCATCTTCATTGCCGAGATAACGGGCCCAAAAATCTCCTGCTGGTACACGCTCATGCCTGGCTGGACATTGGTGAGAACCGTCGGGCGATGGAAGAAGCCGGCACCATCAGGCTTGCCGCCGCCAGCGAAGACCTTCGCACCTTCGTCGATTCCCGCCTGGAGGATTTTGGACACGCGCGAGAGTTGGCGCTCGGAGATGAGCGGTCCAAGATTGGACTCCGGGTCGAGCCCATGACCGAGTTTGAGCGAGTTCGCGTATTCCGCGACTCCTCCGACAACCTTGTCGTAGATGTCTTCGTGGATATAAAGGCGGGACCCTGCCGTGCAAGCTTGCCCACTGTTGAGCAGTACCGCTTCGGCAACACCCGGAATAGCACGCTCCAGGTCTGCGTCAGGAAATACGAAAACCGGACTCTTTCCGCCTAGCTCAAGCGTAACCCGTTTGAGATTTCCTGCAGCTGCACGAACGATTGCCTTGCCCGTGTCGGTGCTGCCGGTGAAAGCCACCTTGTCCACGTCAGGGTGTTCGACGAGTGCCGCGCCGGCAACGCCATCACCCGTTACGACGTTCAGGACGCCCGGCGGCAGACCGGCTTGTTGACACAATTCCGCGATGCGCAGAGCAGTCAGCGGGGTATCTTCCGCAGGCTTGAGTACGATGGTGCAACCTGCGGCCAAGGCAGGTGCTAACTTCCATGCAGCCATCAGGAGCGGCACGTTCCACGGAATAATTTGCCCGACCACTCCGATTGGTTCGCGTACGGTGTATGCATGCCATTCACCCGGCATGTTCACGGGAACCGTACTGCCGCCAATTTTCGTAGCCCAACCTGAGTAATAACGGAAATGTTCCGCACCCAGCCGCACGTAAAAATTCCTCACGATGTTGTACGGAGACCCTTCATCGAGCACTTCCAGTTGCGCGAGTTCTTCCGAGTGTTCGTCGACAAGATTACCAATATTCCAGATAATCTTCGCGCGTTCTGCCGTGGACATGGAGCGCCACGGGCCGTGCTCGAAGGCTTCGCGGGCAGCTCTTACGGCGAGGTCGACGTCTTTCGCATCGCCGTTCGCCATGGTCGAAATCGCCGCTCCGGTTGCAGGGTCGAGGACTTCCCGGGTGGCACCCGAGGAGGCAGTGACCCATTCACCGCCGATGAACAATCGATGTTTTCTGGCAAGGAACCGCTTCGTGCTTTCTGAGAGTCGAGCGGAGGTATCGAATACTGCGATTGAAGATGTCATTACTCGTCCCTGTGACTGTTAATTGAAACGTACGCATGCAAGTCAGAACTCTCCCCCGACACACCGAAGAGACGGGTGAGAGAGAGCGCTCATAGCGCGGAGCTTCAGATTCCGAGATGTTCAACCTGCTGGTCGAGCTTGCTGCTAGCGCCGGAGCTGTTAGCGACAGCGTCGTACAGAATCATGTCTGCGGCTTTTTCCGCAATCATGATTGTTGGGGCGTTGGTGTTTCCGCTCGTGAGCGTCGGCATAATCGAAGCATCGACAACGCGCAGACCGCGTACGCCGCGCACGCGCAACCTTGCATCAACCACCGCGTCGTTGTCCGAGCCCATTTTGCAAGTCCCGACCGGGTGATAGACACTTTCACTCTTGTTCTTCAGGTATTCATCGAGGTCCCGGTCCGACTGCACTTCCTTGCCGGGGCCAAACTCTTCGCCTCGGTAAGGGTCAAAGGCTTTCTGGGCCATCAGCTCACGCGAGATGCGAAGCCCATCGCGCATCACACGGATGTCGTCAGGCACAGCAAAGAAATTCGGGTCGATTTCGGGCAATGCCAGCGGGTCTGACGAACGGGCCAACACCGTGCCGCGGCTTTGCGGACGCGAGATATTGAAGTACGGCATCACGCCCTCTTCATGGAAAATCTTTCGGCCGTGGTCTTCATACATGACCATGTTCAGGTGGAACTGAATATCAGGGGCCACAATGTCCGGCCGCGTCTTGACGAATGCCAAGGCTTCGACACCGTGGTAGGCGGCAGGCCCAGTCTTCGTCGCCATGTACTTGGCGACCGCCGAGGCCGAATTCAGA
This sequence comes from Paraburkholderia sp. RL18-101-BIB-B, assembly GCF_046026985.1. Taxonomy (NCBI): domain Bacteria; kingdom Pseudomonadati; phylum Pseudomonadota; class Betaproteobacteria; order Burkholderiales; family Burkholderiaceae; genus Paraburkholderia; species Paraburkholderia sp. RL18-101-BIB-B. The sequence continues at coordinate 26,994 of NZ_JARESV010000062.1, forward strand.
ATGTTGAGGTGCTTGAGCAACGACAGCGGTTGCGTAATTCTCTGCTTCAGGCCACATCCCACATGGTCCTGCAAATTCTTGCCGACACCCGGAAGCTCGTGTACGGTCTGCACGCCGATGGACTGAAGGTGGTTGGGGTCGCCAACTCCGGAAATCTGGAGCAGATGCGGCGAATTGAAGGCGCCCCCACAGAGGATGACCTCCTGCGACGCGTAGATTTTCTTCAACTTCTTCCCAGCGAGATATTCGACCCCGACGGCGCGGTCACCGTCAAAGAGGATGCGCGAAGCGACGGCATCGGTGATGGCGGTGAAGTTCTTCCGGTCGCGAATCGGTGCGATATAGCAGCGTCCAACGCTTGACCGAACGCCGTCTGCGAGCGTGCTGTCGCAGGGGCCGAACCCTTCCTGATTACCCCCGTTCAAGTCATCGTTGTACTTGTACCCGGCTTGCTTGCCGGCCTCGATAAAAGCTTGGCAAACCGGATTGTGGATGCCAAATCTGCTTGTCTTCAACGGACCGTTACCACCATGAACCTCCGTTTCGCCACCCGACCACGTCTCCGACTTTTTGAAGTACGGGAGGATGTCCTCATAGCCCCAACCTTCGTTGCCAAGGTCGCGCCACCGGTCGTAATCCGTGCGGTCGCCGCGCGTATAAATCATGCCGTTGACGGTAGTGCAACCGCCAATGCTCTTGGCACGAGGAATGAACATCTCGCGATTGTTCATGTGCTTCTGAGCCACAGTGTGATAGCCCCAATCAAGCTGGCCAGTTTGCATCAACCGGAAATAACCGGCCGGCATATGAATGAAGGGGCTCTTGTCCCACCCGCCCGCTTCCAGCAGCGTCACATTAACGCTAGGGTCGGCGGTCAGTCGATTTGCCAACACGGCGCCGGCCGAGCCCGCACCGATGATGATGTAGTCAGTCATGTCATGCCTCCATTTTTTTCCAATTCGTACGCGTATTGCGCGATGCAACTTATGCTTGCAACCCTTCGCACTCGGTTTGTTGCGGAACCGACCTCAAGAAAGGCGACGTCAGGGAGAGCGCCCAGGCGTTTATGCGCGATGTAGACGTCGTCGACTCAGGAGGCTTACTGCTGGAAGACCGTTTTGAGCTTTTCCGGCGGAAGGGCCGAAGAGAAGTCCGCGTCGGGCGGTGCCGTAGGGTCGCACTTGGGGTCCATACCCTTGACGCTGTCCGCGTACGGATAGGGAAACGCCGCCAACGGCTCGTCGTTCTTTGTCCCTTGGAAGTCTGCAACCCCGCGACGGCCGGCGAATCGAATGACGGAGGTCGTGCCGTCAAGCGAGAAGTACGGGAATGCCTTGCCCGATTTCTTTAAGCTGAGATATTTGCAGTTGAGTTCGTTGTTACTGGCGTTTGTTGCGATTGCTGGAATCGGAAGGCTCGCCTGCTCAAATGCTTTGACCGTTGCGAGCGCAGTGACGCCATAATCGGTTGCGACGCCATCGATGTGCGGGTACTTAGCGATAAGACCCGACACTGCTTTCTGAGCGTCGACTGGATTCCAGTTGGTCACTATGAAATTGTTGTCCAGAAGTTTCAGGTCCGGATACTTCGAGAGTTCCGTCTTGAAACCATCCAGGAAGATTTGCGACGACATGGCTCCCGGGGCACCGCCGAGAAACAGCACATTTCCCTTTTTGAGGTTGTGTCCAAACCAGTCGGCCCAGACCTGCCCCATCCGGTAGACGTCTTCGGTCACATTCGCTGCGTAGTCCTTTCCAGCATTGCCAGATATTTTCGCTAGATACGGGACGACGGTTACGCCGGCCTTGGTTGCCGCCCGCATTGCGGGAATCTGAGCCGCACCAAAGTCCGGGAACACGACCAACACGTTCACGCCCTGCGCGACCATACTGTTGATGTCCGAATTTGCTTTCTGCTGGTCACCGTTCGCGTTCGTGTACATGAACTTCTTTACGTTCTTGCAACGGCTAACCTCGTCTTTCAGCTCAGCGGCGGCGGTCTTGCGCCACGTCACACCTCCATAGCCGTCGGACAAGCCAACGACCATCGGCTTCGTGCCGCACATCGCACTGATGTCGCCCTGATTAGTTACCAAGGCCGAGTCGGCGGCCATCGCCGGCATGGATGCAGTAGCCGCCAACAGGCTGACGGCAAGCGTACGCATGGAAAACAGGTAGAGATTTTTCATCGTCTCCTCATCTTTTATAAAGTCGGCAAGCCCTTCGATGAAGCTATCTTCATCAGACTTACAGCCAATATATGAGAGGGAAAACGGGCGTTCGCGACTCCTCGCGACATAATCAATGGCCTGTTTGCGCCAAGGATTTCCCTCCATGCCGGTAGCGAAAGCGATTTGCCCCTGAATCAACGCTCTCCAGCCGCCGGCTACCTGACCCAGGGTTATGTTTTATATACGCGTACGTAGTCGCGTATGTATAATTTCTTTCATTCGGAGGACGGGGTCGTGAGGGGATGTTTGGTCTGACGACCATCGGTGCCGGGCGCGTTGACCTCATCAGAAATGCACCGGTTCCGAATTAATTCTCGCGGACACTCAAACATGGAAAGCAGGCTGTCACAACGAGTTCTATGGCTTTTGAGCACTTGCTGCTTTGCGAGCATGGCGTCGATGAGGGTCTGCGATTCCTTGCTCCCATCGCTTGAGTCCGAGTTCCGCGTATCCATGGCTAGCGCGGCACAAACTATTTCCTCTTTCGCACTTGCTTACGGAGTGATGCAGCTCTTCTTTGGTCCCTTGGGCGACCGGTTTGGCAAGATTCGCGTTATCGCGTTGGCTACCCTTGCATGTACCGTAGGAAATTTCGGCGCAGCTATTTCGCTCCATTTGGGTCAGATGGTCGGTGCACGAGTGTTGTCCGGCGCAGCAGCGGCCGGAATCGTTCCCCTAACAATGGCATGGATTGGCGATACGGTGCCCTACGACAAACGCCAGGAGATTCTTGCCAGGCTTCTGGGCGCAACGGTATTCGGAATGATTGCCGGGCAATGGTTGGGAGCGCTGGTCGCCGACACATTCAATTGGCGCATCTCGTTCACCTTATTGGCGATGATTTCCTTGTTCGCGGGGCTCTTCGTGATGCGCGAGGACAACGCATCAAAAGTCAACAATGTCGCCACGGGCAAAGGGTTTGGCCACCGGGCTTTTGAAGTCCTTTCGATTCCTTGGGCTCGAACGGTGCTCATAATCACGTTCATTGAAGGCTCACTCGCATTCAGCACCCTTTCCTTCATCCCGACTTACCTACACGCGAGTTTCCACATGCCGATGGCGAAGTCCGGCAGCATCGTTGCGTTGTACGGAGTTGGCGGCCTACTCTATAGCCGCTGCGCACGCGTTCTGGTTCGACGACTGGGAGAATCCAATCTTGCGAGGCTGGGCGGGGCGTGTCTCGCAATATCGTATACGGGGCTCGCCATGTCGAACGACTGGGTGTTTGCGCTTCCAGCATGCTTTCTGGCCGGGTTCGGCTTCTATGCATTGCACAACACACTGCAAACCCACGCTACGCAAATGGCGCCGGGGGCACGTGGCACCGCGGTGTCGCTCTTCTCGTGCTTTCTCTTCTTCGGCCAATCTCTGGGCGTCATTTGTGCCGCCTGGTTTATTGACCGATTTTCGGCCCCCCCCGTTTTCGTAGTATCAGCGGCGGGCCTGCTCTTGCTAGCATTGACCTTTTCAGTTCAGGTATCGAAACAGACTCCGAATCTGGTCAAAACCTAACGTCTGCTCATCATAAATCTCGACGCGTTTTGTCAGACGTCTGAGTCGAAAGAAACAAATAGGAATCTTGATTGCTATATTCGACATATCGCACGAGTTCCAGCAATATCCCCGCAAGCTCGACATGATGCAAAAGAAAAGGTCGGATACCCGGCAGGAGGGTAGGTCCGACCTTGGGTGCGGTGCCCAACTCGCCTAAGCTTCGTTGTCGACGCTTTCTCGATATGGCAGATAGTCGATATACCCCTCGTCCCCACCGCCGTAAAAGGTTGCCGGGTCGAACGGCGCGAGCGGCCAGTTGTTCCTGAAACGCTCCACCAGGTCCGGGTTCGAGATAAACGGACGACCAAAGCCTGCCAAGTCGGCAACCCCGCTATTCACCAGTTCCTCGGCAGTCTTTTGCGTAAGTGAACCGGCAATCACGAGCGTCCCTTTGTACACGTTGCGGAACTTCCTGACAAAATCTTTTGGAATGGCAGCAACGGTTGGGTCAATGTTGCACAGCGACTCCTGGTCGCTGAGGTGGACATATGCAAGGTTTTTCTCGCTGAGCTTTTGCGCCAACGTGAGCCAGGTGTTTTCCTCGCCGTCGAAACTGTGCATATCGTGAAGGCGGCCATACGGCGCCAATCTGATGCCAACTCGACTGCTTCCGATAGCTTCGGACATCGCGTCGACCGCGTCCAGAACAAAGCGCAGCCTGTTCATCGTGTTGCCACCGTATTCATCCGTGCGCGTGTTACAACCGGCATTGATGAACTGCTCGAACAGATAGCCGTTAGCCCCATGGATTTCAATTCCATCAAATCCCGCTTCTATCGAGTTCTTCGCGGCCGTGACGAAATCCTCCGTCACCCGTGCGATGTCATCTTTTGTCAACGCTCGAGGTGTACTCACGGGTATCGGTCCTGGTTGCCCTTGCTCGTCGTACGCGAAGCACGTGTAACCTTTGGCAGGAGCGTCAACCGACGAGACCGGCGCGACACCATTCTCCTGCAGGCTGACGTGCGAAATGCGGCCGACGTGCCAGATTTGGATGAAAATCTTGCCACCCTCTTCATGCACACCTTTTGTTACGGCTTGCCACCCTCTGATTTGTTCGGGCGTATGAATGCCAGGGGTGAAGAGGTAGCCCGTTCCCTCGATTGAAATCTGCGACCCTTCTGTAACTATCAAGCCGGCACCGGCTCGTTGACGATAGTACAGTGCGGTCCTGGCATCAGGAACCGTGTCACGGGCGCGTGACCTCGTCATTGGTGCCATCAGAACACGGTTCGCCAGTAACGTGCCATTCATATCGTAACTTTTCAGTAGCTTGCTCATCGCTATCCCTTCAATCGCTCTGTTCCATACATGAAAGTTGCGCGAACAGGCTGAACGAGGGGAAGCACATTGCACTCCTCTCATGACCTGCCGCGCAATACACCGACAAGAAAAATGTCAGCTAGGAAGTCACCAAGATTCCTTTACGAACGGAGACTTAACCCACCCTTCCGTCCACGGTGATGACTGGTCGATGGTTCCCGTGATTTCTTCGAAGAACCATTGGTCGTCAATCTTGACGAGCTTGTCACTGTATTTGCCGGCAAGAACAAACGCCTCGGCCTCCGGGTTTGCCGGCGAAGGTGCCATCGTCAGCAAGCAAACCAGATAGAAGGTCGCATCCGCGTGCTTTCCGTCCGGAGCAATTGTGACGACCGGCGAGGAGATGTTGTGCTGGCCCCAGGCGATACCCTCCTTTAGATTTCGACAGTGCTGCCCGATTCCAGCCCTGCCTTTCGCTTCACCGCCGACGCCCTTGATAACCCAAAGGCCTTCCTCAGTGAACAGCGATGCGATTCCTTCCGGGTTGTAGCCATCGTCGAGATGACGCGCGTATGTTGCCTTCAGCTGTTTGACAGCTTCGATGTCCTCGATGCGATTGACGCGCTCTTCCAAACTAAGTTCATGACTCATGTTGCCTTCCTATGGTTAGCTTAAAAACACTTTTTAGTAGTACATATAAATTAATTGGCTCATAAGATTTTGTATGCCAAGTTACTGCTTAAAAACTGCCTTCAGCTTGTCAGCGGCCAGCACGGAAGAAAAATCTGCGTCAGGGGGAGCAGATACATCGCACTTTGGCGTAACTCCGGCACCGCTATCGGCGTATATATAGGGGAACACCTTCAGGGGTTCGTTATCCGTTGTGCCCTGATACGTCGCGACCCCACGGCGAGCAGCGAACCGGATAACAGAAGTCATGCCGTCAAGCGAGTAGTACGGGAAAGGCTGGCCAGCTTCCTTCATCGCTACGTACTTGCAGCTGAGCTCGTTGTTGCTTGAGCCCGTCGCAATCGCGGGAATCGGCAGATGTGCCTGCTGGAATGTCTTGACGGTTGCAAGCGCCGTGACGCCATAGTCGGACGCAACACCCTCGATGTGTGAGTATTTGGCAATCACACCTTCAACGGCTTTCGGCGCATCGATAGGATTCCAGTTAGTAACGACGAAGTCGTTCTGGACCAGCTTGAGGCCGGGATATTTCGCGAGGTGTGTTTTGAAGCCATTGAGGAAAGTTTGTGAGGCCGGTGCACCCGGGATGCCGCCAAGAAAGACGACATTGCCGTTCTTCAGATTCTGGCCGAACCAGTCTGCCCACGCTCCACCAATACGAAGAAGGTCGGCGCTCACGTTCGCCGCATAGTCCTTCCCGGGCGTTCCCGGAATCTCGGCCATGTACGGAATGACCGTCACGCCGGCTCGAGTTGCTGCTCGCATTGCCGGAAGTTGAGCGGCGCCGAAGTCTGGGTAAACGATGAGGACGTTAACCCCCTGAGCGACCATACTGTTGATGTCGGAGTTCGCTTTTTGCTGGTCGCCGTTTGCGTTCGTGTAGATGAACCGTGTCAGGTTCTTGCAACGGCCGACTTCGTCCTTCAATTCGGCGATGGCTGTCTTTCGCCAGGTGTTACCTCCATAGCCATCTGAAAGTCCAACAACCATGGGCTTGGTCCCGCACATGGACGTGATGTCGCCCTGGCGCTGAACCGATATCGAGTCTGCCGCCATGGCTGCCGATGATGCAGTTCCTGCCAGCAAGCCTGCGGCAAGAACGTGCGTGGAATATCTGATAAGTTGCTTCATCGTCTCCTCTCCTTTTTTGAGCCCGCAATCCAATGACCAATGCCGCCTTCGATATCCATGAGGCGACTATAGGAGCGCAACGACGTGCCTTCACGACTTGACGCGCCATTTTGATTGGCCTGATTACGCCAGGCGCGTGCGGGATAGGTAACTCGTCAGTGCAGAGGAATTCAGACGGTATTCGGCATTTCCCCGGCAGGAGTGCGTTTCAGCGTTCGGTCGCAGGTACAGGAGGCGCGGATTACACGCGCGTCTGTTGGCCGATAAGGGAATACGCCGAGATGGCGGCCACTCTCGGTGGCCGTGCAGCAAGACGACTGCGAAGCGTCTGGTGCCGCAAGGCAAGCGTGGACTGTGCGAAAGGAGGAGTTAGGCCCTTTGGGCAGGTTTCATGAAGAGGCCCTGCGGCTAGGCGGAGGGGACCGCGGGGCTGACATTCAGTGCCGTTAACTCCCTGGTAGTCTCGAGCAAGCTCGTCGCAAGAGTACCCTTCCAGGCGACGTCGAACGTGGCTCCCACACCAAACAGGGTAAGCACGAGAACGATGTCACCACCACCGTCGAAAACCGGGGCGCTGATACTATTGATGCCAGGAATCGGCAGGCCTTCACCACGTGCGATGCCGCGCTTGCGGACATCCGCGAGAATCGCTTCGAACTGCGCCGCCGACAGGTGTGAACCCTCCGGCGTTTGTAGCCCAATATCGGCTTTTATGAGGTCCCGAAGATTGGGCGTTTGTTTATACGCAGCGAAAACACGGCCAGTCGTCGAATGCACGAGCGACATCACCGTGCCGACGTGCACACCTGCGTGTAACGATGCAGAAGGTTCGACGCTCTGAAGCACGGTCGGACCGCGGTCACCCCACGCGGCTAACAGCACGCTTTGCCCGGCCCGTGTCGCAAGGTCAAGCGCAGGTTGCATGGCGTTGCGGACTGCTGGCACCATCCGGAGCGCGTGCAGCCCTAGTCGCAATGATAGTGGCCCCGGTTCCAGCCGTGATGTCACTGGGTCTCGTTTGACGAGGCCTGTGCGCAGCAGGCTCACCATATAGGTGAAAGCCTGATTCGTTGGGATGCCGCTGAGAGCACCTAGCTCCGCGAGCGTTAGCGGCTCGCCAGCGCTGGCCAGATACTCAAGGAAGCGGCCGCCGACCTCCATGCTCTGGATGCCCCGCTGCTCCTTGCGACCATCGGATAGCTGCTCTTCTGAGCGCAGTTTTTTTGCCGGCTGCTTCGTTACCATGCAATCCTCTGCCGTACAATTGTGTTGTGATTATATAATTTTACCGGCTTCTGCATTCTCGTCGGCGGTAACTTATTTTTTAGGTTTTTTCAATCCGGACAGGCGCATGGATACCGAAAGCAGCGATAAATCCCAGCGGGGAATCCAGTCTGTTGAAGTAGGAAGCGAGATTCTGCTTGCGCTCACCTACTCCGATTCTCCCATGGTACTGAAGGAAATTGCGGGGGTCACGGGAATGCCTCCCGCGAAACTCTTTCCGTACCTCGTAAGCCTTATCAAACTGCAGCTGGTGCAGCGTGTTGAGCCATCAGGTGGCTACGCGCCGGGCCCCCTAGCGTTGCGTTTAGGTCTATATGGCCTGCAGAGACTTAACCCGCTGCGAGAAGCCGAGGCGGATGTGCTCGCACTCGCATCGAAGACGGGTCAGAGTGTGTTCGTGACGACCTGGGGACCGAACGGCCCTGTCGTCGTGCGCCAGGAAGACCCCCCATACCCCCTCCATTTGACCTTGCGTGTCGGAACCATCATGTCGTTGGTAAACACGGCGACGGGACGGCTGTTCGGCGCATACATGCCCGAATCACTCGTACGTAAAGCCTTGGAAGACGAAGGTATTCGGTTGAGCGGTGCAACCGACTTGAAGGCGCAGGACAAGCAACGCCTTTTCAAGGAATACGAGCAGATTCGTGAAGACGCGATGACCCGAACCACCGGTCATCCTCTTCCTGGCGTCAACGCAATCGCCGCGCCTGTATTCATGTTCAACGGCACGATTGCACTGGCAATCACGCTGGTCGGCCCTGCCGGCACTTTCGACACGCGGTGGGATGGCGAACTGGCGCAGACCCTACGCCAGACTGCCACCGACCTCTCATATCGACTGGGCTACGCGACGTTGCAGGGCAGTGAGACTTGATATCAAGGGTGGTAAGCGAGGCTACCGACCGGCGTTGAGCCAACGGATGAGCCGGCTCCTACCTTCGATTCCACGATTGCCGAGCCAGCGATAAAACCAAACGTCAGCGCCGGCCCGAGCGTGATACCCGCTCCTGGATAGTTTCCGCCCATGATGCTGCATGCGTCGTTCCCAACAGCAAAAAGTCCCGGAATAGGCGCAGATTCTCCATCCAGCACACGGCAACTCGCGTCAGCCTTCAGGCCAGCGAAAGTGCCAATGTCGCCAATCCGCAGTTTGAGCGCGTAGAACGGGCCGCGTTCAATCGGTGCAACGCAGGGATTCGGGCCGTGGAGAGCGTCGCCCTGGTATCGATTGTATGCCTGGCTGCCTTTGCCGAATTCGGGGTCGCGACCGAGCTTCGCTTCCTCGTTGAACGCTGCCACAGTTTTCCGCAATCCATCTGCGCTTACACCGATGAGTCGGGCCAAGTCCTCGACGCTTTTTCCCCGGGTAAGGTAGCCGATTCGCAGATACCGACCGATGGGCATTGGAAACGGTGCTGCACTTCCCAAGCCATAAGTACGGAGTGTCTTGTGGTCGCAAATCAGGTGTGCCGAGATTTCCTCGCCCGGCTTCGATGCGGCGACAAGCGCCTGCACAAAGTCATGATATGAGTTGCCTTCGTTGGTGAACCGTTGTCCGTCTTTCAGCACCGCGATGACGCCAGGCTTCGCCCGGTCGATGAAGTGAGGCATGATGCCCGTCGTGCCGTCCTTTCGCTTGAGGGTCGATACCGGCACCCACGCAGCCGCATTTGGAAGTGTCTTTGCAACCTGAGCTCCGACGGCCTCAGCCATACGCAAACCATCCCCCGTATTCCCCGTCGGCGACGGAGAGAAATGCTCCATGCCCGTCGGAGCATGCGGGAACAGTTGCTTGCGCCGTTCGATGTCGTAAGGGAATCCGCCGCTTGCCAGTACCACCGCGCAACTAGCCGTAACACGGACCGCCTTACCCTCGCGGATTAGCGTCGCACCGGACACGCGGCCATCATCAAACGTCAGCGAAGTTGCCTTCGTATTCAGCCAAAGCGGCACGTTGAGGTCGAAAAGCGACTTTGCCAGCCGGCCAGATAGGGCGTTGCCGTTCGTCAGCGTCATTCCACGGCCGAACTTCATCACGTCGGCGAAGTGCTTCGACAACCGCTTGGTCACATACCACGCCGACTTCACAGATTTCGTCACTCGCATGAAGTGCACGATTTCCTTGCCCGAACCCAGCATCATCCCGAAGACTGTCAGTTCGGGCAGCGCCGGGGCCAAATCGCCGATGTGCTTCCCCAGCTCACGTCCGTCGAAGGGTCTGGTTACCATCGAACGCCCACCTTGCCTGCCCCCGGGAGCCTCGGCGTGATAGTCAGGAAAAACTAGCGGCATGTCGAACCGCACTGCCGTCTTCGTCGTGAAAAAATCCACCGCTTCCGGGCCGTACTTGATGAAAGCATCCACGCGGTCCGGGTCGAAGCTGTCCCCAGCCTCATGTGCGAGATAGGTGCGCGCCGCTCCTTCCGGTTCATAAATTCCCTGCACCTTCGCCAAAGAGGTGTTCGGAATCCACAGCCAGCCGCCGGAGCGTGCCGTCGACCCACCAAATTTCGGCTCCTTCTCAATAACCAGCACCTTCAGACCTTTCGACGCGGCAGTAATCGCCGTCGACATGCCAGATGCGCCTGAGCCGATAACCAGGACATCACATTGATATTCACTCTCTTGCGGCATTGCTTTCTCCGGTGATGGTTCGTCCCAGGACGCACCAAAAAATGGATGGCGGAGCCTCAATGTCTCCTTAAGCGAATAGTACGTCGCAATTTACTCCTTGCAAACTTATTTGCATGGGTACAATCCCGTAGACGTAAACGGGCAGTAGCGCCGTTTACATCAGATGGTTTCGGATTCCGTTCGAGGGATGAGGGAAATTATCTATATGCGATTTCATTCTCTTCTGTATAATTTTAAACATCCGACCACGCATGTGGCCTTTCCCATCGGCGGGCGACCGCTCAGTCCGACTTTCGAACCACCAACAGAGGTTTCGCCATGACGTCACAGAAGAAGTTCGCTTCCCACGCGGATACTGAAGAGAAAAAGGTCACGTTTGAACAGCTTTCCGAGCACGCGTACGCCTACACGGCGGAAGGCGACCCCAATACCGGCATCATCATCGGCGATGACGCGGTACTGGTCGCTGACACCCAGGCAACGCCGGTCATGGCTCAGGACGTCATTCGCCGCATCCGCGAGGTGACGGACAAGCCCATCAAATACGTGCTCCTCACCCACTATCATGCTGTTCGCGTGCTCGGCGCATCGGCATACAACCCGCAACAAATCATCGCGAGTCAGGACACCTACGACCTCATCGTCGAACGTGGCGAGCAGGACATGAAGAGCGAGATTGAACGCTTCCCGCGACTGTTCAATGCCGTTGAGTCCGTGCCGGGGCTGACGTGGCCAACTTTGACTTTCAAGAAGGAAATGACGCTGTGGCTGGGCAAGCTCGAAGTGAAAATCCTTCAGCTTGGTCGCGGACATACGAAGGGCGACACTGTTGTGTGGTTGCCGCAGGAAAAGGTCCTTTTGTCGGGCGACCTCGTCGAGTACGGCGCTACGCCGTACGCCGGTGACGCCTACTTCCAGGACTGGCCAGCTACGCTCGACGCCATTGCCGCGCTGAAACCCGAGAAGCTGGTTCCCGGCCGCGGTGCCGCGCTGAAAACGCCCCAGGAAGTCGCGGACGGTCTGGCTGGGACGCGTGCATTTGTCAGCGAGCTCTACAACAAGGTCAAGTCCAGCTCGAGCGAAGGGAAGGACCTGAACGCCATCTACAAAGACACCTACGCAGCGTTGAAGCCGAAGTTCGGCGACTGGGTCATCTTCGACCACTGCATGCCGTTTGATGTGACGCGCGCCCACGACGAAGCCACGCAGTACCCCGACCCGCGCATCTGGACCGCGCAGCGCGACAAGGAGATGTGGGAAACGCTCGAAGGCTGACCTGTATCGGCGGACCGCGGCTGTTTGACACAACGCCAGGGTCTCCGCTTTCAAGATGAATCCCCCTTGGAGACTCAACGTGCAACACCCGACTGTCGAAACGAAGGAAAATCGCGAGACTGCCCACGCAGCTTCGCTTCAGAATTCCAGCCTTAAACGTGCCTCGTCGGCATCGGCTGCTTTTTCAGCGCACCCTACCGGATATCAGTCCGGCTTCGGTAGCGAATTTGCGACCGAAGCGCTTCCTGGCGCCCTGCCTGTGGGTCGGAATTCACCACAGCGAGTCGCGTACGGCCTTTACGCGGAACAATTTTCTGGAACGGCGTTCACCGCGCCGCGCTCGCACAACCGTCGCTCATGGCTTTACCGGATACGCCCTGCCGCCGTCCATAAGCCATTCACGCCATTAGGCAAAAGCAAGCTCGTTAGCGACTTCTCCAACGTCCCGCAGACGCCGCCCAATCAGCTCCGCTGGGACCCATTACCGCTCCCCCAGGAGCCCACCGACTTCATCGACGGTCTGGTAACGATGGCGGGCAACGGCTCGGCTGAGTCGATGACCGGTTGCGCCATCCACATGTATGCAGCGAACCGGTCGATGCACGACCGTTTCTTCTATTCTGCCGATGGCGAGCTACTGATTGTTCCTCAACTCGGCACGCTGAGCATTGGGACCGAATTTGGGCTCGTTGAAGTCGGGCCACAAGAAATCGCTGTTATTCCGCGCGGCACGCGTTTTCGCGTTGAACTGCTCGACGGGGATGCACGGGGGTACGTCTGCGAAAACTTTGGCGCCCTCCTCCGGTTGCCAGACCTCGGCCCAATCGGCTCAAACGGACTTGCCAATCCGCGTGACTTCCTGACGCCGCAGGCCGCCTACGAGGTGCTCGAAGGTAATTTCGAGCTGGTCGCAAAGCTGAACGGCCAACTTTGGCGCGCCGACATCGACCACTCGCCGCTCGACGTCGTCGCGTGGCACGGGAACTACGCGCCTTATAAGTACGACCTACGCCAATTCAACACAATTGGCTCAATCAGCTTCGACCATCCAGACCCGTCAATCTTCCTGGTCCTGCAGTCACCCAGCGACACGCCTGGCGTTGACAGCATTGACTTTGTTATTTTCCCGCCGCGCTGGCTCGCCGCCGAGGACACCTTTCGACCGCCCTGGTTCCATCGCAATGTTGCCAGCGAGTTCATGGGTCTCATTCATGGCGAATATGACGCGAAGGCGGAAGGCTTCCTCCCAGGGGGCGCAAGCCTGCATAACTGCATGTCCGGCCACGGGCCTGACGCCGGCACATTCGACAAGGCGTCAGCGTCTGACACCGCGAAGCCGGCCAAGGTCGACTCCACCATGGCCTTCATGTTCGAGACGCGCACGCTCATCAAACCGACGCAGTTCGCGCTCGAAATTTCGCAATTACAGGCGAACTACTTCGAGTGCTGGCAGGGGCTCAAGAACAACTTCAATCCGGAAGTGAAATGATGACTGCGATGACAGACGAAGCTTTGGCGCTGCCGCGGACAACCAGTCCGAACCTGAAAAGCTGGGTTGAATCGGCCAATACGGGCGACACCGACTTTCCCATCCAGAACCTGCCCTTTGGCGTCTTCTCGGACAACAATTCCGGCATCCCCCGTGTCGGCGTCGCAATTGGAGAATTAGTCGTCGACCTCGCTGTACTAGAATCGGCCGGCTTGCTCTCCGTGCCGTACGCGGTTACCGACGACGCGGGCCAACCGAAGAGCGTTTTCCGTCAGGGGCGACTCAATGACTTTGTCGCCTTGGGAAAGGCAGCTTGGGCTAGTGTGCGGACTCAACTCTCGATGCTCCTGTCTGCAGACGGAACAGCACTTCGTGACAACGCCGCGGTCCGTGAGCGTGCAGTCGTTCGTCAATGCGATGCGGTCATGCATCTTCCGTTCGAAATTCCGGGCTACACCGATTTCTACTCCTCGCGAGAACATGCGACGAATGTAGGGTGTATGTTTCGCGACCCGAAGAATGCGTTGATGCCAAACTGGCTCGAGATTCCTATTGGGTACAACGGCCGGGCATCGTCCGTTGTTGTGAGCGGCACGCCGGTTCGGCGCCCGAACGGGCAGCGCAAAGACCCGGACTCCGCACGCCCTTCGTATGGGCCGTGTCGCAAGCTGGACATCGAATTGGAAACGGGCTTCTTCGTCGGTGTCGGCAATGCTCTTGGTTCACCGATTTCCGCTGCGGACGCGGATGGGAATATCTTTGGCATGGTCCTCCTTAACGACTGGAGCGCGCGAGACATCCAGCAATGGGAATATCAGCCACTTGGCCCGTTCAATTCAAAAGGATTCGCGACCACCATTTCGCCGTGGGTGGTGACGATGGATGCGTTGGCGCCGTTTCGTGTCGAACAGCCGTCGCAGATGCCGAAACCCTTGGCGTACCTGCGAGGAGCGAAGAACGCTGGCGTTGACCTGCACCTTGAGGTCCTTCTGAAGCCGAAATCCGCCGCGTCCCCAACAACTATTGCTCGGACTAACTTCAAGCACATGTACTGGTCGATGGCGCAACAGTTGGTGCACCATACGTCCTCGGGCTGCAACACGCGAGTTGGAGACCTCTTGGGCTCGGGAACTATCAGCGGGCCAAAATCAGAGTTGGCTGACGACAATGTTGGAACGTTCGGCAGCCTTCTCGAGCTGACGTGGAATGGACAAACGCCACTCAAGCTTGGCAACGACGAAGTTCGGAGCTTCATTGAGGACGGCGACGAACTGACTCTGCTCGGATGGTGTCAAGGCGAAGGCTACCGCATTGGCTTCGGTTCATGCGTCGGCACCATATTGCCGGCCCTCGAGGTCGCCGCGCCGGAGAGCGATGAATGAAGCTCTACAGCTACTTCCGGAGCTCGGCGTCATATCGGGTTCGCGTTGCCCTCGCATTAAAGGGGCTACCTTATGAATATGCACCGGTGCATCTTCTCAAGGGAGGGGGCCAGCAACTTTCGCCCGTCTACCGCGAGCTCAACTCCGATGGACTGGTGCCAACTCTCGAGGATGGCCCGCAGGTTCTGACGCAATCGCTCGCGATTATCGAGTATCTGAACGAGCTGCACCCGGAGCCGCCACTGCTTCCTGCCGCTCCCGCCGACCGTGCATATGTACGGTCCGTGGCGTTGCAAGTCGCCAGTGAAATACATCCGGTCAACAACTTACGAGTCCTCCAGTACCTGAAAAGACGCTTCGGCATCTCCGAGGAACAGAAATCGGAGTGGTATCAGCACTGGATTGATGTCGGCTTCAGTTCGCTCGAAAGCAGGCTGAAGTCTGAGCCCCGCGTTGGCGACTATGTGTTTGGGAGCGCCCCTACCATTGCAGACCTATGCCTCGTTCCACAGGTCTGGAACGCCCGCCGCTTCGAAATACCTTTGAATCGTTACCCCATCATTTCCCGACTGGCAGCCAACGCGATGAAGTTGGATGCGTTCCGGCAAGCCGACCCCGCCGCCCAACCCGATGCGGAGCCGTGAGTTCTCAGCACCAAACATCGTCATCAGTCACGGATGGCTCATGTAATAGCTAGTACAGCCTCGGTAGAGCCGCCAGCTTGGCTGAACAAACATATTGCGCCGGAGCTCGCCTCCATGGTGCGGATTGGAGACTAGACATGAGTGCAGGATTTCACCATCCGTTTCCGGTGGCAATGCAAAGCGTTGGACGAGGAAAAATCGTCAACGCCCTGGACGCAGTTAGGCTAATTCGCGAAGGCAACACTGTAGCGACAGGCGGCTTCGTTGGAATTGGCTTTGCGGAGGAAATTGCTGTTGCACTCGAACAGCTGTTCCTCGACACCAGTAGTCTGGAAAACGATGCGCCGCGGAACCTGACGCTTGTCTATGCTGGCGGACAAGGGGACGGTGCGTTGAAGGGGCTGAATCATTTCGCCCATCACGGACTCGTTCGGAGAGTAATCGGCGGGCCATTGGGGCCTTGTACCGGGCCGTCAACGGCTGGCTGTCGAAGGTCACATCGAAGCCTACAACCTCCCGCAAGGTGTCATCTCTCAACTCTTTCGAGACATCGCGGCGCACCGACCTGGCCACTTGTCGACCGTCGGGCTCGACACGTTCGTAGACCCGCGAAACGGCGGCGGCAAGCTCAATGCAAAAACTACCGAAGACTTGGTGAGCCTTATATCTGTCAACGGCGCTGACTGCCTTCTGTACAAGACATTCCCCATCGACGTCGCTATCGTACGCGGTACCACGGCCGACGCGAACGGGAATATAACGATGGAGAAGGAAGCGCTCACCCTCGAGTCGCTTTCCATTGCAATGGCCGCACGTAACTCTGGGGGCATCGTAATAGTTCAGGTAGAGCGAATTGCAGAGTCTGGCACCTTGAATCCTCGACACGTCAAGATACCCGGAATCCTGGTCGATTGTGTTGTGGTCGCCAAGCCTGAAAACCACTGGCAGACCTTTGCTGAACCGTACAGTCCCGGCTTTGCAAGTGAGCTTCGCGTTTCAGCCGGTTCGATTCCCGCAATGGCCTTGACGGAGCGAAAAGTCATTGCACGACGGGCCTCGTTCGAACTGATGGCCAACAGCGTGGTGAATCTTGGGATTGGGATGCCCGAAGGCATAGCGAGCGTCGCAAACGAGGAGAAGGTATGCGACCTTTTCACAATGACGACCGAGCCGGGTGTCATTGGCGGAATACCTGCGGATGGCCTGAATTTTGGCGCGGCGACCAACACCGATGCCATCATTGACCAGCCCTACCAGTTCGACTTCTATGACGGTGGCGGACTGGATATAGCGTTTCTCGGACTGGCTCAGGTCGACCGGGAAGGCAATCTGAATGTGAGCAAGTTTGGACCGAAGCTGGCTGGCGCCGGCGGCTTCATCAATATTTCCCAGAGCGCGAAGAAGGTGGTCTTTCTTGGCACGTTCAACGCCGGCAAACTTGATTTAAGTATCAAAGACGGCCGGTTGACGATTCTTCGAGATAGCGTCTGCCGAAAGTTTGTGAACGAGGTGGAGCATCGCACGTTCGGTGGTCGCTACGCAAGTGAACGCCGCCAGCCTGTTCTGTACATCACAGAACGATGCGTCTTTTCTCTTAGCCCGGGCGGTCTTGAGCTTGTCGAAATCGCACCCGGAATCGACTTGCAGAGAGACATCATTTCACAGATGGAATTCGTCCCAATCATAAAATCGCCGCCGCGTCTCATGGACGCCCGAATTTTTGACAGCAAACCGATGGGCCTGCGAGCCATGCTTTTGCGATTGACACTCGGAGAAAGGTTCAGCTACGACGCGGACAAAAATATGTTCTTCATCAACTTCGAGGGGCACAAGGTCACGTCCGCTGACGACGTGGAAGCTATCCGTGCCGAGGTTGAGTTGGCGCTGTCCGGACTAACGGTGAGACTTCACGCCATCGTAAACTACGACAACTTCTCGATAGCTCCCAAAGTCATCGACGCCTATTCAGACATGGTTACTGGTCTCGTCTCCCGCTACTACTCGGACGTCACTCGATATACGACAAGCAGCTTCCTTCGAATGAAACTGGGAGAAGCGCTGCACCGGCGCAGCGTCGCGACCTATATCTACGAAAGCCCCGAAGAGGTAACGGCGCACGAGTCCCGTTAGCAGACAGACTCTTCTTCCGGTGCCTACACCGTCGAGCTTAAGCGCCACGACGTGTTTGCACACGCAGACCGCTATTTTCACTCGTTCCATTTTGGGTTGTCCCGGTCTTTCGACCGGGACTCCCTTCTACTGCTCAACGTTGAGCTTACTCCGTCGCGCTCAGCGCAAGATTTTTCGGCACATTATTAAGGTCTCCAACCGCGAGCAATTACTACGCGTCGCTGACCGCGGTTTCACCGACCTTTTTAGTCGCTTTCGTGGCAGCCGCGTACGCCACGCTAGCTGTCTGGCCCGCTGCGCCGAAAGTGGACTTCCAGAAGGCAGTAATCGCGTCACCGCCAGGCAGTGCATTTTTCGACATGTTGGCGAAAAATGCCTTCGCATCAAACGAGGGCTGTTTGAAGACGTTCTTGGCCGCCGCTTCGAATTCAGCCTGGGTGCTCGACACGATTTCGTTCACGTGCTTCCAATAGGCCTGCGCCTTTTGAACGCCAGCCTGCAGTTGGGCTGCCTGACCGGCAAAAGCTGCTTGCGGTTCTTTGCTAGCAACAGATTTGGCAGCGAATTCTTGCGCCTCGGCGAGCGTCATCTTGACCGTCTGCGCATTGAGTTCAATGAGTTTTTCGAAGCCCTGAAAAGCCTTGCTCGCAAGACCGAAAGTTGTCTCAAGGCTTGCCTTGGTTGCAATAATCGTTTGTTCCGGGATGAGGGTGTTCATGTTCGACTCCAAAAAAGTAGGGCCGTATGTCGCCCGATTTAAATGCTGCATTGCAGCAATCTGAGTTCCATCATAGCCACAATTTCGACGAAGTCAAATTCTTATTTTGCGCATCTGGAGCTCCTTCGTGCGCCTCCGTCCCTTGTCAGCAGGGCGTGGCACGTTTTTTACCGAAGCAGCGGGACATCTGAACTGTGGCATCTCATATGTTTACGTTGCGATGCAGCAATACGCGCGCATACTTAGGATGCCCTGCATACGCGCCCCACTGGAGATGCAATGAAAAGCGTTGAACTCACGCCACCCTCAGCAACACTTCTCGTTCTTGAACCGCTTCGCGCGGCAGCCGACTACGCTGCCGGTCTGGCTCCGCTGGCTGCCCCGCTGCCGCCCGGTGACGGTCATCCGGTACTCGTATTTCCCGGTCTGGGTGTCAGCGGGGTCGCGACGTCGGACCTGCGCAAGCGCCTGCAACAACTCGGCTACGAAGTTCACGATTGGGAACAAGGCGTCAACTTTGGGCCGGGTGCCGACAATGACCTGATGCTGGAACGTCTGGGTGACCATCTGCGGCAGATACATGCGTTGCATCGGCGTTCGGTTTCACTGCTCGGCTGGAGCTTTGGCGGCGTCTACGCCCGTCAGTTGGCCGCGAAATATCCGGAACTGGTGCGCCAGGTCATCACGCTGGCGACACCTGTTGCCGACAACTCGGACGCCACTCATGCCGGATGGATGCTGAACATGTTGAGCAGTGGCATACCTCCAATAAATCACGCTCCCACGCGGTGTTCAGATGCGACTGCGCCTGTTCCGTCCGCTTCGGTCTACTCAAAAACGGACGGAATTGTCGCGTGGGAAGGATGCGTCTCGACCGGGTCAACGAACCACCGCAACATTGAGGTCGACGACGTCAGCCATCTAGGCATGGTCCATCACCCGGAAGTGCTGCGCGTGCTGGCGGACCTCCTCGCCCAGCATCCGGACGGTCCTAGACAGGTCGTAATGCGGGCCGCAGGCCAATAGTGCCTCCGAGTGCGAAATCATCTTCGAGCATCGTGAGGACGGCGGGCTAAAAGCCCGCATCTCAAAACTAGCTCCGCGTTGCTCCGACGCATGTCAGAAACGGCCAGCCGGCTGCTCTGATTGAACGCGGTGCAGCTCGGCCGCCGCCTCGGTATTCGACTACTTGCGAGCTCCGTCTCCGACTATCCGGC
>NZ_JARESV010000063.1:0-43664 GCF_046026985.1 Paraburkholderia sp. RL18-101-BIB-B
TCTTTGCCTGCCGCAAAGAAAAGTAGGCAAAAGAAAACGGCTCACACCGCTAATTCTTAAGCGGGTCCGTGACACGCAAAATTAGAACGCCGCGGAAATGTCGGCGAAGAAAGAAACGAAGCGATTGTTTGCAGAACGACCGCGACGGCGCGCGCAGCGCTGCCGGAAGAATGACTGCCTTGTCACGAAAGCGGAATGTGCGAGAGCACAGGTTCCAAATGTACCACTACCGCGGCTGCGCGGGGGACGCACTTATAAGCTAGCGGTTTGAGCCGCTTTCTCTTGCTTACTTCTCTTTGCGGCGGCAAAGAGAAGTAAGTGCCGCCCCGCACAGGGGCAACGCTAATAGACCACAAACAAATCAAGGAAAGGCCACTACCTTAAGACCAACAACCAACAACCAACAACCAACAAGCGCAGAGCAAAAAACCAAGAACCTCAAGCCGCGACCAACATCCCATCCGCGGATCGAACCACGCTAACGGGCCGCGCAGCGAAAGCCTCCCCAATCATGAGCAAACTAGGCTGCGAAGCGTCAACCCACCTCTGCGCGTCGCCAGCGGCCAACTCTTCGAGAGTAAGAGAAAGCATGCGCTCACGAGCAGTAGAACAAGCCTCAACAATTGCCACGGGCGTGGCAACCGACCGCCCAGCATCGATCAACTGCTGCGCAATCTCAACCCCACTATCCCGGCCCATATAGAACACAAGAGAATCCGCATTAACCTGTTCGCGAATCTCATCAGACCCAGGCGCCCGACTAAAAGTAGCCAACGCCACACTGCGCGACACACCGCGAAGTGTCAAAGACCGTTTCAAAGAGGCAGCACTCGCCAGCGCAGCAGTAATCCCAGGCACGACCTCATACTCGATGCCAGCAGCCTCTAAAGCCCGCATCTCCTCATCAGCGCGCCCGAACAACATAGGATCGCCACCCTTGAGCCGCACGACAACCTCATGCTCCAAAGCAGCATCCACAATCTGCTTATTGATGAACTGCTGCGCCGTCGACAACTGCCCGCAGCGTTTGCCAACAGCAATCCGCCGCGCATGCGAAGGCGCATAGTCCAACATAGCCGGCTCCACCAGCGCATCATGCAGCACGACATCGGCCAAACCGAGCAGCCGCGCGCCACGCACCGTAATCAGGTCCGCAGCACCCGGCCCTGCGCCGATCAGATAAACCTTACCCATTTGCCTAAACCTGTCCGTTAGGTCGCCAGCACGACGTAATGACGTGCCAAGCACTTAAGCCGAAAACGCCCGAATCATCCCAGCCGCAACAGTATGATGCGTCGCTTCATCGATCAGCACGAACGCACCCGTCCCCTGATGCGAGTCATACACATCGCACACCAGCGGCTTCTGCAACGTCAGCGCCACGCGGCCGATATCGTTCATCGTCAGGTCCTTGCGATCGGTCGCTTGCGACAACGTATGCACGTCGAGCACTTCCTTGATCGCACCGATGCGCGCGAACACCGTATTGGTGGTCTGCTTCAACAGATACTTGCGTTGCGTCGACAGCGGCGTGTCGTCGAACCAGCACAGGTCGGCTTCCAGCTTCTTCGCCGGCTCCGGCGCTGCTTCACGCAGCACGAACGTATCGCCGCGCGACACGTCGACGTCTTCCGCCAAACGGATCGTCACCGTTTGACCAGCAAATGCGCGATCCACCGCAGCCGTGCCGCCGGGCACCGGCGCGATAATTTCGGCAACCGTCGCTTCGCGATTGGCCGGCAACACAACGATCGTATCGCCGAGCTTCACTTCGCCGGCTTCGACACGGCCCATGTAGCCGCGGAAGTCATCAGCCTGGCTGCCGTCCTGACGCGCCACCCACTGCACCGGGAAACGCAACGCCTGGCCCGTCGGCACTTCGACCGGCAACGCTTCGAGCAGGTCGAGCAGCGGCTCGCCCGCGTACCACGGCATGCTTTCGCTCGCCGTCACGATGTTGTCGCCCTTGAGTGCCGACACCGGCACGAAGCGCACATCGCTCAAGCCCAGTTGACGCGCAAGTTCGACATACGCGTCACGAATCTCATTGAAACGCTGCTCGCTGTAATCGACCAGGTCCATCTTGTTGATCGCGACGATCGCGTGCTGCAAACCCAGCAGCTTGACGATCGCGCTATGACGCTTGGTTTGCGGCAGCAGTTGCGCGACGCCATCCACAAACGTCACACGCGTTGCGTCGACGAGAATAATCGCCGCGTGCGCGGTCGACGCGCCCGTCACCATGTTGCGCGTGTACTGCTCGTGGCCCGGCGTGTCGGCGATGATGAACTTGCGCTTCGCGGTCGCGAAGTAACGGTACGCGACGTCGATCGTGATGCCTTGCTCGCGTTCGGCTTCGAGGCCGTCCGTCAGCAGCGACAGATCGATTTCGTCGCCGACGGTACGCTTATTCTTCGCGCGCGACAGTGCCGAGAGCTGATCGCTCAAGACAGCCTTGCTGTCGTACAGCAGGCGGCCGATCAACGTGCTCTTGCCGTCGTCAACACTGCCCGCAGTGATGAAACGCAGCACGCCGAGGTCTTCTGGTTGGTGAATACCGCTCATGATTGTCTTACCCTCGTCCGTGTGCTTAGAAATAACCTTGCTTCTTACGCTGTTCCATCGCGGCTTCGGAGACCTGGTCGTCCATCCGCGTCGCGCCGCGTTCCGTGATTTCGGTCACGGCCGTTTCGGCGATGATCTTCTCCAGATCATCCGCATCGCTTTCCACCGGGCACGTGCAGCTGATATCGCCCACGGTGCGGAAACGTACCAGCGCCGTTTCGCTGGTTTCGCCTTCACGCATCGGCGTGATCGGCGTAACCGGCACGAGCAAGCCATTGCGGCGCACGATCTCGCGTTGATGCGCGTAATAGATCGACGGCAGTTCGAGCTGTTCGCGAGCGATGTACTGCCACACGTCGAGTTCGGTCCAGTTCGAGATCGGGAACACGCGCAGGTGTTCGCCGTTATGCAGACGCGCGTTATACAGGCTCCACAGTTCCGGGCGCTGTGCCTTCGGATCCCATTGGCCAAATTCGTCGCGGAACGAGAAGATCCGTTCCTTCGCACGGGCCTTTTCTTCATCGCGGCGCGCGCCGCCGATCAGCGCGGTATAGCCGTACTGTTCGATGGTTTCGAGCAGCGTCACGGCTTGCGCGGCGTTGCGCGAATCCGTTTCACGACGCAGACGCACCGTGCCGCGCTTGATCGAATCTTCCACATGACCGACCACCAGTTCAGCACCGATTTCTTCCGCACGACGATCGCGGAAGTCGATCACTTCTTCGTAGTTGTGGCCCGTGTCGATATGCACGAGCGGGAACGGCAGCACGGTCTTGCGATTCGCGCCGATACCGAAGGCCTTCAGCGCGAGGTGCAGCACCACGACCGAATCCTTGCCGCCCGAAAACAGCAGCGCGGGCTTGCTGCATTCGGCGACCAGTTCGCGCAGGATGTGAATCGACTCGGCTTCGAGCCAGTCGAGGTGATCCATACGGATTGCCGTGTTGGCGAGCGGTGCGTTCACAGTGGAATCGAGCGTGGTGCTCATGTTTGGGTCCTTCGTTGGTTCGCGTCGCAAGCGGTTGCTCGCGTCGCGGAGGTATTCAAATCGGTATGTGCGGCGTTCGGGCTAAAAACCAAGGCCCGCTCACTCAACCTTCAGGCCTGGGCGTTTGCGCTGCCGCCCACCGCGATCGGCGTAATCGTCGTGATGTGCAGTCCGCATTCCTTCGTATCGCGCGACTCCCACCACCAGCGCCCTGCCCGGCTATCTTCACCGGGACGCACGGCGCGCGTACAAGGCTCGCAGCCGATGCTCGGATAGCCGCGCGCATGCAGCGGATTGACCGGCACGTCGAACGCTTTCAGGTAAGCCCACACTTCGGCCTCGGTCCAGTCGGTCAGCGGATTGAACTTGGCGATGTTGCGTGCGGCGTCATGCTCTTCCGCATGCAGTTCGGCACGCGTCACCGACTGCTCGCGACGCTGGCCCGTGACCCATGCGCTGACATCCGACAGCGCGCGATTCAACGGTTCGACCTTGCGGATTTCGCAGCAGCGCTTGCGCAGATCGACGCTTTCATAGAACGCGTTCAGACCATGCGAGCCGATGTATTCGTCGACCGCGGCAGCTTGCGGATGAAACTGTTCGATGTCATAGCCGTAACGTTCTTTCACGCGATCGAGCATGCCCAGCGTTTCCGCATGCAAACGGCCGGTGTTCAGCGAGAAGATGCCGATCTTCACGCCACGCGAGAGGATCGCATGCGTGAGCAGCATGTCTTCCGCCGCGAGGCTGCTGGCGAGCTTCACATTCTCATGGCGCGCGGCGATCGAATCGAGCAGCGCATCGAGGCGCTCAACCTTCGCAGCAAGTTCCGGCGTGAGGGCTTGAACTTCGCTCATGCCGATGCCTTGGCCAGTTCGCCCGCTTCACGGCGGCGGAACAGCGGCGACGAGTTCACCGCGCCCTGATAGTTGAAGCTGAATTCGTCGAAGGCTTTGAGCGCGTCGTCGAAGTCTTTGTCGGCGCGCAACGCGTATGCGTCGAAGCCGCAACGGAACATGAACGCGAGTTGATCGCGCAGCACGTCGCCGATCGCGCGCAGTTCGCCCTTGTAGCCATAACGCTCGCGCAGCAGGCGGCCGATGCTATAGCCGCGGCCGTCGCGGAACACCGGGAAGTCCACGCCGATCAGCGCGATCTTGTCGAAGTCGGCGACGATATCCGCCGGCTCGCTATCCGCCGCGAGCCACACGCCGATTTCAGCGGCACCGCGCGAAGCGATCAATGCGTCGCGGGAAGCCTGCCACAACGCGAGCGGCACCAGCACCTTGCCTGCGGGCAATTCGTTCACCGCGGGCAGCGAGCCATCTTCCGCCGGGCGCACGACCGTCCAGTCATCGTTGACGATCGCGCGATTCTTGATGATAGAAGCCATCTGTTCAGTATCCTTTTCGCGGTTACGCGTGAGCCGGTTGACGCGAGGCGTACACACGTTCCTTGAACGGGGTGATGCCGATGCGGTTGTACGTTTCGATGAAGCGCTCGCCTTCGTGGCGGTTTTCCACGAACGTATCGATCACCTTGCTCATCACGTCCGGCATTTCTTCCGCCGAGAACGACGGGCCGATCACGCGGCCGAGATGCGCGCCGGTGGCGCCCGTGCCCTGCTCGCCGCCGAGTGTCACCTGATACCACTCCGAGCCGTCCTTATCGACGCCCAGAATGCCGATGTTGCCGACGTGGTGGTGACCGCACGCGTTGATACAGCCCGAGATGTTCAGCGACACATCGCCGAGGTCGTACACGTAGTCCAGATCGTTGAAGCGTTCCTGAATGGCCAGTGCGATCGGAATCGACTTCGCATTCGCGAGCGAGCAGAAGTCGCCGCCCGGGCACGCGATGATGTCGGTCAGCAAGCCGATATTCGGCGTCGCGAAACCTTGCGCCTTGGCCTTTTCCCACAGCGCGAACAGGTCGCGCTTCTTCACGTTTGCGAGGATCAGGTTCTGTTCGTGCGATACGCGGATTTCGCCGAGCGAGTACTCGTCGGCCCAATCGGCGACCGCTTCCATCTGCGCATCCGTTGCGTCGCCGGGAGCGATCGTGGTCGGCTTCAAAGACAAGGTGACCGACGAATAGCCCGACACCTTGTGCGGACGCACGTTGCGCTCGACCCAACGGGCGAACGCACGGTTTTCCAGCAGATGCTTTTCGAACGAAGCGTCCGTGTCGGCGAGCTTTTCGTACACCGGCGGCTGGAAGTACTGCGATACGCGATCCACTTCGGCTTGCGTGAGCGTCGAAGGACCGTCCTTCAAGTGTTGCCATTCTTCTTCGACTTGCGCCGAGAATTTCTCCGGGCTCAACGCCTTCACGAGAATCTTGATGCGCGCCTTGTACATGTTGTCGCGGCGGCCGTAGCGGTTGTACACGCGCAGCACGGCTTCGCAGTACGTCAGCAGATGTTGCCAAGGCAGATCCTTACGGATGATCGCGCCGATGATCGGCGTACGGCCCATGCCGCCACCGGCCAGGATATCGGCCACCAGCTCGCCCTGCTCGTTCTTCCTCAGATACACGCCCATGTCGTGAATCTGCACGGCGGCGCGGTCTTCCTTCGAACCCGACACGGCGATCTTGAACTTGCGCGGCAGCCACGCGAATTCCGGGTGGAACGTCGACCATTGACGCAGGATTTCAGCCCACGGACGCGGATCGACCACTTCATCCGGCGCCACGCCGGCGAACTGGTCGGCCGTGATGTTGCGGATACAGTTGCCCGAGGTCTGAATGCCGTGCATCTGCACTGCCGCGAGCTTGCGCAGAATTTCCGGCGTTTCTTCGAGCTTGATCCAGTTGTACTGGATGTTCGAGCGCGTCGAGAAATGGCCGTAGCCGCGGTCGTGTTCACGCGCGATCTGCGCGAGCACGCGCATCTGGTCGCTGCGCAGGTTGCCGTACGGAATCGCAATGCGGTGCATGTACGCGTGGCGCTGATAGTACAGGCCGTTCTGCAGGCGCAGCGGACGAAACTCCTCTTCGCTCAATTCGCCCGACAAGCGGCGGCGAACCTGATCGGCGTACTGCGCGACCCGTTCATCGACGATGGTCTGGTCGTACTGATCGTATTGGTACATTCGGGGACCCCAATTTTTTTGCAGTGATACACGGCGATCCGGGGGCCGGCCACCCGGTTTCGCCGCGCCTTGGATACCTCCCTTTGTCACCATCCGCTTATGAACGTTTAGACCCATCGCTCATTTGCTTATGACAAATACAGATATCCATATTGAAAAAGATGGACAGATCGTAATAAACTCGCCTTATATTTCAAACGACTAAAAAATTCTTTTGATATGCGGAGAGGTTATATATGAACCTGCACCAATTCCGCTTCGTCCGCGAGGCTGTGCGGCAGAACTTCAACCTGACGGAAGCGGCCAAAGCCCTGTTTACAAGCCAGCCGGGCGTTTCCAAGGCGATCATCGAGCTGGAAGACGAGCTGGGCGTGGAAATCTTCACACGACACGGCAAGCGCGTGCGCTCGCTGACCGAGCCGGGACGCATCATTCTGCAGTCGGTCGAGAAGATTCTGCAGGAGGTTGAGAGCCTGAAGCGGGTCGGTAAAGATTACGCGGCGCAGGATCAGGGCAATCTGGTGATCGCCGCCACCCACACGCAGGCGCGCTACTCGCTGCCGGCGGCCATCGCCGAGTTCAAGAAGCGCTTTCCCAAGGTTCACCTTTCGATTCTGCAAGGCAGCCCGACCCAGGTCGCCGAAATGGTGCTGCACGATCAGGCCGACCTCTGCATCGCCACCGAGGCGATCTCCAACTATAAGGAACTGGTTTCGCTGCCGTGCTTCCAGTGGCACCACGTCGCGGTGATGCAACCGGATCATCCGCTGCTCGACCGCAAACTTTTGTCGCTGGATGATCTGACCCAGTATCCGCTGATCACTTACGACAACGCGTTCGCCGGCCGCACCAAGATCAACGAGGCGTTCCGCCTGCGCGGGCTGCATCCGGACATCGTGCTGGAGGCGATCGACGCCGACGTGATCAAGACCTATGTGGAATTGGGCCTGGGCGTCGGCATCATGGCGGATATCGCGTTCAACGCCGAGCGCGACCGCCATTTGCGCGCCATGCCGGTCGGCCACCTGTTCGGCAGCAACGTGACGCGGGTCGCGCTGAAACAGGGCGCCTATTTGCGCAGCTATGTGTATACGCTCGTCGAACTGCTGTCGCCGAGCATGAACCGCAAGCTGATCGAACAGGCGCTCAAGGGCGAACACGAAACCTACGAACTTTGATATCACCATCGCTTCTTGCTACGGAGACCTCTCGATGACGTCGTATAAGAAAAAATTCAGCGGCCTCGCCGCTTTTGGTTTTGGCGCGCTCCTGCTCGCCACCGCTGCACACGCCGATATCAAGGTCGGCATCGATCTGTCGAGCACCGGCCCCGCGGCCGTGATCGGCATCACCAGCAAGAACGCGATGCTGATGTGGCCCGCCACGATCGCCGGCCAGAAAGCCGACTACATCTTCCTCGACGACGCCTCCGACCCCGGCGCCGCCGTGCGCAACATCCGCAAGCTGATCAACGAAGACCACGTGGACGTGATCGTCGGCCCGAACATCACGCCGGCCGCAATGGCCGCGCTCGATCCGGTCGCCGAGAGCCAGACCCCGATGATCACGCTGATCGGCTCGGCCAGCGTGGTCGAGCCGCAGGAAGGCAAGAAGGTGTGGGCCTACAAAATGGCGCAGACCGACAGCGCAATGGCCGACGTGATGACGCGCTACATGTCGAACCACAACGTGAAGACGGTGGGCTTCATCGGTTTCGCGGACGGCTACGGCGAAAGCTGGCTCAACGAATTCAGCAAGTTCGCGGCGCTGCGCCATATTCAACTGGTCGCCACCGAGCGGTATAACCGCACCGACGCGAGCGTCACCGGCCAGATTCTGAAGCTGATGGCCGCCAAGCCCGACGCGATCCTGATCGCCGGCGCCGGCACGCCGACCGTGCTGCCGCAACGCACACTGATCGAGCGCGGCTTCAAAGGCCCGATCTACCAGACGCACGGTATCGCCACGCCGGAGTTCATCAAGCTGGGCGGCAAGGACGTGGAAGGCACGCTGTTCCCGACCCAGCCGGTCGTGGTGGCGCGCACGCTGCCGGCCGATCATCCGGCGAAGAAGGCGGCGCTCGCCTTTACGAACGAATATGAAGCGAAGTACGGCGCGGGCAGCGTGACGCAGTTCGCGGGCGATGCAGCCGGCGTGTACCCGCGCTTGCAGGACGCCGTGGCGCGCGCGCTGAAGACGGCGCAGCCGGGCACGCCGGCCTTCCGAGCCGCGCTGCGTGACGAACTGGAGCATGCGAATGAGTTGGTCGTGCCGAACGGCGTGGTCAACACGAGCCCGAAGGATCACGTGGGGCTGGATCAGCGCGCGAGCGTGATGGGCACTATCAAGAACGGCAAGTTCGTTTATTTGAGCCAGTAAGCCAACTCGCCCACATTCGGCGTTCGTCGTTCTTCCCGATGTTTTGTTCGGGGTGAACGTTCTTACTGGTTCCTGATCAGTTCGAACGCCGACAGTCAGGCGCGCGGCGTATTACTGTTAAAGTGGATAGCTTCAATTAGCCGTATCCCCCACCATGCGCACCACCCGAGCCATCCACGCTGTCGAGCGGTTGAAAACCCGCAGCGGCAATCCGCAGTTCGCCGCGATCAGCCTGTCCGGCGGCCTGTTTTACCTGGTCGACAAATCGAGTGGCACGGATAAAAAAGTCTCCGATCCGCTGACGCTCGACGACTTCGTCAAATTCGTCGACGCTTTCGGGCCGCCGAAGCCACGCAAAGCGAGCAAGCTCGATATCGCGTTCGAAGAGCAACTCAAGAAGAGCAAGGGCGGTTGAGCGACGCGGCGAATCCCACTCTTCCCGCCACGACATACAGCCGCCTCAAGCGCTACGCGCTATCTCGCGCCATTGCCCATCCGCCGCGCTGCTCGCGAGCATGGCGTCGATAAACCGCAGCCCCGCCACACCGTCCTCCACCGTCGTGAGCAACAGGCTTTCGGCGGGCAACGCGCGACCTTCATTCAATGCTTCGATCTGCAACGCCGCGTCTTTGTATAACTGGGCAAACGCTTCCAGATAGCCTTCAGGATGTCCCGACGGCACGCGCGTCGCATGGGCCGCAATCGCGCTCGTCACGCGCCCTCGTGTCAGGCGCACAGCCGAACCACCCAATGGTGTGAACCACAATTCATTGGGATGCTCCTGATCGAAGGTCAGGCTGGCTTTCGTCCCATACACCCGCAAACGCAAGGCGTTTTCCGCGCCGCTCGCCACCTGGCTTGCCCATAGCATGCCGCGCGCGCCATTCGGATAACGCAGCATCGCCTGCACATGATCGTCGATGCGCCGCCCCGGCACAAAGGTATGCACTTCCGCCGCGAGTGTATTCGGCGTCATACCCGTGACGAACGCAGCAAGGTGATACGCATGCGTGCCAATATCGCCGAGACATCCTGCCGGACCCGCTAACGCGGGATCCGTGCGCCAGCCTGCCTGCTTGTTCGTGCCGCTCGTTTCGATCGGCTCCGCCAGCCAGTCCTGCGCGTATTCGACCTGCACGACGCGTATCTCGCCCAACTCGCCGCTTTCGATCAACTCGCGGGCATGACGCACCAGCGGATAGCCGGAGTACGTATGCGTCAATGCGAACAACCTGTTCTTCTCGCGAGCCAGCTTCGCCAGCGCCTCGCCTTCCGCCAGCGAGATCGCCAGCGGCTTGTCGCACACAATGTGAATACCGGCTTCGAGAAACGCCGTCGCGACCGGCGCGTGCAGATGATTCGGCGTGACGATCGCCACCGCGTCGATGCCGTCGTCGCGCGCGGCCTCGGCGCGCGCCATCTCGCGCCAGTCCGAATAGCTGCGCGCAATCCCGGCCTCATCGGCACTCGCTTGCGCGCGCTGCGGATCGGACGACAGCGCGCCCGCAACCAGTTCGAAACGGTCGTCGAGCCGTGCCGCGATCCGATGCACCGCGCCGATGAACGCGCCCTGTCCGCCGCCGACCATGCCCAGCCTGAGCCTTCGTTGTGGCATCACCCTCACTCCTTTTGCGATCGCTCGCCGTCAGATGCCGAGCACGCGCTTTAACTGCGCGGCGTCGACGCCGCTGCCGGCGAAATCATCGAATGCATGCTCGGCCACGCGGATGATGTGCCGGCGAATGAACTCCGCGCCTTCGCGTGCGCCATCGTGTGGATGCTTCAGCGCGCACTCCCATTCGAGCACCGCCCAGCCGGGGAAATCGTACTGCGCCATCTTCGAGAAGATCGCGCCGAAATCGATCTGCCCATCGCCGAGCGATCTGAAGCGCCCCGCGCGTTCGACCCAGCCGCTGTAGCCGCCATACACGCCTTGCTTGCCGGTCGGACGAAACTCCGCATCCTTCACGTGGAACGCCTTGATGCGCTCGTGATAAATGTCGATGAACGCAAGGTAGTCGAGCTGCTGCAAAACGAAATGACTCGGGTCGTACAGGATGTTGGCACGCGCATGCTGCTTCACCGCGTCCAGAAAACGCTCGAAGGTCACGCCGTCGTGCAGGTCCTCACCGGGATGCAGTTCATAGCACACGTCGACGCCAGCGGCGTCGAACGCATCGAGAATTGGCGTCCAGCGGCGCGCGAGTTCGTCGAACGCGGCCTCGACCAAACCTGCCGGACGCTGCGGCCACGGGTACAGATACGGCCACGCCAGCGCCCCCGAAAACGACACGTGCGTGCTCAATCCCAAACGCTGCGAAGCCTTAGCCGCCAGCTTCATCTGGTCGATCGCCCACTGCGTGCGCGCGGCCGGATCGCCTCGCACATGCGGCGCGGCAAAGCCGTCAAACAAGGTGTCATAGGCCGGATGCACGGCGACGAGTTGCCCTTGCAGATGCGTCGAGAGTTCGGTGATCGTCACGCCCGCGTCGTCTGTGACCTCGCGCAACTCGTCGCAATACGTCTGACTCGCCGCCGCCTGTTCGAGATCGATCAGGCGGCTGTCGCACGGCACCTGAATCCCCTTGAAGCCAAGACCCGCGGCCCACTCGGCAAGATGCGCGAGGTTGTCGAACGGCACCTCGTCGCCCATGAACTGGGCGAGAAAGATCGCCGGCCCTTTGATGGTTTTCATTGTACGGTTCCTCGAACGAGGGCGCGCTCGCCGTGCCGCTGCCGCAGAAAGTCCGGCTCAGGCCCGGTGGCGCGCCCCGGATGCTCAGGTCAGAACGGCGAGTCCGGGAAATAGAACTGCTGCGCGTTTTCCTTCGTGATCAGCACCGACGGAATGATCGTGGTGGCCGGCAGCTTCTCGCCCTTCAGACGCGCTTCGGCGGTGAGCTTGATGGCGTCGTAGATGAACTTCGGCGAGTAGGACACGTCGGCCTTGATCATCGGCGCGCCGTCCATCACATTCTTCACCATGCCCTTCGACCCCGCGCCGCCGAACACGATCTTGATGTCGGTGCGCTTGGCCTGCTCGATCGCCTTGATCACGCCGACGGCCATGTCGTCGTCCGCGGCCCAGACGGCGTCGATATGCTTGAAGCGCGTCAGGTAATCCTGCATGACCTTGAAGGCGTCGTCACGATTCCAGTTCGCGTACTTGGCGTCGAGGATCTTGATGTTCGGATACGCCTTCAGCACGCCGGTAAACGCGGTCCAGCGTTCGTTGTCGAGCGTCGTCGGAATGCCTCGCAGTGCAACGATGTCGCCCTTGCCGTCGAGCGCTTTCGCCAGATACTCGGCGGGAATCTTGCCGAACGCGGTGTTGTCACCGGCCACGTACGCATCCTGCGCGCTGGTGTCGGTCAGGCCGCGATCCACCACCGTCACGTACACGCCCTTCTTTTTCACCTGCGCAACCGGCTGAGTGAGCGAGGCCGATTCGAACGGGAAGATCACGAGCGCATTGATCTTGTTGACCGTCACGAGATCCTGCAACTGGTTCGCCTGTTCGGGCGCGCCGGCCGCGGTCTTGACGATCACTTTCAGATCGGGATGCGCCTTCTCCAGATCAGTCTTGGCCTTGTTCGCCCACCAGACGATGCCGCCCGTGAAGCCGTGATCGGCTGTCGGAATCGCAACGCCCAATACGACTTTTTCATCGGCACGCGCAATATTCGCCGTGCCCAGTATCCCCAACGCCAGCATGCCGGCGCCGACCGCTCGAATGACCTGCTTCATGGTTGTGTCTCCTTTTGTGAGGCGTTCATGCGCCCCGATTTTCAACTCACCGTGATTGCAAATTTGAAGCGCAATTTGAAGCGCCACCGCTACCGCCGTCCACGTTGTACGAACGCGACGAAGATAATCACCACACCCTGCACCGCCGCGTTCAGATACACGCTGATGATGCTGGTCAGATTCAGAATGTTCGCGATCACCGAAAGCAGAATCGCGCCGATCACCGTGCCGATCACGCGGCCTTCGCCGCCCTTGAGCGCGGTGCCGCCGACCACCACCGAGGCGATCGCCTCGAGTTCCCACAGCAAACCGGTCGTCGGCGTGGCAGAGCCGAGCCGCGGCACGTACAACACGGTGGCGACGCCCACGCAGATGCCGAGCAGCACGTACGTGACGATCTTCACGGTATCGACGCGAATTGCCGCATAACGCGCGACCTGTTCATTCGAACCAATCGCCTGCACGTGACGGCCGAACGCGGTGCGGTTGAGAATCAGCGCGCCGCCCGCCGCCACCACGAGGAACACCCAGATCGGCACCGGCACGCCGAACAGGCTCGCGTAATACACCGGGCCGTACAGATCGGATAACGAGTTATCGAGCGTCAGCGCGCCGCCGTCGGCAAGCCAGGTGAGCACCGCGCGAAAGATGCCCAGCGTGCCGAGCGTGACGATGAATGGCTCGATCCGTCCTTTGGTGATCAGCAAGCCGTGCGCACAGCCGAACAGGCTGCCGAGCACCAGCGCGCCCACGATGCCGAGCGTGAGAATCATCAGCGGAGGAAACGAGTGTCCGCCGACGCCCGCCGCGAGTCCGTTCATCAGCCAGATCATGCTGCCCGCGATCAGCGCCGCCATCGAGCCGACCGACAGATCGATGCCACCCGAAATGATCACGAAGGTCATGCCGACCGCGATGATGCCAATGAACGACGTGCGCGTGAGCACGTTCATCATGTTGTCGAGGGTGGCGAAATCGCGGTTGAGCAGCGTGCCGATCACGCACAGCGCGATGAGTCCAACGAGCGGCCCGAGCGCATACAGTCGATGCGCGAAGCGCAACGCGCGGCCGGATTGCACGGCTTCAGTGGGTGCCGGTCGCATGGGCGATCAACTCCTCTTCGGTCAGATGCTCGAGCGTGAGCGTGGCTTGCAGGCGTCCCGCCCGCATCACGGCGACGCGGTGGCACAGGCCGATCAGCTCGATCAGTTCGGATGAAATGACGATCACCGCGCGGCCCTGCGCGGCGAGCCGATGAATCAGAAAATAGATGTCGCGTTTCGCGCCGACATCGACGCCGCGCGTCGGCTCGTCGAGCACGATCACGTTCGGGTCGGGTTGCAGGAATTTGGCGAGCGCGAGCTTCTGCTGATTGCCGCCGGATAGCATGCGCGCGCGGCTCGACAGGTCGCCGGTGCGGATGCCGAATTCGCTCACGGCTTTGGTCAGCGCGGCGCGCCCCGCTTTCATGTCGAGCAACGGATGCGCGTAACGTTCGAGCGTCATCAGCGTGACGTTGTCCTGCAGGCTCAGGTTCACGTGCAGGCCTTTGCCCTTGCGGTCCTCGCTGAGGTACGTGATGCCGTGGCGCATTGCGTCGCGCGGGCTTTTCAGATCGGCGGGACGGCCGGCGACTTCAATGCGGCCCGCCGTGCGCTTGCGCAAACCGATGATCGCTTCGAACGCCTCGGTGCGGCCCGCGCCCACCAGTCCCGCGAAGCCGAGCACTTCGCCGGCGCGCACGTCGAAGCTCAGGTCTTCCACCCAATCCGGCACGGCGAGGCCTTCCACCTTCAACGCGAGCGGCGCGTCGGCGGACACGGTGATCTTGTCGGGGAACATGTCCGACAGCTCGCGCCCGACCATCAGGTTCGCCATCTGCTGCCGCGCGAGTCCCGCGGTTTCGCCGCGAGCGACGAAACGGCCGTCGCGCATCACGATCACCTCGTCGGTGATGCGCTCCACTTCGTCCAGCTTGTGCGAGATGTAGATGATGGTCACGCCGTCGGATTTGAGCTTGGCCATCAGTGTGAAGAGGCGTTCGGTCTCGGACGGCGTGAGCGTGGCCGTCGGCTCGTCCATGATGAGCAGCCGCGCGCGGCGCGACAGTGCCTTGGCGATCTCCACCATCTGCTTTTCCGCGACGATCAATTCGCGCACCTTCCTGTCCGGCGCTTTTTCCAGACCGACTTGCGCAAGAAAACGCGCGGCCTCGGTATTCATCGCGGCGTCGTCGACGAACCAGCCGCGCTTTTTTTCGTGACCGAGATACATGTTCTGCGCGATCGTCAGATGCTCCGCGAGATTGAACTCCTGGTGGATCAGCACGATGCCTTGCGCTTCGGCGTCGCGCGAACCGATGAACTGATGCGCGCGGCCATCGACCAGCAAGGTGCCCGAGGTTGCGGTTTCGTAGCCGGCGAGGATTTTCATCAGCGTGGATTTGCCGGCGCCGTTCTCGCCCAGCAGACCATAGATGCGCCCCGGCGCCAGTTCGAAGCTCACGCCGTGCAGCACGCGCACGGGCCCGAAGTCTTTGCGGATGTCGTCGAAACGGATCGCGAGGCTCATGGTTCAGGCGCTCCCGCGAATCACGAGCCGATGCGGCAGCAGCACGCCCGGCACGTTCGCCAACGGATTGGCGAGCCGCTGCAGCAACAGGCGCGCGGCGGTTTCGCCCAGCTCGCGCATGGGTTGCGCGATGGTGGTGAGCGGCGGATCGATCTGCGCGGCGAGCGAGATATCGTCGAAGCCGACCACCGCGATGTCGTCCGGCACGCGCTTGCCGACGCTGCGCAAGCCGTGGATCACGCCGATCGCGAGCGTATCGGAGACCGCGAAGATCGCGCTCGGCGCCTGCGGCTGATTCATCAGCGTGGCCGCGGCCGACGCGCCCGCCTCATAATCGAGGCTGTTCAGGTTCATGCGCCAGCGTTCGTCCGGCGTGATGCCCGCTTCGGTCAATGCGTCCAGATAGCCCTGCTGACGCTGCCGCGCATAGAGGTAATCGACATCGGAATTGATGAGGCCGATGCGGCGATGGCCGCGCGCGAGCAGATGGCGGACGGCGTCGCCCGCGGCGCGGTAGTTGTCGATGCCCACGTACGGCACGCCCATCGCCGGGTCGAACTCGCAGCACGCGACCCACGGCAGCGCGCTGGAGGCCTCGCCGAGCGCCTGCTGGATGGTGGCCGGGTCGAGACAGATGGCGCCGTCCGCGCGGCGCCGCCGCAGCAGATCGAAATAGCTGCGTTCGCGGCCCGGATCGGCTCCGGTGTCGCACAGCAGCATGAAGTAGCCGTGCTGGCGCGCCACGCTGTCGATGCCGCGCACGATTTCCGCATAGAAAGGATTGCCCACGTCTGGGACCATGGTCAGCAGCAGCCGGCTCTCGGCAGTGCGCAGGTTGCGCGCGAGTTCGTTGACGCGATAGCCGCTCGCATCGATGGCGGCCAGCACCTTGTCGCGCGTGGCGGGCCGCACGTTCTCGTGGCCGTTCAGCACGCGCGACACCGTGGCCACCGAGACGCCCGCCTGCTCGGCCACGCCGGCAATCGAAATGCCATCGGCCGCGCCGCGCAACGGCTTGACGCCGGGCTGGGGATGCGCCGCGGACACCGCTGACGGAACCTTTGTGGACGACGATCTGGACAAGTGAACTCGCCTCGAAAATGTAATCGATTACATTTTTGAGCGATAGACAGCGGAAGCGCAAGGACAGATCGCTAGGGATTAACACGGGGGGCGACGTGATCCGGCTGGTGACACGCTCCGGCCTGGGGATGGTCTTCCCTGCCCGCGAGGGCGCGGATCGGCACCGTCATTTGGTACAATCCCGCAGTTACCCTGACGGGCCTTGCGCGCTGAGTCGTGCTGCGAGGCCGACGTTAGTGGCTGATAGCAAACCCAGCAAACCCAGCAAACTCAGCAAAACCCCGCAAAACTCGCCAAACCATACAGCCGAACCCACCATGAACATCGAGCAAGCGCGTTTCAACATGATCGAACAGCAGATCCGCCCCTGGGAAGTGCTCGACCAGGACGTGCTGAATCTGCTCTCGATCGTCAAGCGTGAAAACTTCGTCCCCGCCGTGTATCGCGAGCTGGCCTTCGTCGACTTCGAAGTGCCGCTGCCGGCCGGCCAGCACATGCTGGCCCCGCGTGTCGAAGCGCGCGTGCTGCAGGAACTGGCGGTGAAGAAACACGAAAGCGTGCTCGAAATCGGCGCGGGTTCGGGTTACATGGCCGCGTTGCTCGCGCATCGCGCACAGCATGTGCTGACGGTCGACATCGAACCGGAACTGGCGGAACTGGCGAAGACCAACCTGATCGCCAACGGCGTGCTGAACGCCGAAGTGACCACCGGCGACGCCGCGCGCGGCTGGGCCGGCGCCGCGCCGTACGACGTGATCTGCGTGTCGGGCGGCCTGCCGGTGCTGCCGCAGGAAATGCTCGACCATCTGAAGATCGGCGGCCGTCTTGCGGCGTTCGTCGGCACCGCGCCGGTCATGAAGGCGCAGATCATCACGCGTATCGACGAGAAGCAATACCGCATTGCCGACGTGTTCGAAACGTATGTCGAGCCGCTCATCAACGCCGTGCAGCCGTCGCGTTTCAAGTTCTGATTCACACGCTCCGGACGGGCGGCACGCCCGCCGTCCTCTGAACTGGATGTTCTGCTGATGCAAAATCTGACCGCTCCGGCGCTCGCCGAATGGCTTGCCGATACTTCGCGTCCCGCGCCCGTGCTGCTCGACGTGCGCGAGCCGTGGGAAATCCAGACGGCGTCGATCGCCGGCGCCGTGTTGATTCCGATGCGTGAGATTCCCGCGCGCAGCGAAGAACTCGACGACGACGCGCAAATCGTCTGCGTCTGCCATCACGGCGCGCGCAGCGCCCAGGTCGCGATGTTCCTCGAGTCGCGCGGCCATACCAACGTCTTCAATCTGCAAGGCGGGATCGACGCGTGGTCGCGTCAGGTCGATCCGTCCGTTCCGACCTACTGATCGCCCGGCGGCAATGACGGGCCAGCAGGCGCTGGTCCTCATCTCATGGCCGCTCTGGCGTTCGCCTGCCGCACGCTTCGCACACTAGCCGCGCAGGCCGTGGGCTTCCGCCAGCTCTACGACGAAGCCTTCTCCAACGACGCGCAACTGCAAAGCGCACGCGCTTCGCTCGCCGCCAACAGCGAAGAGTTGTCGCTCGCGCGCGTCAAACTGCTGCCGCAAGTCTCGGCGTCATCCAGGTGTTGCGGCTAAAGGCGCTGCGGGCAAGGTTGGGCGGCAAGTGATGTCGGATGGGGGTCGTGCGGTAGGTGCTGTGCGCTTGCGGCCTTCGCTTCTCTTCCTGGCTTTTGTTTCCTGCTTTCCGTCCTTTGGCTCTCAGGCGCTTTTTTCGCTCCGGACGCTCCGGCGCCAGGTTGCGGCGCGGCTCGCACCCAGTTCAACTAGCGCCTCTGCACGCCCCTTCAGCAGAACACTAACGGCCAGCTTTCGTTGCGCCGCTTCTCGCCTTCGCTTCCGAAATTTCATACGGTTTCCTGCGCATCGCACAGGCACCATGCTTCCGACCTTTTGGGGAGCCATGTGATGAGATTTTTGAAGATCGCGATGCTGGCCGCAACCTTGTTGCCGCTCGCGTCGCATGCAACCCTGGGCCGTGCGCCGTCCACAGGCGCATCGTCGGCGACCCTGCTGCGCGCCACGCCGCAATCCGCCGCCGCGACGCCCGCGGCTCAACCCGCGAACGCAGCGCCCTACTCCATGCGCCAGTCGGTCGACGCCAACGGCGTCACCATCCGCGAATACGTGCTGCTTCAGAACGTCGTGTTCGCGGTCAAGTGGAACGGACCGATCCGTCCGGACATGACGGCGCTGCTCGGCAGCTACTTTCCCAACTTCGTGAACGCCGAGCAGAGCCATACCGCCGGTACAGGGCCGCTTATCGACGGCAACGACGACTTTCGCATCGAGTCCGCCGGCCGCATGGGACGCTTCAGCGGCATGGCGTGGCTGCCGCGCCTGATACCCGCCGGCGTGCGGCCTGGCGATCTGAAATAAGGCCTGCGTCGAGCGATGAGACAACGGAACATGAAGACATGGAAAAAGACGCTATGGGTCGCCGCGGCCTTTGCGGGCATCGCGCTTTCCGCATGCGGCGGTGGCGGAGGCTCGAGCGGCAACCAGGGCGGCAATTCCGTCGGCTGGAACGCCACGCCAGACTGGATCCCGCCGCCGGGTGGTTCCGGCGATTCCGGTAGCTCGACCAATTCATCCACTCCTGCTACCGGCGAGAACACCGTGCCGGTCCGCGTCGATAAGTCGACGGGCAACGTCAACCGGCTTCTCGCGTCAATCAAGGTTTGCGTGCCGGGCACACAAGGCGCGCCCCAGTGCGTGACCGTCGACAACATGCTGGTGGACACCGGCTCGACCGGCGTGCGCATTTCAGCCCGCGCGATACCCACGCTGGCCCCTCTGCTGCTTACCCAGGCCGGGGCGGTAGACGACAAGGTCGGCTCGGCGCCGATTGCCGAGTGCGCGCCGTTCGCGTCGGGCTATACGTGGGGTTCGGTCAAGCGCACCGATATCACGATCGGCAGCAAGACAGCGAGCAATATTCCGATCCAGGTGGTTTCCGATGGCGCTTTCTCCACGCCGCCCGACTGCATTGCGCACAACGGCGGCGACCTGGGCAGATCCCTTGACGTGATGGGAGTGAGCGGCATTCTCGGCATCGACAACTTCACGGGCGATTCCCTGGATGCCCTGACCAAGGCGGTGCCCGGTCTTTACTACTATTGCCCTTCGCAAAATAGCTGCGTCAGCACGCGCATGCTCGCGAGCAAAGAGGTTATGAATCCGGTCGCCGCATTCGCCACGGACAACAACGGCATGGTCATCCGTCTGCCGGCCGTGCCGGCCGCTGGCCAGGCAAGCGTGACGGGCCAGTTGGTGTTTGGCGTCGGCACCCAGCAGAACAATACCTTGCCGGCAAATGCCACTGTCATTGCGTTGGACAAGTACGGTGCGTTCACGACTCAGTACAAGGGGCAGGTGTTCAACCAAAGCGTGATCGATAGCGGCACCCTCAGCTACGCGTTCCCGGATAACACGATTCCATATTCCGTTCTCGACCTGTACACGCCGGCGAGCTCGTTGAATCTGAGCGCGACGATCGAGCCGAACAACGGATCAAACGCGCCGCTGCAGATGCCCTTTTCGATCGACAACGCCAACACGCTGATGGCAAGCGGAAATGCCGCGTTCATCAACATCGGCCAGTACTTTTCGAATGGTGAAGACAACATGTTCCTGTGGGGACTGCCGTTCTTCTATGGCCGCGATGTCTACAACGTGATTGGCAATGCCAAGGTCGGCAAACTAACCGGACCATTCGTCGCGTTCTGACGACTGGCCGCATGGCCGGGCCAGGAGACGCAGCACACCAGCAGCGTCTCCTCAAGCCATTTCCGATTTTTCATTGAGACTTTTCCGGCACTCCCAATAAAGCCACGCTGGCACCATGTTCCGACCTGTTTTCTGGAGCATCGTGATGAATTTTGTGAAGGTCGCGTTGGGCATTGCGAGCATGTTGCCACTCGCTTCTTATGCGGCATTGGGCGGTGCGCCGGGTATGGGCGCGGCGTCGCAGTC
Organism: Paraburkholderia sp. RL18-101-BIB-B; assembly: GCF_046026985.1. NCBI lineage: Bacteria > Pseudomonadati > Pseudomonadota > Betaproteobacteria > Burkholderiales > Burkholderiaceae > Paraburkholderia > Paraburkholderia sp. RL18-101-BIB-B. Next base: position 20,430 of record NZ_JARESV010000063.1, read on the forward strand.
GTTGCTGCGATCGGCGGTTTCTCTCGACACGCCCGCAGCTGCCACGCCGTATACGATGCGCGCGACGTATGGCGCAGGCGGCGTCACGATTCATGAATACGTCCTGCCCAGCAATGTGGTGTTTGCCGTCACCTGGCAAGGTCCGGTGCGCCCGGACATGAGCGCGCTGCTCGGCAGCTACTTTCCCAATTTCACGAATGCCGCGGCTGAGCGTGCGCGCGGTGTCGGCCCGATGATCGAACACAACGGCGATTTCCATATCGAGTCGGCTGGCCGAGCCGGCCGCTTTTTCGGCAAGGCGTATCTGCCACGCCTGGTTCCCGCCACCGTTCGCGTGGAGCAACTGCAATGAAGCGGCGCGCGGATTTATCCAACTCACTAAACATGACAACTTTGAACAAGACGCTTTGCTGCGCGCTTCTGGGTGCCAGCGTGGTGCTGTCTGCTTGTGGTGGCGGTGGTAGTGGCGATGATGGCAGCGCCAATGCGGCGAAGAATAGCGATAAGCCGGCAGCGGGGTCGATAGGGATACCGCCGGCTTCTCCGTCGGGCGCGAGTGGTGCGTCTACGTCTACGTCTATGCCTACGTCTACGCCTACTCCAACTCCGGCGCCAACGGCGGCTCCGACGCCTGCGCCGAGTCCTGCGCCTACACCTGCTTTGAATCCTAAAGCGACGCCAATTCCAACGCCGACTCCGACTCCGACTCCGACTCCGACTCCGACTCCGACTCTGACTCCGACTCCAACTCCAACTCCAACTCCAACACCGACGCCAACACCGATTCCAACCCCAACACCAACTCCAGCACCGACTCCGACTCCTGCACCGACTCCAGCTCCCACCTCCAACACCGTCCCCATCACCATCGAACGATGGACGGGCAACAACGCGAACATGCCGTACGTAACCGCCACGATCTGCTTCCCCGGCGTTCAGGGCAGCAATCAATGCGCGACGGTCGATCACCTGCAACTCGACACCGGCTCGGTCGGCGTGCGCGTGCTCGGCAGCGCGTTGGGTTCCACGCTCGCCGCCCGCCTGCCGACGCAAACAGGCGCCACCGACGACCCAACCGGCAACGCGTCGATCGCCGAATGCGCCGTGTTCGGCTCGGGCTACACGTGGGGATCCATCAAGCGCGCCGACGTCACGATCGGCGGCAAGACAGCAGGCAACATGCCGCTGCAAGTGATTGCCGACGGCCAGTACTCGACGCCGTCGGACTGCCAGTCGCGCGGCGTCTATAACCTCGGTTCGGCAACGGCACTCGGCGCCAACGGCGTGATCGGCATCGGCCCTGCACAGCGCGATTTCCCCGCGGCGGCGCAGACCGTACTGCCATCGGCTTACTACTACTGCACGTCGGCGACGTCATGCGCGAATACACGTGTTCCGCTCGACACGCAGGTCATGAATCCAGTCGCCGATTTCACGTCCGACAACAACGGCACGATCATCCGTCTGCCTGCGCTACCCGCGGGCGGCCAGGCAAGCGTCACGGGTGAACTGGTGTTCGGCATCGGCACGCAGAAGAACAACGCCATGCCCTCGCAGCCGAACATTCTCGCGCTCGACCAGTACGGCTATTTCTCGACCACGTACAAGGGCAACACGTTCAGCAGCGCCATCGACAGTGGGTCGAACGCGAACATCTTCGCGGACTACACGGTTCCCTTTTCCGGCGACTGGTACGTGCCGGCCACCACGCTCAGCCTGTCCGCGATTTTGACAGGCGTCGACAAGGCCGCCCCGTCCGTCAACGTGCCATTCTCACTGGCTAACGGCTGGAATCTGATGGCAAATCAGTACGCGGCCTACGACAGCCTCGGTTCGCCATCGGCCGGCATGTTCATCTGGGGCTTGCCGTTCTTCTTCGGCCGCAGCGTGTACACCGCGATCAACAACGTGATGATCGGCAAGCAACCGGGGCCATTCATCGCTTTCTGATCGAACGCACGCTCAGCAAAAAAGCCGGCGTCTCACGACGTCGGCCTTTTTGCGTTCCGAACAAAAGCGCTGCTATTTACTCCACCTCTTTCAACACCTCCGCCACCGTCCCAAAGATCTCCTCGATCTGCGCTTCATCGACGATCAGCGGCGGCGAGAACGCCAGAATGTCGCCCGTATAGCGCGTCAACACGCCCTTCTCAAAACAGCGCACGAAGACATCATAAGCGCGAGCCCCAGGCGCACCTGAACGCGACGCCAACTCCACCCCACCCACGAGCCCAAGATTGCGCACATCGATCACATGACGCTCGCCTTGCAGCTTATGGATCGCCCTCTCAAACACTGGCGCCATCCGCGCGGCCTGTTCGAACAATTGATCACGCTCATACAGATCGATCGTCGCGCACGCCGCGGCCGCGGCGATCGGGTGCCCTGAGTACGTGTAGCCGTGAAACAGCTCGATGCCGGCCGGCGCGCCGTTCACGATCGAATCGTGAATCTTCGTGCTCGCCGCCACCGCGCCCATCGGCGCGGCCGCATTGTTGGTGCCCTTGGCCATGGTCAGCATGTCGGGCGTGACGCCGAAGTACTGCGCGGCGAACGGCGCACCCAGCCGTCCCCAACCGGTGATCACTTCATCGAAGATCAGCAGGATGCCGTGCTTGTCGCAGATTTCCCGCAGCCGCTGCAAATAGCCTTGCGGCGGAATCAGCACGCCGGTGGAACCGGCCACCGGCTCGACGATCACTGCGGCAATCGTCGACGCATCGTGCAGCGTGACGAGCCGCTCGAGTTCATCGGCGAGATGCGCGCCCCAACTTGGCTGTCCTTTCGAAAACGCCGCTTCCTTGATGTTCAGGGTATGCGGGAGATGATCGACCGATGGCAGCAGGCCGCCCGAAAACGCCTTGCGGTTCGGTGCGATGCCACCCACCGAAATGCCGCCGAAGCCCACGCCGTGATAACCGCGCTCGCGTCCGATGAACCGCGTGCGCTGCCCTTCGCCACGCGAGCGGTGATACGCCAGCGCGATCTTCAGCGCGGTATCGACGGCTTCCGAGCCCGAGTTCACGAAGAAGATGTGCTTGAGATCGCCCGGCGTATGCCGCGCGATTTTTGTCGCGGCCTCGAAGGCCTTCGGATGCCCCATCTGAAAGGTCGGCGCGAAGTCCATTTCAGCCGCCTGCGCCTGCACGGCGGCCACGATCTCGTCGCGGCAATGGCCCGCGTTGACGCACCACAGCCCCGCCGTGCCATCGAGGATGCGCCGCCCATCGTGCGACGTGTAGTACATCCCCTTCGCGCTCGCCAGCAACCGTGGCGCGCTCTTGAACTGGCGGTTCGCCGTGAAAGGCATCCAGAACGCGGACATATCGGGTGGCTTGACGCCGGCGCGCTCATTCATGTCGTGTCTCCTCGCGTGAGTGGACTTTCAGTGTAGGCACAGCGCGGCCCATGCACAAAGGGGCGGCGGCCATGCACCGCTGATGCCCGCTGGCGGACACGCGCGCTTCGTTGCGGCGCGGCACGCACCCGAACGATGCGAAGCGGCCCGTCCTGCACCAATTCTGCGCCGCATTACGCATAAGCCGGCCGAGTCACAGCCGCGCTGCAGCATGCACCGCACGCCGTTCACGTCGAATTTACTGCATGGCATGTGCCTTGCAGTACACAAGCGGCAAGTCATGCGGGATAAGCCCTGCTGACCGAAATCGACGCCCATAAACAGTCACCATCAATGGCAAGGGGATATACATGAAACGTCGCAGTCTGTTGAAGTTCGGCTCCATGTCGGGCGCACTGGCGCTTGCAGGTCAGGTTCCTTTTGCGCAGGCGCAGTCCGGCAGCGGTCCGATCAAGGTGGGTATTCTGCATTCGCTATCGGGCACGATGGCGATCTCGGAGACCTCGCTCAAGGACACCGCGTTGATGACCATTGCGGACATCAACAAGAACGGCGGCGTGATGGGCCGTCAACTGGAGCCGGTGGTGGTCGACCCGGCGTCGAACTGGCCGCTCTTCGCTGAGAAAGCGCGTCAGCTGATCACGCAGGACAAGTGCGCCGTGGTGTTCGGCTGCTGGACCTCGGTGTCGCGTAAATCGGTGCTGCCGGTGTTCGAGGAACTGAACGGCCTGCTGTTCTACCCGGTGCAATACGAAGGCGAGGAAATGTCGCGCAACGTGTTCTACACGGGCGCGGCGCCGAACCAGCAGGCGATTCCGGCGACCGAATACCTGATGAGCGCGGAAGGCGGCGGCGCCAAGCGCTTCTTCCTGTTGGGCACCGACTATGTGTACCCCCGCACGACCAATAAGATCCTGCGCGCGTTCCTCAAGTCGAAGGGCGTGCAGGAAGCCGATATCCAGGAGGTCTACACGCCGTTCGGCCATAGCGACTATCAGACCATCGTCGCCAACATCAAGACGTTCTCGCAAGGCGGCAAGACCGCGGTGATCTCGACGGTGAACGGCGACTCGAATGTGCCGTTCTACAAGGAGCTGGGCAACCAGGGGCTGAAGGCGTCTGACGTGCCGGTCGTCGCGTTCTCGGTCGGCGAGGAAGAACTGCGCGGTATCGATACGAAGCCGCTGGTCGGCAACCTGGCCGCATGGAACTACTTCATGTCGCTGCGCAACCCGGCCAACGAGAAGTTCAAGAAGCAATGGGCCGCATGGGTCGCGCAGAACAACCTGCCGGGCGGCACCAAGCGCGTGACCAACGACCCGATGGAAGCGACCTTCGTCGGCATCCATTTGTGGAAGCAGGCGGTCGAGAAAGCGAAGAGCACGGACGTCGACAAGGTGCGCGTGGCGATGGTCGGTCAAAGTTTCGCAGCGCCGTCGGGCTTCACGCTGGAAATGGACGGCAATCACCACCTGCACAAACCGGTGATGATCGGCGAAGTGCGTGCCGACGGTCAGTTCAACGTGGTGTGGCGGACCAAGACCGCGATCCGCGCGCAGCCGTGGAGCCCGTTCATTGCCGGCAATTCGAGCAAGCCGGATGTGGTCAGCTCGATCCCGGCGTTCCTGAAGCGCTCGCGCGTCGCCTGACAGGAAGGCGTGCCGCGGCGGCAAAGCCGCCGTGACATGCCGATGCCATCCCGCGACGGGCGTGCCCACCGCGCCCGCGTTCGTGCCGTGATCCGGCGGCCCGGCGGCACGGCCTTCGCGCGCAGCAACCCGACGGCGCGGCAACGGCGCTTGCCCACATACCGCGCCGCTCCGCCGGATTTTCTTCAAAGGCCACCATGGCGTTTTCGATCCTCACCTTCACACGACAACGCGCACGAACACTGGCACGACGACTCGCGCGGCTCGGCGTCGCCGGCATCGCGCTCGTGCTGCTCGCGGGCGCGCCGCTGGCCGCCTTCGCGCTGACGCAAGCCGATGTCGCGCCGCTCGCCGGCGACGATTTCGATGCGAAATCCGCAGCCATCGACAAACTGATCGCCAATCACGACAAGGAATCGATGGCGGTGCTCAAAGCGCTATCCGAAGACAGCGCGCTCGCCACCGACGCGGGCGCCGTGCTGCTGCAGGACGGCGACACCGCGCACGATGCCGTCACCGGCAAGACCATCGCCGCGGGCGACGCCCAGCCGATCACGCTAAACAACCTGCTGCGCTCGAAAGTCGCCGGCGCGTTGTCCGGTCTGCAACTCGATGCACCGGACGTGGCGACGCGTGCCGCCGCAGTCACGGCGTTGCTGCAGAACCCCGATCCGTCGATCAAACCGCTCGTCGACGCGGCTCGCGCGAAGGAAACCGATCCCGCATTGAAGAAGCGCCTCGACACGCTGTGGGCGATGACGGCCCTGCACGACGCCGATCCGGCCAAGCGCCTCGAAGCCGTGCAACTGGTCGCCGCGCGGCACGACCTCGACATGAACGAACTGCTGCGGCCGCTCGTCGCGAAGAAGCCCGACGGCACCTTCGTGGAAGCCGACGACCGCGTGCGCGCCGCCGCGCAAAGCGGCATCGACGAACTCGATGCGATCCAGCGCCGCAGCCAGATCGCCGGCACGCTGTTCGCGGGCCTGTCGCTCGGCAGCGTGCTGCTGCTCGCCGCGCTGGGTCTCGCCATCACGTACGGGCTGATCGGCGTGATCAACATGGCGCACGGCGAATTTCTGATGATCGGCGCGTACGCGACCTATGTCGTGCAGAACCTGTTTCAGCGCTTCGCGCCCGGCGCATTCGACTGGTATCCGCTGCTCGCCATTCCAGCCTCGTTCGTCGCCGCGGGACTGGTGGGCATCGTGCTCGAACGGCTGGTGCTCAAGCATCTGTACGGCCGTCCGCTCGAAACGCTGCTAACCACGTTCGGCATCAGCCTGATCCTGATTCAGGCAACGCGCATGCTGTTCGGCGCGCAGAACGTGCAGGTGGTCAACCCGGCGTGGATGAGCGGCGGCGTCACCGTCTTGCCCAATCTGATCCTGCCGTACAACCGGCTCGCGATTCTCGCGTTCTCGCTGATCGTGGTCGGCATCGCATGGGCCGTGCTCACGAAGACGCGTCTCGGTCTCTTCGTGCGCGCCGTCACGCAGAACCGGCGCATGGCGGCCTGCGTCGGCGTGAAGACCGCACGGGTCGATTCGTATGCGTTCGCGTTCGGCGCGGGCATCGCGGGTCTGGGCGGCTGTGCGCTCTCGCAGATCGGCAATGTCGGACCGGACCTCGGCCAGAGCTACATCATCGATTCGTTCATGGCCGTGGTGCTGGGCGGCGTCGGTCAACTGGCCGGCACGGTGATCGGCGGCTTCGGGCTCGGGCTCATCAGCAAAGCGATCGAACCGTTCTGGGGCGCGGTGCTCGCGAAGATCGCCGTGCTCGTGCTGATCGTGTTGTTCATCCAGAAGCGTCCGCAGGGCATGTTCGCCCTCAAGGGCCGCAGCGCGGAGGCATGAGATGACATCGGCAACCTCATCGGCTCACGTCGGCGCAACGAGCGGCGGCGCACTAGCCGGCCGCGACCCGCAAGCAGGTTTCGCACTCGGCCTGCCGCCGCGCCCCGCGCTGTTGTCGCGGCGCGCATGGCTCGCGCTGATCGCGTTGATCATCGTCTTTGGCCTGGGCGTGCCGTTCGCCACGCTGGTGGTGCCGGAGACGAGCGCGCTGCATCTGTCCGCCTACGCGACGACGGTCACCGGCAAGTTCATGTGCTACGCGATCGCGGCGCTCGCGCTCGATCTCGTGTGGGGCTACTGTGGCATTCTGAGCCTCGGACACGCCCTGTTCTTCGCGCTCGGCGGCTACGCGATCGGCATGTACCTGATGCGCTCGATCGGTCACGAAGGCAAATACGGCAGCGACCTGCCCGACTTCATGGTGTTTCTCGACTGGCATCAACTGCCGTGGTACTGGCAAGGCACGCAGCATCTCGGTTACGCACTGCTGCTGGTGGTGCTGGTGCCGGCCGTGGTGGCGTGGGTGTTCGGCTTCTTCACGTTCCGCTCGCGGGTGAAGGGCGTCTATCTGTCGATCATCACGCAAGCCATGACCTTCGCCGCGATGCTGCTGTTCTATCGCAACGAAACGGGCTTCGGCGGCAATAACGGCTTTACCGACTTCAAGCGCATCGGCGGCTTTCCGATCACGCATCCCGGCACGCGCACCGCCCTCTTGCTGATCACCTTCGCGGTGCTGATCCTCGCCTTCCTCGGCGCGCGGGCGATCGTCACTTCGAAGCTCGGCCGTGTCGTCACCGCAGTGCGCGACGGCGAAACGCGTTTGATGTTCCTCGGTTACAGCCCGCTCGCGTACAAGCTGTTCGTGTGGACCGTGTCCGCCGTGTTGTGCGGCATCGCCGGCGCGCTGTACGTGCCGCAGGTCGGCATCATCAATCCGGGCGAGATGTCGCCGGGCAACTCGATCGAAATGGCGATCTGGGTCGCCGTGGGTGGACGCGGCACCTTGATCGGCCCGATCATCGGCGCCTTCGCGGTGAATGGCGCGAAGAGCTTCTTCACGGCGAACTTCCCTGAATACTGGCTGTTCTTTCTCGGTCTGATTTTCGTGCTGGTCCCGCTGTTCCTGCCGAACGGCATCATGGGACTGATCGAACTCGTGACGCGCAAGAGGAACCGCTCATGAACGAAAACCCGATGGTTCCTGATCTGGCTTTACCGGAAGAACCCGCTGAAACTTCGTTGAGCGGTGTCGCGAGCATGGGGCATGCGGTCGTGCCCGGCGAGATCGACGTGTCGCACGGCACGATCCTGTACCTCGAAGACGTGACCGTGAGCTTCGACGGCTTTCGCGCGCTGAATGCGCTGACCCTGCAGATCGATGCCGGCGAATTGCGTTGCATCATCGGTCCGAACGGCGCCGGCAAAACGACGATGATGGACGTCATCACCGGCAAGACGGAGCCGGATTCCGGCAAGGTGTATCTCGGCCAGTCGATCGACCTGACGCGCATGAACGAGCCGTCGATTGCGCGTGCTGGCATCGGCCGCAAGTTTCAGAAGCCCACGGTGTTCGAACAGCATCCCGTGTGGGAAAACCTCGAACTGGCGATGAAGGCCGACAAGGGCTGGTGGGCCTCGTTACGCGCGCGTCTGGATCGCGAGGCGCAAGCACGCATTGAAGAGACGTTGGCGCTGATCGGTCTGGAGAGCGAAGCGCGACGTCTTGCGGGCGAGCTGTCGCACGGTCAGAAGCAACGGCTCGAAATCGGCATGTTGCTGATGCAGCAGCCGGCGTTGCTGCTGCTCGACGAACCGGCCGCCGGCATGACCGACGACGAAACCATGCAGCTCGCCGAGCTGCTCAATCATCTGCGCGGCACCTGTTCGATGATGGTCGTCGAGCACGATATGGAGTTCGTCGCAGCGCTATCAGGCGAAGCCGGCAAGGTCACGGTGATGGCCGAAGGACGCGTACTCGCTCACGGCACGCTCGACGAAGTGAAGCGCGACGAGACGGTCATCGAGTCTTATCTGGGCCGGTGAAACGGGTCGGTGTAACAAAAGGGTCGAACGGACATGCTAGAAGTAGAAAACCTGAACCAGTACTACGGCGGCAGCCACATTCTGCGCGATGTGAAGCTCACCGTGCCCGACGGCAAACTCACCGTTCTGCTCGGCCGCAACGGCGTGGGCAAGACCACGCTGCTGCGCTGCCTGATGGGCGTCGTGCAAACGAAGAGCGGGTCCATCGCCTGGCGCGGTGCGTCGATCACCAAACTGCCCACCTACTCTCGCGTGGAAAAAGGCCTCGCTTATGTGCCGCAGGGGCGCGATATCTTTCCGCGGTTGACCGTCGAAGAAAATCTGCTGGTGGGCGCCGCCAGCAAGAAAGCGCCCAAGAAGATCCCGGATCGTATCTACGAACTGTTTCCGGTGTTGAAGGATATGCGCAGCCGCCGCGGCGGGGATCTCTCCGGCGGTCAGCAGCAGCAGCTTGCCATTGGGCGTGCGCTGATGAGCGATCCGCAATTGCTGATTCTCGATGAACCCACTGAGGGTATCCAGCCGTCGATCATTCAGGATATCGGCCGCACGCTGCGTCAACTGGTCGAGGAAATGGGCATGACGGTGCTGCTCGTCGAGCAGTACTACGACTTCGCCAAGGACATCGCCGATCGGTATTGGGTGATGAGCCGCGGCGAGATCATCGCGGGCGGAGAAGGCGCCAATATGGATGCGGATGGCGTGCGGACGTTGATCGCCGTGTGAGCGGCACCTGCGAGCCGGCGTGCTATTCTCACCGCATCCTGTGGCAACGCCGTTGAGCGTTGCCTGACGTGCGCAGGCACGATTTGCTTTTCTCCGTCTGGTCGCATTCCATTCGCATGTCGCTTCACGAAAATCACGTTACGCTCGCTGCCGCTCAGGCCGGTGCGCATTCGCTATGGCGCGCGCGTCTTGAACTTGGGTTCGTCAAAGATGGCGAACGGACTACGCTCAAGCACCGGTTGCATGATGGGCCGTTGCGGGTTCAAAGGGCGCTTTATCCTGAAGGACATGGCGTCTGTCATGCGGTGATCGTGCATCCGCCTGGAGGGATCGCGGGTGGGGATCGGCTTGCTATTGATGTCGATGTCGGTGACGGGGCGCATGCTGTTATTACCACGCCGGGGGCGACCAAGTGGTACAAGTCCAATGGACGTGAAGCGCAGCAGCATATCGCCGTGCGCGTCGGTGAGCGGGCTAAGCTCGATTGGCTGCCGCAGAATAATATCGTTTTCGATCAGGCGAATGCGAAGCTCGATTTTTCGTTGACGCTTGGTGAAGGCGCGACTGCGATCGGGTGGGATGCGACGCAGCTTGGGCGGCAGGCTGCTGGTGAACGGTGGTCCGATGGCCGCTTGTGTGCGGTGTCGCGGATTGTTGGGGCTAACGGGGAGTTGCTCTGGTTTGAACGGGCCAGTCTCTCGGCAAATGATTCGCTGCGCGATGCTGCTCAAGGGTTGGCAGGGTTTCCTGCCTATGGGACGCTTTGGGCCGTTGGGGATGCTTGTGATGATGCGCTTGCTGAAGCGTTGACTGCTCAACTGCCGTTTGATGATTCTGTTCGGGTCGCCGCTTCTTGTGTGACTTCTCGAGTGCTCGTCGTGCGCGGGGTTGCGAGGTCGATGGAGATGCTGCAGCGGGCGCTTATCAAATGCTGGATTCAGTTGCGGCCGGTTGTGCATGGGGTTGAGGGGGTGCCTTTGCGGATTTGGGCTACTTGAGGTTGGCCTTTCCTTGAAGTCACGGTGGTCTATTGGCGTTGCCCCTGTGCGGGGCGGCACCTACTTTCTTTGCATGCCGCAAAGAAAGTAGGCAAAGAAAGCGGCTTCACACCGCTAGCCCATAAGCGGGTCCCCCGCGCAGTCGCGGTAGTGGTGCATCTGGAATCCGTGCTCTCGCCCATTCCGCGTTCGTGACACAGCCGTCATTCTTCCGGCGGCGCTGCGCGCGCCGTCGCGGTCTTCGTACATGCATGTCTTGAAACGTCTGGACATTTAGATCGTATGGCCTAGCCTGGGTCCGTGCGGCCATTTACGTGCGAGGTCGCACATAACGCATTCCGCGATCCCCTTACAATCGTCCAGCGCAGATGAACGCTAAGGATCACCGAATGCGTTTCGTATACCTCGTCTTACCGGCCATCGTATGCTGCGCGTGCTCGCAGCATGATAGTCGCGCGGCCTTTTCTCCAGAGGATCGCGGTATCGAAAGCGCTGTGCACGAATGGAGAGACAAGTTCGACCCGCTGTGGCGATTTAACCGCACAACGTGCGGAGCCGGGAGCGTCGCGCTCGCTGATGTTAAAAGTCTGGTCCAGCAGCTCCTGCATGTGTCGACGGCGACTGCCTGCGATCGCTTGACAGCGCTGCCTGAAACCTACAACACGCAAGTCGACGGCAACCACGCGAACGTGGTGGTGCAAAACGTCGACGGCCGGCCGGGTAGTCGGATCCAGTTCGTTCTTGCTTCGTCGGCCGGCGGCTGGGCGGTGCAGAAAGTGTCGGCGGCAAGCCCGCTGTTCGCGACGACTATCTTCGACGCATCACAGGCAGGTTCTGGCGATGGGCGCATCGAGCCGGCTTATTCGGCATGGATTCCGCACGGCGCAGCGCCTTGGGACATCACTCACGTCATTAGCTACGGCCAATCGCTCAGCCAAGGGTTTTTTAATAAACCCGTGCTGTCCAACCGTCAGCGTTATTCCTCGTTACGATTCAACGGCGGCGTGCGGGCTCAAGACGGCGTGCAAAGCGAAGGCGTCGAAGTGGCGTACAAGCAGTTCGTACCGTTAGTCGAGACTCAATGGGGGGACAAGGCCGAGACGCCGACCAGCGGGACGCTGAATATGGCCATGCAATTGATCGAGCAGGAGAACCTGCAAAGTCATACGGAACTCCCCTACCGGTTCATTGGATCGGCACCGGGTGAAGGATCGATGGACATTGCGACGCTGTCGGCACCAGGGCGCTATTACTCACAGTTGCTGCGAGACATCGCCCAGGGAAAGCGGCTCGCAGACGCCCAAGGCAAGACTTACGGCGTCGGCGCAATCACGTGGACGCAAGGGGAAGCCGACGATTCCAGCCAGACATCGATTCCGACTTACATTGCGAAGCTAAGGAGCTTGCGGGCCGACGTCGATCGCGATGCCAAGGCATTGACGGGACAGAAACAGGACGTCGAGATGATCACCTATCAGGTGGCCACGCATCGCCATTTCGATCAGCGGTATCCGCACATCGCGCTCGCGCTGCTGGAAGCCAGCCACGAAGATCCACACATTCATCTGGCTGTGCCGATGTATCTCTTTCGTTACGTGGACGGTGGACATACCGACAATCGCAGCACCGAATGGATGGGCGCCTACTATGGGCTGGTCCTGAAGAGGATTCTGATCGACAAACAGACGTGGACGCCTCTCGAGCCGTTGAACTGGCGACGCGAGGGCACGACGGCCGTGCTGCGCTTCAATGTCCCCGCCCCGCCTCTCAGATGGGACACGACGCAGGTTGCGGGCAATTCGGACTATGGTTTCTCGTTGCGCCTGCCGTCCGGCGAGTTGCTGCCGATCCAGTCGGTATCGATCACCGGACCCGACGAGGTGAGCATTACGGCTAAATCGCCTATCCCTGCCGGTACGCACATTGAGTACGCATTCAACGGCGTTGGCGTCGCGGGAAGCCGTTATGGTCCGCGTGGCAATCTGCGGGATTCACAGGGCGACGCGATCCGCTTCAATGACGGACGCGAATCGATGCGCCTCGACAACTGGTGCGTGATTTTCGATGTGCAGCTTTAGCACTACATGAAGGCCCGGCCGCATCGCATGGCAACATGAACCCGAACGAGGGAATGGTGAAAGAAGAACGCATCAGAGGCGGCCTGGCAATTTCCATCATTGCGATCGTGTGCGCCGAAGTGCTGCACCGGATCAGCGACGCCGGTTTCCTGCAAGATGGTCACGTGTCTCGCGTCCTGAAGATTCTTCAGTACGCCGCAAGCACGTTGGGATACCCGACGGTCTTCTTCCTTCTCGGCATGAGTACGCTAGCGTGTTTGCAACTCTCTCGCGCTGCGCTGCTGAAATCAATCGCCCTGGCCGTGCTCTATCCCTATCTGCTGTGGTCGATATTGCAGATGGCTGTGCAGTGGCTCGTCGCGGACTATAAAGACTACGCCGCCGAGCAGTTCGAATTGACTCGTCTGGCATCGGCACCCGTTGGGCAATTCTGGTTTCTTTACGCGCTGTTCATCTGTCAGATCGTCGCGTGCATCACCGTATGGCCACGGCCCACAAAGGTCCGATGCGCGTTGACGGTGGCAAATCGCGGCCTGATCGCCGCGATGATCCTCGTCAGCGCCACCGTCGCGATACGGAGCCACTGGGGCGTCGTCACGATGACGTGTTGGGGCCTTGTCTTCTTTCTGTCCGGCGTGCTGCTCGCCTCCCGGTCGGACCGGCAAAGCGGCAACGCCTCTGGCCTTCGCGTCGCGTTGGTAGCGGGAATCGCGTTTGCAGCCGCCGCGATCGTGGGGCAACGTTCAGGCCACTATCTGGACTTATATTCTCTACTGACAAGTTTTCTGGGTATCGCGGCGGCCCTTTCGGTTGGACGGTGCCTGCCGATATGGCGAACGTCGCGCTGGATCGCGTCGATCGGCTCCTCGTGGAAGCCGGTCTACCTCCTGCATGTGTTCGCAACCGCGTTGGTCTGGAATGCGTTGCTGGCCCGCGGCATCAGTCAGCCACTTGTCCACTTCGTGCTCGGGAGTGCGGCCGGTTTGGCGTTACCGATAGCGATCTATCTGATAACGAAGCGCCTTGGAATCGCGAGTTGGGCAGGCTTCGATGAGCTTGCGGCAGTGCGGAGCGAAGGCACGCCGTTTTCAGGCGCCGCTCCGCGGAGTCCTGACAAGGCCGCAAAGTCACGTGCGTGACTTTGGCCATCGGGAGTCGTGTCGGCGTCAAGCATGAGCGCTGCTTCACTGGCACGGTGTGGCCTTTCACCGGCGTAAGACAGGGCGTGCACCAATCCGGCGCATGTCGACGCCTCAACTGAGTGCATCGCTCGTCCTTCCGTGCCGCCAGCCCATGCTGCACCGCCATGGCACATACCTTGCGTCGCCATTCCCCACGATGCTGCCGCGTCCTGACGGCAGCCGACCGGCTCGTCGCCACCACCGCTCACAGAACATGACTCGATCGACTCTTCGCCCCGCGCGTCGCGCCTGGCTCGCCGCACTGCTGCTCTCGCCCGTCCTCGCCGTCAATGCGGCCGCCGCTCACGCGGATACGCTCGATAACATCGCCAAGGCGGGTGTGCTCAAAGTCGCCGTGCCGGAAGACTATCCGCCGTTCGGTTCGGTCGGCGCGGACATGAAGCCGCAAGGTTACGACATCGACACCGCCGCCCTGCTCGCGAAGTCGATGAACGTGAAGCTCGAACTCGTGCCGGTCAATAGCGCCAATCGCATCCCCTATCTGCAAACCGGCAAGGTCGATCTGGTGATCTCGTCGCTCGGCAAGACGCCGGATCGCGAGAAGGTGATCGATTTTTCGACCGCCTATGCGCCGTATTACCAGGGCGTGTTCGGTCCCACCGATATCAAGGTCAGCGGCCCCGCGGATCTGACCGGCAAGACGGTCGGCGCAACCCGCGGCGCGCTGGAGGAAATCGGTCTCACGCAAATGGCGCCGAACGCGACCATCAAGCGCTTTGAGGACAACAACGCGACTATCGCCGCGTTCCTGTCGGGCCAGGTGCAGTTGATCGCCGCGGGCAACATCGTCGCGGCCGCGATCCTCGCGAAGAATCCGCCGCGCCGTCCGGAACCGAAGTTCGTCATCAAGAATTCGCCGTGCTTCGTTGGCATGAACAAGAACGAACCACGCCTGCAGCAGAAGGTGAACGCCGCCATCGTGCAAGCGAAGCAGGACGGCACGCTCAACACGATGTCGAAGAAGTGGTTCAGCGCGCCGCTGCCGGCTGATCTGTAAGCGCGCCGTTAGCCGAACTTGATACCGTGACTGGCTTATCCGGCATTGCACTCGTCATGGACACATCCCGTGCAGCGCACGCGATCGCGGCCATGACGCGCAGCGTCTATCATTGTCGCGGCCGGTCCCGCCCGGGATCGTCACAACGACCGTTGCAACCCTACGCACTCATTCGATGAAGCTGACACCTCGCGAGAAGGACAAGCTGCTGATCTTCACCGCCGCGCTGCTTGCCGAACGGCGCCGTGCGCGCGGCCTCAAACTGAACTATCCGGAAGCGATCGCCTTCATCACCGCCGCGCTGATGGAAGCGGCTCGCGACGGCAAGACCGTCGCCGAGGTGATGCACTACGGCACCACCCTGCTCACCCGCGACGACGTCATGGAAGGCGTGCCGGAGATGATTCCCGACATTCAGGTCGAAGCCACGTTCCCAGACGGCACCAAGCTCGTCACCGTTCACCATCCGATTCCCTAATCACCGAAATCACATAAGGCAGCCCCAGATGATTCCCGGCGAACTCCTCATCGACGACGGCGAACACGAACTCAACGCGGGCCGCGCCACCGTCACGGTGGTCGTGTCGAATACCGGCGACCGTCCGGTGCAAATCGGCTCGCACTATCACTTCTATGAAGTGAACGAGGCGCTCGCGTTCGATCGCGAAGCCGCGCGCGGCTTCCGGTTGAACATCGCGGCGGGCACCGCCGTGCGCTTCGAACCCGGCCAGGAGCGCACCGTCGAACTGGTTGCATTGGCGGGCGATCGCGTCGTCTACGGCTTCAACGGCAAGGTGATGGGCAAGCTGTGAGGCCCCGCCCTCTCTCGTCACGAGCCCAGATCGCCCTGTTCATTTCCGGACCCACACCATGACCTTACGCATTGGCCGCCGCGCGTACGCGGAAATGTTCGGCCCCACCACCGGCGACCGCGTGCGCCTCGCCGACACTGAATTGCTGATCGAAGTCGAGCGTGACTTCACCACCTACGGCGAAGAAGTGAAATTCGGCGGCGGCAAAGTGATTCGCGACGGCATGGGCCAGTCGCAGCGCGTGCATGCCGACGTGGTCGATACCGTCGTGACGAATGCCGTGATTCTGGATCACTGGGGCATCGTCAAGGCCGACATCGGCATCAAGGACGGCCGCATCGCCGCGATCGGCAAAGCGGGCAATCCCGACATCCAGCCGAACGTGACGATCGCGATCGGCGCCTCCACCGAAGTGATCGCGGGCGAAGGCCTGATCGTGACGGCGGGCGGCATCGACACGCATATTCACTTCATCAGCCCGCAGCAGATCGAGGAAGCGCTCGCGAGCGGTGTGACCACCATGCTCGGCGGCGGCACCGGTCCGGCCACGGGCACGAACGCCACCACCTGTACGCCGGGTCCGTGGCATCTCGAACGCATGCTGCAAGCGGCTGACGGTTATCCGATGAATCTCGGCTTTCTCGGGAAGGGCAACGTGAGCCAGCCGCAGCCGGCGCTGGAGCAGATCGCCGCGGGCGCCATCGGTTTGAAGTTGCATGAGGACTGGGGCACCACGCCGGCGGCGATCGACAACTGTCTCTCCGTCGCCGACGACACCGACACGCAGGTCGCAATCCACACGGACACGCTGAACGAAGCGGGTTTTGTCGAAGCGACCGTGGCCGCGTTCAAGGGCCGCACGATCCACACGTATCACACGGAAGGCGCGGGAGGCGGCCACGCGCCGGACATCATCAAGGTGTGCGGCGAAGCGAACGTGCTGCCCTCCTCGACCAATCCGACGCGCCCGTACACCGTCAACACGCTCGAAGAGCACCTCGACATGCTGATGGTGTGCCATCACCTCGATCCGTCGATTGCGGAAGACATCGCGTTCGCCGAATCGCGCATTCGCCGCGAAACGATTGCCGCCGAAGACATCCTGCACGATCTCGGCGCGCTGTCGATGCTGTCGTCGGATTCGCAGGCCATGGGCCGAGTCGGCGAAGTGATCATCCGCACGTGGCAGACGGCGCACAAGATGAAGGTGCAACGCGGCGCGCTGCCAGAGGACAATGCGCACCACGACAACTTCCGTGCGAAGCGCTACGTCGCCAAGTACACGATCAACCCGGCGATCACGCACGGCATCGCGCATGAAGTCGGCTCGATCGAGCCGGGCAAGTGGGCTGACCTGGTGTTCTGGGAACCGGCGTTCTTCGGCATCAAGCCGTCGCTGATCCTCAAGGGCGGCATGATCGCCATGGCGCAGATGGGCGATCCCAACGCGTCGATTCCGACGCCGCAGCCGGTGCATTATCGCGAGATGTTCGCGACGCGCGGCGGCGCATTGGGACGCACGTCGCTGACCTTCGTCTCGCAGATCGCCGCCGATGCCGGCGTCGGCGAACGCTACGGCCTGAACAAGCGTATCGTTGCGGTCAGGAACTGCCGCAACATCTCGAAGGCAGACATGATCCACAATGCGTGGCGCCCGGCGATCAGCGTCGATCCGGAAACCTATCAGGTGATCGCCGACGGTCAGTTGCTGACCTGCGAACCGGCCACCGTGCTGCCGATGGCGCAACGCTACTTTCTGTTCTAAATCATGCGCACCATCGACAAACTCATCGCGCCGCATCTGAAGCTCGCACCCGTGCTGGTCAAGCGCGCACCGACCCTGACGCTGGCGTTCGACGACCGGCGCAAGAGCCGGCTCGCGGCCACGCTCGATAGCGGCGAAGAAGTCGCGCTGCTGCTGCCGCGCGGCACTGTGCTGCGTGAGGGCGACGTCCTGGTCGCCGACGACGGCGGCCTCGTGCGCGTCGTCGCCGCGCCGGAAACGGTGCTCTACGTGCGCGCGAAAGATGCGTTGACGCTCACGCGCGCCGCCTATCACCTCGGCAATCGCCACACGCCGGTGGAAGTCGGTGCGGACTATCTGAAGCTCGAATACGATCCGGTGCTGGCCGACATGCTCAAGCGCATCGGCGCGACGGTCGATCAGGTCTCGATGCCGTTCCAGCCGGAATCCGGCGCGTATGGCGGCGGCCATAAGCATGGTCACGACGAAACCTTCGCCGAAGACTATGCGCTCGCGCAGCAGGTGTTCGGCGAGCATCATGGGCATGAGCATTCGCATGACCATGAGCATGGGCATAGCCACGCGGCGCAAGGGCATGCGCATTCGCACGGCCATGAGCACGGCCATGAGCACGCGCACGATCATGACCACGATCACGGCGATCACGTCCACGACGAATCGTGCGGTCACGGGCATCACCACCATCATGCGCATCGCTGAACTGACGGCGCTGCTGCATCTTGCGTCGCCGGCGCTGCCGATTGGCGCTTTCAGCTACTCGCAGGGTCTCGAAGCGGCCATCGAAGCACAACTGATCACCGATGCCGACTCCGCCCGCGAGTGGATCGCCAGCGGCTTGACCGACGTGCTCGCGCACGCCGAACTGCCTTTCCTTGCGCATCAGATGGAACGCTGGCGCACGCATGACGCCTCGGCCCTCGCGCACGCCAACAGCGAATTCCTGGCGAGCCGTGAATCCGCGGAATTGCGCCGCGAAACGGAACAAATGGGCTGGTCGTTGCGGCAGCTGTGCGTATCGCTCGAATGGGGCGATGCCGAGCGACGCGCGACGCTCGCCTCGATGACGCCGCTCGCTCAACCCACCGCGTTTGCCTTCGCCGCCTACGCCCACGACGCAGCCGTCGACGCCGCCCTCGCCGCCTACGCCTTCAGCTGGGTGGAAAACCAGGCGGCCGCCGCGTTGAAGGCCGTGCCGTTGGGCCAGCTCGCCGGTCAACGCATCATCGTCGCGTTGCGCGAGCCGATCGATGCCGCCGTCACGCGCGCCATGGCCACGTCGCCCGAAAACATCAACACCTTCGCGCCGCAACTCGGCATTCTCTCGGCGCGTCACGAGTCGCAGTATTCGCGGCTCTTTCGCTCATAACACGAACTACCATGAACGCACCTCATCATCCTGCCCATTCGTCCGTCCGCACGAAGAAACTGCCGCCGCTGCGCGTGGGCGTCGGCGGCCCGGTCGGCTCGGGCAAGACCACGCTGCTCGAAATGCTCTGCAAGGCGATGCGCGAACAGTACGACCTCGTCGCCATCACCAACGACATCTATACGAAAGAGGACCAGCGTCTGTTGACGGTAGCGGGCGCGTTGCCGGCTGAACGGATCATGGGCGTCGAGACGGGCGGCTGTCCGCACACGGCGATTCGCGAGGACGCGTCGATCAATCTCGAAGCCGTCGACCGCATGCTGACGCGTTTTCCCGATGCCGACATCGTGTTCATCGAATCGGGCGGCGACAACCTCGCGGCGACGTTCAGTCCGGAACTGTCGGACCTGACGATCTATGTGATCGACGTGGCGGGTGGCGAGAAGATTCCGCGTAAAGGCGGCCCCGGCATCACGAAGTCCGATCTGCTGGTGATCAACAAGACGGACCTTGCGCCGATGGTCGGCGCGAATCTCGAAGTGATGGCGTCGGACGCGAAGAAGATGCGCGGTGAGCGGCCCTTCGTGATGTGCAATCTGAAGGCGCTCGACGGCTTGGATGTGGTGGTGAAGTTTATCGAGGAGAAGGGGTTGTTGAAGGTGTAAGGCGCGGGCGCGCGTGCCGCGTTTGCGCCCACGCTCTCACTCCCCCTCCGGCAACAACGCCATCAACACATCCACGGTCCGCGCCGTCGCGCCGCGATGGCGCGCCGCGAACGCCGACGCTGCGCCGCCCATAGCCAGCCTGCGCGCCTTGTCGCCAAACAGTTCACGCAACGCGCGCCCCAGATCGGCCGGATCTTTCACCTGCACGGCGGCGCCCGCCGCCACGGCATCCGCGGTGGCTTGCGTAAAGTTGAATACGTGCGGGCCGATCAGCACCGGGACACCGACCGCACACGCCTCGATCAGGTTCTGCCCGCCCAACGGCAACAGACTGCCGCCGATGAACGCCAGATCCGAAGCGGCATAGTAAGCGCCCAATTCGCCCATCGAATCGCCCAGCAGCACGTTCACGCGCGCAGGCAGCGCAGGCACGCCGCTGCTTGCCGCCGATGCCACGTTCGCATCCGGCGCCCACGCCGAGCGGCGCTCGAGCCGTAGCCCGGCCTTCTCGACCAGCCCCGCCACTTCGTTGAAACGTTGCGGGTGACGCGGCACGAGAATCAGCAGCGCGTTGTCGATACCGAGCGCCGCGAACGCCTGCAGCACCAGTTCCTCTTCGCCTTCGCGCGTGCTCGCCGCGACCCACACTGGACGCGCGCCGATCGCCGCGCGCCATGCATGCCCGCGCGCCGCCAGCTCCGGCGGCGTGCTCATGTCGAATTTCAGATTGCCGAGCACGGCGGCGTTGCGCGCGCCGAGCGCGGTCAGCCGCTCGGCATCCGATGGACTCTGCGCCAGCACGCGCGCAAAGCCGCCGAACACGTCCTTGGTCGCACTGCCGAACTTGGCCGCGCGCTTGTACGAGCGCGCCGACATCCGCGCATTGGTGAGCACCAGCGGCACATCCGCGCGACGGCATTCGTCGATCAGCGTCGGCCACACTTCGGTTTCCATCACCAGACCGAGCGACGGCCGCCACGTCCGCAAAAACCGCCGCACGGCATGCGGCATGTCGTACGGCAGATAGCTGCGCAACACGCGTTCGCCGAAAATCTGCTCGCCGGTGGCGCGCCCGCTCGGCGTCATGTGCGTCAAAAGAATGCGTGCGTCGGGACGCGCCTTCATCAACGCGTCGATCAGCGGTTGCGCGGCGCGCGTCTCGCCCACGGACACCGCGTGCACCCAGATCAGCGGCGCATCGTCTTCAGGCAACCTGCCACGCGAGTAGCCGAACCGCTCACCGATATGCTCGCGATAGCCGCGTTCCTTGCGCGAGCGGATCAACAGGCGCAATACCGCCAGCGGCGCGATGATCCACCAGAGCGCGTGATAGATCGCCCTCAGCATCGGCGCTCCGTCCGACTGAAGGAACCAGCCAACGCGCAGAGCGGAACCGGCAAATAGAGGAGCGCGGCGCTCAAACCAGCGCCCTGCCCTTCAGGCGCTCGAGAATGCCGAGCGGCGCGCATTCCGGTTGCGCCATCGACTTGACCGGCAGGAAGAAGGTCTGCTCCAGCATGAACTGGCCGGACATCACCGCGTGCGAAGTCTGATCCGAGAAACACACCCACACGCTGCCGGGCGGAAACGGCATGGTCTCCTGCGGGCTCGACTTCTGATAGTCGAGATCGGCCTTCATGCCGTCGTGCAGATGCAGCATCAGATGGTCGTACTCGCTGCGCGGCGACTTGGTCACGTGCAGCAGGTTCAACAGCCACGCCGCGCCCGGCATCTGCGGCTTGATGCGCGGCAGGAAGCGTTTGGCCATGTCCTCGAACGGTTCGCCGACACGCCACACGCGCGGCGCGCCATGCGGATTGACGTTGGTGAACACGCGCAGAATGCGCTCGCCATAGTTCGGCCGCGAAGGAAAGGCGTCCACATGCAGACGGCTATCGTCTTTGCGCCATGACGTCTCGCGCGTTTCCACCTGATGCAGCCGCAGGCTGGTCGGCGCCACGCGCAGCCTGCCGTTGTATTCGGGAAAAAGCCCGTCGACCAGCGTGCGCGCATTGGTCTGATAACGCGCGATCAACGCGCGCACGGCGGATTGGGTAACGGCGTCGCCGGCCACGCCGTGCAACGCGCCGCCATTCGGTTCGAGGCTGATGTTCTTGCGGCTCGGATCGGCGAGCGCGGGGTCGAGCAGCGCCTGTTCGCCACCTTCGATCGCGAAGCGCAGATTGGGGAAGTACAGCACTTTGCCGCGTTCGACGCCGGCAAGCAGCGTCTCGCGCGGCACGGACAGATTGCGTCCGTGCCAGTCGGCGTTCGCTACTTCGATGATCTGGGTTTCGTTCATGGTCGCCCTTGAAAACGGTTGGAGCGCAAGGCGAAGCGCCCCGGACGTGTCATAGCAGGCCGAAGCCCGCGAGTGCCGACTTCACCTGTTGCAGCGTGGGCGGCTGTCCGGCCGTGCCGAGATTGACGACGTTCGGCGACCAGTAGCCGCCAGTACGCCACGCAGTGGCGAAATTGTACAACTCGACCGTGGGCCGCTTCAGCGCCGCGGCGATGTGAACCAGACCTGTGTCAACTCCAACCGTGGCGGCCGCGCCTTCGATCAACCCTACCACCGCCGGCAACGAGAGCTTTGGCGGCACGATGGCCGCCGCACCGAATTCCTTGGCGAGGCGCTCGCTGGTGGCGCGCTCCTCCTCGCTGCCCCACGGCAGCACGATCGACGCGCCGCGCCGCACCAGCGACTGCCCCAGTTCGATCCAGGCGGTGTCGGGCCACTGCTTGTCGGCGCGCGACGTGGCGTGCACGAACACGACGTACGGCACCGGCAGGTTCAGATTCGCCTCCGACAAAGCCAGCGCGGCGCGCCCGGTGTCGATGCCGAAGTCGATGTCGTCGGTGGGTTGCGGCGGCGGGTCGTCCAGCGCCGCGGCCACCAGTTGGCGCGTGCGCTCGACCACATGGGTGCGCGGCTCGATCGGCACGCGCTTGTCGTAGAAGAAGCGCACCGGCCATTCGAAGCCCGCGCCGTCGGTGCGGTTCGCAAGGCCGGCCAGCGGCCCGCGCGCCATGCTCGCGACCCACGCGGTCTTGATGAGCCCCTGGCAGTCGATCACGAGGTCGTAGTGTTCGGCGGCAAGCGCGCGGCGGAAAGCGCCGATCTCGCGCCAGTTGTCGACCGACAGAATGCGCTTGCGCCAGCGCCGCAGGGACACGGGAATCGCCCGCCGCACGCCGTTCACGAGTTGCACGAGGCCCACGAAGCTTTCTTCGACCAGCCAGTCGATCTGGGCGTCGGGATGGCGGCGTCGGATGTCGGCGATCACCGGCATGTTGTGAACGACGTCGCCCAATGACGACACCCTCACGATCAGTATCTTTTGCACACTCAAGAGTGGGAAAACCGGCTATCCGGCCCGAAGATGCGTTGAGAGAGCCCCCGAACCCCGGTGGGCGATGAGAAAACCTGGGGCGGCCCGGCGTTCTGTTAAAAGCGCCCCCACCCCCGAGGGGTGAGAAAACTTGGGGCGGCCCGGCGTTTTGTTAAAAGTGCCCCCACCCCCAAGGGGTGAGAAAACTTGGGGCGGCCCGGCGTTTTCTCGCGAGGACGGCAATTCTAGCGCGTTACATGTAAATGGCATGAAAAAACGCGGCGCGGTAAGAGAAACCCGCGCCGCGTTCGACGGCCGCCGCGGTTCGAACCGAACCCCCGCGCCCCCCCCGGGGTTTTTTAGGGCCCGGGGGGGGCCGGGG
>NZ_JARESV010000064.1:0-42400 GCF_046026985.1 Paraburkholderia sp. RL18-101-BIB-B
AGGCCACTGACGCGCATGTGGGTCTTGCCACCTGCGAGGCATTTTTTTCAAGAACTGCCGGTCACGGCTCCGCGCAAACAAAACTGCTGGCGAGATTCACATTGCCCTTGCCGACATAGCGAGGAAACAGCGGATAGCGGCACAGCGGACGTGAGCGTCCATTGGTCGCCGCAGCGATATCCGTTGCCGTCAACGTCTCGGGCGATGCCCCGCGCGTCACCCAATTATCGAGCGCGCCTAGCAGATCGACCGATGGAATGAACGCGCCGCTGCCGTGCTGGAATCCCGGCACCATGTACAAGCGCATGAAACTATTGACCTGGTCGACACCGAACCGGTCGACCAGCGTGTCGTAATACGCGATCGTCTGGTTCGGGCTGATGACTTCGTCGGCGAGTCCTTGCAGCGTGATGAGCTTGCCGCCGCGCGCAATGTAGCGCGTGAGGTCGGGGTTCATCGCGCCGATCGTCTGCGACAGCGCGACCAGTTGCGCGCGATATTTGCCGGGATGTTGCGGGTCGAACCTGAGCGAGTCGAAGCTGGCGTCCCGCGTGACGAAGTAACGGATGTAGCCGTCGCCTTGCGCGAACAGGTAGCCGTTGGCGAAGAACGTCGGCACCGGCAGGCGCTCCGGCTGATGCGCGAGGCCGAGCAGGCCGGTCAGACGCGTGCCCTGAAAAATGTTGTAGCCGCCATAGCCGTTGACGTCCCACGCCAGACGGTAAGGCAAGGCAAGCCCGTCGCGCATCACGAGCAAAGTGGAGAGCTGCGTGTTCGTGAGGCATTCATCGTGCGACGGCGTGCGTCCGCTGCAGCGCAACGAGTCGATGATCTCCGTTTCGTGGTCGTGGCACGCGGCGACGTCGCTGACGATACCGTCCGCCGCGCCGTCGAGCCGGTCGCACGTGGCGAGGGTTCGTTGATAGACGTGTTCGAGCAGCAACGGCGGAATGAAGCCGCCGGGCGTGGTGTATTCCGCCTGGCCGAGTTTCACGCCGAGCAGGCGCACGCCGGAAAAATTGAGCGCGGGCGAATTGGCGATCACGCCGTCGTAGTCGTCGGGAAAGCGCTGCATCACGGTGTACCCTTCGCGGCCGCCGGTCGAGCCGCCGGCGAAATACATCCGTTGCGGCGGCCGTCCATACGCGCGCGCAATCAGGGCAAGCGCGGCATCGTGCGTTTTCTTCAGGTGCGCAAAGCCGAAGTTCGTGACCGCCTCGTCGACGAGGCCGAACACCGCGACCGATGAATCGCCGACGTGCCCCGAGTCGTCGCCGAAGGTCGCATAGCCTTGCGCGAGCGGCGCGCGGTTCGGCGAAAACGGCATCACGCCGGTGCCGCTCACCACCACGCCGTTGTAACCGCCCCCGCCGATCTGCAGCGCGCGGCCGTTCCAGCGACGCGGCAAGTTCAGATCGAAACGGATATCGGGTGTGGTGGCGTTGAACCCTTTAATGCGGCCGGTGATGCGGCAATATTCACCGCCTTGCTGATTGCCGGGCGCGGTGGCGCTCACCATCGCCGCGCTTTCGATCTGTACGCCGGCGGTCGGCAGCGCAATGAGTTCGGGCTGCAGGACGGCGCCCGCTAATTCCGCACAGCGCATGGCGAGCGGCGCTTCCTTGAGAGCGGCGAGCGCCGGGTGAGCGGCGAGCCACAACATCGCGCCGACAACGTGGATGACCGCGCGCGAGTCTCGCGCGACACGCGCACGACGCCGGCGCGACCTCATCCGTAACCCGCGCCATTGGCAGCCGCCGCCGACTGCTGCCCTCTCCAGCCGCGCCAGCCGCGCGCGATCATCAGCACGGCGCCGATGGCGACGAGATCGCCGCCGAGTCCGATCAGCACGCCGCGAAAGCCATGAAACATATGCGGCGTCGCCGTATCGACGATCAGCGAAACCAGTGTGCCCGCAACGAAACACACGAGCCCCGTGCGGCCGACCGTGACCACGGCAGGCAGCCGCCGCGCGAGCCACGCGATACTGCCCATGCGCACGAACTGCGCGGCGAGCCAGGCAATGACGATGAAGTTGATCACGCGGTCAGGAGACAGATTCTGTTTAAACGTGCCGGGCAACGGTTGCGTCAGCACAAAAAGTTTGACGATAGCGAACGCCAGCACCGCGACCACCGAGATCCGCGTGAACCAGCGCGCGGTGCGGGTTGCGTGAAAGCGCTCGCTGATGGGCTGCACCCGGCAGAGAATCCCGAGCACGAACATCAGTTGCCATGCAAACGGATTAAAAGCCCAGTCGGCCACGTCGTCAATGCTGAATAATGCGGCCAACGGCCGGGCCAACGCCCAGATCAGCAAGCTCAAGCCGAGCGCCATGAGCGACGACCGCCGCGCCAGCGGCACCGCGAACGGCACGCACAGCGCGAAGATCACGTACATGGGCAACACGCTCGACAGATAAGGCTGGCGCCGCAGCAGCATGATATCGAAGGCTTCACGCAGCGGCTGAACCGCGAAAGGCGGCCAGCCGGTGAGATCGACCATGGGACGGTTCAGATTGAGCGACGCGAGGATCGCGCCGGACAGCAGCGTCAATACCGCCGTCAACAGATAAGCGCGGTAGATTTCCCAGCAGCGCCTGACAAAGCGCATCTTCGCCGCGTTCTCGCCGCGGCCCGCGAGCACCGCCGTGTACGCCGCCGCCGACGCATATCCGCCCAGAAACACGAACACTTCCGCCGAATCGCACAATGCATACGCGTGCAACATCAGATGCGACAGCGTGCTGCCGGGAATGTGATCCAGCACGATGACAATCAGCACGACGCCGCGGAAGAAGTCCACTTCGATCGAGCGCCCACCAAGGGGACTTCCTCCGGGGCGGCCGCGACGGGTTTCCATTCAGGTTCTCGCAGGATAGGCGCGCGTCTGCCGCGCGTCGTTTTTCGTAGGAACACCATGACAATAAAACGTTCCCAGCGAGGCTGCGCGGTCCATCGGCGCCCGCTGACAACCTGCCTCTAATTTCGAATTACGTCGCGGCGATTTGAAATTCCGTTGTCGGCATGCGGTAATACTGAGTCGTCACACATTCGGTTCGCGGCAAGATTTGCGGCTTTAATTCGCCGGGCGCGAATGCAATCGGTAATCAGCGCAAAAAATAAATCGCAGAGAGCGATGCGCGATTTTTTTTGCTTTTTTTCATCGTAGGATGGTTTCATGCACGCCCGTCGGACCTCGCGCGTTTCGCGCGATGCCACCTTTCGACGGCGTCCACTCATGTGGACCGGACACGCGGCCGGCCGATCCGCGATCGGCCGGCACGCCGAGCGTCATTGCGACGCCTTTCCAACCGCCACGGCCGACCTGAGCGTCACCGATGCGCGCCGGTCCTTCCATTACCGCCCCGAACGGCTGCGCTGCGCGCGCCACCTTCGCACTGGAAGACGACCACATGAACAACAGAATTGCCGGCTTCGACGGATTGCGCGCGATCGCAGTCCTGATGGTATTTTTTCAGCATCGCCTGTTCGGCGACATCGGCGAGATCGGCCATCTCGGCGTATGGATCTTCTTCGCGCTGAGCGGTTTTCTGATCATCGGCATTCTGTCCGCGCAACGCACGCGCATTGAAAGCGGCGCCAGTCGATTCGGCGCTGAATTGAAGCGCTTTCTGTTTCGCCGAACCCTGCGCATCTTTCCGATTTACTACCTGATGCTGGTGGTGATGTGCGTACTGATGGCGTTCGGCATGGCAAGTCCCGAACTGGCGAGCGGCATGCCGTTTCATTTTGCCTATTTGTCGAACATCTGGATCGGCTCTGTGCTGCACTACTGGCCGGGGCGCTACTCGCATTTGTGGAGCCTCGCGATCGAGGAACAGTTTTATCTCGTGTTCGCGCCACTCCTCTTGCTGCTTGCCGCGCGCGGGCATCGCGCGGTGTGTCTCGCGATCGTCGCGGTCGGGCTCGCGTCGCTGCTGGCCATGCGCGCGGCGCATTGGCCGGACATCACCATCTACACGCACCCGCTGACGAACTTCTGGCTGCTCGCGTTGGGCGGCATGGGCGGCTTGATGATTGCGGGCAAAGCGGGCCGCTTGCGGGCGCGGCTAGGACACGGCGTGACGCTCTTCGTGCTGAGTCTCGGGCTCGTGGGCTTTTGCGCGACTGAGCCGATCTGGAGCCAGGTGGACAATCCATTGCTGTTCACCGTGGTGAGCGCCTCGTATGGCGTGTGCATCGCTGCGCTGGTGTGTTCGATTGCCTGCTGCCGCAACGCCGTCGTGATCGGCCTGCTCGAAACGAAATGGCTGGTGAGCTTCGGGCGAATCAGCTATGGCTTCTATCTCTATCACAACCTGATCCCCGACCTGACCCGCAACCATCACGCGGCGGCGCTCTTCGGCGGCACGGTGCCCGTGTGGGCGCACGTTGCGGGCATCGCCGGGTCGTTTGTGATTTCGCTCGTGATGGCGATGCTATCCTGGCGGCTGATCGAAGAGCCGATCCTTCGTTTGAAGACACGGCGTGCGCAGGCAACGGCCGCGACGTCCGCTTCGGCGTACACGCCGGCTGCGTTGCGCTCGCGTCGTGAGCGAGCGGAGCATTCGTCGAGGAATGAGAGCGCCGCGTCGGACGCGGTCTAACCCACGCGCGACTTACGTTTCACTGGCAAGCGGCGCAAGTGAGGGCACGGTATCATGCGGCCTCACTTAGCCGGCTGCTTCCGATCTTGCGTGACACGCGGGCACCGAACTGGCCGAACGATAACAACAAGCCACCGCCCGCGCGCTGTCCGGTCGATCCGATCCGCGCGGCCGGCTCGCGGATTCCGACACGCGCTTTCCAATCATGTCTCATCTCACTTTCGCCGGCGGCGTTCTGGGCGCAGGCCTGCAGGCGCTAAACCTCTACGCGTTGCTCGGCATCGTTGCCGCACTTCTGCTGGGCGGAATGGTCAAGGGCGTGGTCAGCATCGGCGTACCGCTCGTGGCGATGCCGATCCTGAGCCATTTCCTGCCGATCAAGGAAGCGGTTCTTCTGCTGTCGATGCCGATCATCCTCGGCAATATCCCGCAGGCACTCGAAGGCGGTGAACTGCTGCCGACCGTCCGGCGCATCGCCGCGCCGCTGATCGGCACGGTGATCGGCAATATCGTCGGCGTGACCGTATTGATTTCGCTCGCGCCGCATCGCGCGCAAGCGGCTGCCGGCCTCTTGCTGATGGTCGCGGCGTTGCTGTTGCTGGCGTCGCCACGGCTGACGCTGTCGCCGACGTGGGCCAAGCCGGCCGGGTTCGTACTAGGATTCGGCGCGGCCCTCATGGAGAGCATTGCTTCAGTGCCAGGGCCCTTGCTCGCGATGTATCTGATCGCCACCGGCGCGACGGGCAAAGCGTTCACGAAGCAGATCGCCATCATTCTGGTGGTGTCGATCATCACGCTCGTCGCGACATTCAGCGGCGGCGCGCATGCCAGTTGGACGGATCTCGCCATCTCGGCCTGCGCGAGCGTGCCGGTGATCGCGGGAATGCTGCTGGTGCGGCCCTTGCGAGACCGCTTGCCGCCCGCCGCGTTCCGGGTTCTCGTGCTGGTATTCGTGGCGGCCGCCGCAGCGCAGATGATCTGGAAATCCGGCGTTTTATAGGGTTTGCGCCGTTAGCGCTTACGCAAAACGGGCCGTGGTACGCGCATTGCTGCACAACGGTGTATCCCTAATCAACCGGAGAGCCCGTCGTGGCAACCATGGCCAATTCCCCGAATGAGCAAGAGCACGAGCCCGAGCGCCAGCCCGAAGAAGACCCGGGCGGCCCGCCTACCAGGGTGTCCAAGCCGATCGGCGACGCAATTCCCACGCCGGTCGAACCGGGTCTCGATCAACCGCTGCCAAAAAAAGGCGAAACACCGCCGCCCGCTGACGACGCCAACGCTGATGGCGAGGCGCTGGGCGACACCGAAACGCCTCCCGGAGTTCCTGAGCCCGGTCCGTCCGATTTCGCGTAACTAGCTAGCGCCGGGCAATAAAAAAGCGGCGCCATTTACTGGCGCCGCCCGTCGTTTGCCGTCGAGGCAGTCAGTCGATCATCGGTTCACGCCGCTTCCGGCTCGTGAACGATCTTCAGCGTGCTCTTGTGTTCCCTGATCAACCGGTACACGGTTTCTCCGGGCACGGTCTCCTGCTCGAGCAATTCGTCCGCGATTGCGCGCAGCACCGGCTCGTACGCGTGCAGCAAGCCGTAGCACAGTTCATTCAGCTCCTTGAGCAGCACATTCGCATGCTCGATGGCGCTCTTCATTTGCAAACCCGCGTACTGCGACGGCAGCGCCGCGAGGCTGAACAGATCGCCGTCGCTGTTGAAGCCGAATTTCGACACCATGTCGAGGCTGATGCGCGACGCTTCCTGCAAATCCGAAGCCGCACCGCTCGATGCTTCGGAGAACGTGAGAATTTCCGCGTTGCGGCCGCCGAGCAAAACCTGGATTTCGTTGCGAATCTCGGTCTCGCGATACAAATGCTTGTCCTGCGCTTTCGTGATGAGCGCAACACCCAACGCACCGCCGCGCGGCAGGATCGTGACCTCTTCCAGCACGCCCGTGCCCAGCAGCGCGGCGACGAGACCGTGCCCCGCTTCGTGCACGGCGATGCGCGTGCGTTCATCCTCGCTGAGCGCGCGCTCGGCGCCGCTCACGTCGCCGATGCGCGCAATCTTGATCGCTTCCATGAAATGCTTCGAGGTGATTTCGGTGTCGCCGGATTTGCGCGCGACGAGCCCCGCCTGATTCACCACCATCGCGACCGTTGCTGGCGACAGGCCCGTGGTCAGGCGCGCCAACTGATCGTAGTCGATGTCGGCCGCTTTCGACTTCAGCTTCTCCGCGTAGAAACGGAAAATCTTCGCGCGGTCTTCGCGATCGGGCAAACGGACCTGCACGGTGCGATCGAAGCGGCCCGGCCGGCGTAACGCCTCGTCCAGATTGTCGGGGTGATTGGTGGCCGCGACGATGATGACGCCTTCGTTCGAAGCGAAGCCATCCATTTCCGCCAGCAACTGATTGATGATGCGGTTGCTCTCCGCTTCGACCGGGCCGCTGCCCGTATCCGTGCGCTTGGCGAGCCCGTCGGCTTCGTCGATGAAGATCACCGTGGGCGCATTCTTGCGCGCTAGTTCGAACAGATGCTTGACCTTCTGAATGCCGACGCCGTAATACTTCGCGCTGAAATAGCTGCCCGTGATCGAGATGAAGTTCGCGCCGCACTCGCCGGCTAGCGCCTGGGCAAGCCGCGTCTTGCCGACGCCGGGGCCGCCCACCATCAGAATGCCGCACGGCGCGCGCACGCCCATCGACGTGAATTGCTTCGGGTCGGACAGATAGCCGCGAATGTCCGCGAGCGCCGCCTTTGCTTCGCCTGCGCCGATCACATCGTCGAAACGCAGGGCGGGCGCCCTGGCGAGCAGCGTGGCGCCGCCCCGCATTTCGCGGCGCATGAACCACACCATGCCGCCGATCAACAACAGCGGCAACAGCAGACTGATGGCGTCGCGCGTCTGGTCGAAGACCTGCACCCAGCGCGAGCCGCCGGTTTGAATATCCGCATCGGGAAGCCAGACGAGTTGATACGCCGCGGCCTCGTCGGCCTTCGGTTCGCCGAGCAGCAGCGCATGCGAGAACGTCGCGTTGTGGTCGGTGACGAAGTATTTCGTGCCGTCGCGCTTCGAAATCAGAATCGCGTTGGGGCTCACGCCGATCGCGGCAACCTTGGCGTCGTGAATATCGCGCAACATTTGCGAGGCGTCTTTCTCTTCATGCGTCCATGCCGAGGAATCGTGGCGCATCTGGCTCGCGACGCCGGTCAGCGCCGGCGCGACCTGCGCTGCGCGCTGCTGGTAATGCCACACGCCAAAGGCGAGCAACACTGCGATAAGCGCCGCCGTCACCGACATGGCGATCTTGCGTGAGCGTCTTTTACCAAGCGAGTTATTTCCCGGCTTCATGAGTCAGTTCCAAAAACGGGCCCAAAGCGAGCCCCGATACTTGTCAAAGTTCAGATGGGCAGAGGTTGGCGGAGGGGGATCGACTGATGCGACACCATGCATGACCGGAAGAAAGGACACCCAACCATACGTCCCTTTTAACAACGTGCACACGGCCAGTATGCCGTGCCGCCGCTCCTTCCAAATCGCAGAAAAGGCCTAGTTCTACCGTCTATCCGGCGCTTTCGAGCCGCCGGATTTTGGGGAGCGAGCGCTGCGTGCATTGCGGTAACAGACTGCTCCGGCGCACAGTTTATCAGCGCTAAATTCATTGCGTATTCTGCATATCTACTATTAACCGCTCCCTATTTAAAAGCGGTCAGAATTACTGAATATCACCTTGCCGCGCTCGCCTATCTTCTGACGAAAAATACCCGCTGCCGCCGCGCTCGTCTGCATCTACTCTAAAGAGACTGCCGTGGATGCAGGTTCGATGCGGCGAGCCGCACAATCCTGTGCATTACCGCCGCGCGACACGATGAGAGGACCGCCATGCACGACGACATCCCGCTGTTCGATACTGCGCTGACGCGTTTGCTCGGTTGCCGACACCCCGTGATTTCGGCCGGAATGGGCGGCCCGGCGCGCGCCGAGTTGGCGGTCGCCGTTTCCGAAGCCGGCGGATTCGGCCTGCTCGGCATGGTTGGGGAAGCGCCGGAAGTGATCGAGTGTGAGATCGCCGCGGTGCGCGCAACGACGAACCGGCCGTTCGGCGTCAATCTGATTCCTTTCCGGACGGAGCCCGCGCTGCTCGATGCGCAACTCGCCGTGTGCCGCGCGGCGCGGGTGCCGGCCATGTGCTTCTTCTGGGATGTCATGCCCGACGTTGTAAAACGGGCCAAAGATGCCGGCGCGCTCGTCCTCTGGCAGGTCGGCTCGCTCCAAGAGGCACTTGCCGCGCAACAGGCCGGCGTGGACGCGGTCATCGCGCAAGGCGTCGAAGCGGGCGGCCACGTGCGTGGACGCATCGGCATCATGGCGCTGCTGCCGGAAGTCGCGCAGCGTCTGCACGTGCCGGTGGTGGCCTCCGGCGGCTTCGCGACCGGCGCCGGGCTGATTGCCGCGCTAGCGCTCGGCGCAGCGGGCATTCAGTGCGGCACGCTATTCGTCGCGACGCATGAGTCTTTCGCGCACGACTATCACAAGCAGCGGATCGTCGATGCCCGAGCGGGCGACACCGTGCACACCGACCTTTTCGCGATCAACTGGCCACCCGGCTCGCCGGTGCGCGTGCTGTCGAACAGCGTGACGCGCGAGGCCGGCGACCGTCTGTTCGGCAATCATCCGCATGTGTTGCCGCGGGAAGAAATCGCCCACGATGATCAAGGGCCGATCTACAAGTTCAGCACGATTTCGCCGCTCCGCGATACGGTGGGCGATCTTGAGAAAATGGCGTTGTTCGCGGGGGAATCGTCGGCGCTGGTCGAGCGATGCGCGCCGGTGGCGGAAGTCATCGACCGGCTCATGAGCGAGGCGGTGGACGCAGCGGCACGGATTCGCGCCGCAGGTGTTCATTGACACTCAAGCACTGGGGATGTGCGACGCGCCTCTTCGGGCCCGTTCGCACCATCGCCATTTGCTCTCAGGTTCTGCTGCTTTTATTAGCGATGCCGGCATGCATCGATCTGGTTCTCCCCGACTGAAATCCGGTTCTCGCGTTCCTATGCTTCGACCGACTCAAGCGGCCGTGCGCGGCTTCAGCGCATTCCGCGCCATCTGCGCTTCACAAGCGAGTCTGTCGAGAAGTCTCGTCAGGCGGTGCCGCTGGCTGGCAATCAACTCGTAAGTTTCTTCCAGCGCCCGGATCCGTTTTTCCCAATACTCGTGGTCGAGCGGATACAGCCCGCCGGACGCGTCCCCACGCGTCAGGTACTCCACCACGTTCTCGAAATGTTGCAACTGGCTGTCTACCAGACTAGCCGGACGCCGAGCGCCGCGTTGCACGGTCGGTTGCATGTTCGTGCCGCTCATCTTTGATACCCCGTGAATTGCCTGTCGGCAAAGCGTGAACCTCGCGCCCTTGCATCGCGCGAATTGGCTCGGCGCTGTTTCAGCGCGCAGTTGCGATTCCGATAACGGGGCGGCGGTCGACTGCCTGCCGCGCCGTCAGCGAAAACGATCTGCATCTAATCACGCAACATTAATGCCGCTTTTTTGTTAGGCTTGACCGTACGTCTCAAAATTGGACGACGGCGCGTGAAATAGCCGCGTAGACACGCCGCGGCCCCGCCGGCACGCCTTTCTCGCTTGTAACAACCGATTCAATGAACCAGCGCACCCTGCCGCAACATCTGGCCGCGGCCGCCGCGGCCGATTCGCGCTCCGCCATTTCGACGAGCCGTTTCAGTACGCACGGACTGGCACCCGCCGAACAATTCCTCGCCTGGCGCCAGCGCGTGGGCCATGTGGTCGACGCGCCGCCGTCGAAAGCCCAGGTTGCCGGAGGATTTCGCGGTGAAATCGATTTGTACGCGGTCGGCGGCATGATTTTTACGGACTGCCGCACCGATTCGATGCTGCTGGAACGCTCGGTGGCCCGCGTATCCACCGACTCGCGGCGCGATTACGTGTTTCAGCTCTTCGTGGAAGGGGAAGTCGGCCACGTCACCGGCATGCACAAGAAACGCAGCGCGCCGGGTTCGGTGCCAGGCATCGTCGCATTCGATCTGAACCAGCCGTTCCGCGCCGAACGCCCCGAATGCCGCCTTCTGAGCCTGTTCGTACCGGCAGCGGTAGTGGACGAAGCGTTACGCGACGGCGCGGCGATTCACGGCCGCATCGTCCAGCAAGGCTCGCCGCTGACCGGCGTCGTGCTGGATCACATGACAGCGCTCGCCCGCGATATTGCGCGGCTCGATCCGGCCAGCGCCATCGATGCCTTGCAGGCAGGGACGCAGTTGCTGGTGGCCACGTTTCGCAAGGAGGCGCGCCTAAGCGGCGCGGGCCGCGCCGCGCTGCAGGCCGCGGTGATGGGCCGGGTACGCCGCTATATCGAAGCCAATCTGCACCAGGGCGACCTCACGCCAACCAGCGTGGTTCAGACGCTGCAACTGAAGCGCGCGACGATCTATCGCTGGTTCGAGCACGAAGGCGGTCTCGGCGCCTATATTCGCAACCGCCGGCTGCGCGAGGCGGCGGACGAACTAGTCCGTTATCCGCATGTGCAGGTGGCGGAAATCGCTTTTGGACTCGGCTTTCAGAGCGCGTCTGACTTCACCCGCGCGTTTCGCCGCGCCTTCGACATGAGCCCGCAAGACATGCGCGCCCGCGCCCTCGACCTGCAGCACTTGCGCAACGCGGCCTAGCGTTTCAGGCAGCCGGCTGCGACGCGCTTGCAGCGCGAGCGCCCGCCTCCGGTTCCGCCTCCGGGAACGCCTTTAGCGCGATCAGCGTGAGCGCGGTGGCGCCCATCAGATACCACGCCGGGATCATCGGATCGTCCGTCCGATTGATGAGCCACGTCACCAGAAACGGCGAAAATCCGCCGAACAGGACCACGCCCAAGCTGTAAATCACCGATAGTCCGGCCGCGCGCCGGTGCGCCGGAAACGCTTCCATCATCAGCACCGAAGCGGCGCCGGCGTTGTTCACCGCGAGCGCCACGTAAGCCGTGATGATGACGAGCGCCGCGAGATCGCCGGCGCCGTGAGTCAGCGCCCAGAAAGCGGGCCATGCCGCCGCCAGCGACGCCACGAGCGACGCGTATTGCAGCGTTTTGCGGCTCGCGAGCCGGTCGGCCGCGCGCGCGATCAGCGGCGTCACCACGAGAATCACCACGCCTGAGAGGCACGCCGTCAAAAGGCTGATCGCCGGCGGCCGGTGCAATGTACGCACCAGATAGGCCGGCATGTAGAACACGGTGACGTAGATGCTCACGGAAGGCGCCGCCATCATCAGAATGCCGCAGACGAGCGGGCGCGTGTGCTCCGCAAACAGCCGCCGCGGGCTGAGCCGCGTGCGCTCTTGCGGTGCGGCCGCCGGCATGCGGCGGCGCAGGTACCAGCCGACCGGGCCGATCAATCCGCCCAGCACGAACGGAATGCGCCAGCCCCAGTCGTGCATGGCGGCGGGCGACAGAAATGCCGTGGTGGCCGCCCCGACCAGTGCGGCGGCGAAAGCGGCCGCGCCCTGGCTGGCGCCGCGCCAGCTCACCATGAAACAGCGGTGCCGGTAGCCGGCCGACTCCATCAGCGACGCCGACGCCGGGCCGATCTCGCCGCCCGCCGCGAGCCCCTGCATCAGGCGCGCGAGCACCATCAGCACGGTCGCCGCCGGACCGATCGATGCGTAGCTCGGCAGACATGCGATCAGCCACGTGCCGAGCGTCATCAATGTGAGCGATACGGTGAGTCCGGCTTTGCGGCCGCGGCTGTCGGCAATGTGACCGATCATGATCGCGCCGAGCGGACGCATCACGAAGCCCGCGCCGAAGGTGGCAAGCGAGAGCAATAGCGACGACGCCGGATTGTGCGACGGAAAGAACAGATTGCCGATCACGACGGCGGAAAAGCTGTAGACGGTGAAGTCGTAAGCGACAAAACCATTGCCGATCACAATGGCGGCGACGATGCGCCTGAGTTCGGCGCGGGACAGCGGGGCCGCTTTGCCGGCAGCAGTGTGCATGAGTGGCCGTCGACGAATTCGTGGAGATTTTCAGGAAAGAAACGGAAGAAACGCGAGCGGGTTATTCAGCTCAACGGCCCGGCACGATGCAATTTGACGCGGCGCGGGCAAGTGGCAGGCCGCTCGACACTCAAGCGGCACGCGGCCGTCCTTTGCGCTTCGGCTCGACCGGCTGCACCACGGCCGCCACCGGCGCCACGCGCAGACTGCGCTTGAAATACGGCGAACTCATGGTGGCCGCGCCCATATCCGACGCGGCTTCGAGCAAGGCCGGCGCCAGCTCTTTCAGGCGCGCTTCCGGCAAACGGCTGGTCGGGCCCGCGAGACTGACGATCCCCACCACCAGCCCCGTCAACGGATGACGGATCGCCGCCGCCATCGAAGTCATGCCCGCCTCGTAGGTTTCGCTGGCGACGCCGTAGCCGCGCTTGCGCGCGCCCGCCAGGTCCTGCAGGAACTGCTGGATCGTCTTCGGCGCCTTCGGGCCGCGCGGGCCCGCCTTGCCGATGCCGCCCTGACGCGACACGAGTTCGAGCGCTTCCTCGTCGCTCATGGTGGCGAGCCACGCTTGGCCGCTCGCCGTGCAATGCAGCGGCGGCTGGCTGCCCATGTCCGGGTCGTAGCGCAAGCCGGATTTGGCGCCCTGCGCCTTGCCGACGAACGTGATGTGATCGTCCTCCACCACTCCCAACCGCGCCAGTTCGCCCGACGCGGCCGCCAGCCGGTCGAGCACCGGCTGCGAAATATCCAGCACGCCGCCGGTGGACAGCCACATCAGCGCGAGCGACACCAGTTTGAGCGCCAGCACGTATTCGCCGTGCTCGTCCTGCCGCACGTAGCCCTCCTCGCTCAATTCGGCCAGCAGGCGATGGGTGCCGCTGCGCGGAATATTCAGCGTGTCGGCGATCGCGGCCAACTGCATGCTGCCGCCCTGCTTCGCCAGCAATTCGATGATGGCCAGCGCCCGCTCCAGATTCCCCGCCATGTTGCACTCTCGATTCGATTTCGATACCGAATGAGAACACGATTCCATATCGGAACTCAAGAGCGCCCGCACGATGCGCCAATGAATCTCGCTGACCTCAGTGTCCGATGCCCGCGCTGACCTGCAGCACCGGCCCGCGATGGCGTGCGCCCTTGAGCAGCACCGCCGCCGCGCCGACCGCGGCCGGCAGCGCGAGCGACGTGAACACCTGGCCGAAGCCCCAGTTCGCGTGCAGCATGCCGGCGCCCAGCATCGCCCCCGCAATCCCGCCGAAGCGGCCGATGCCGAGCATCCAGCTCGTGCCGGTGGCGCGCATGCGGGTCGGATAGGAGCCCGCCGCCAACGCGCAGAATCCCGTGTTGGAGCCGTTCATGCAGTAGCCCATGCCGAACGCCAGCACGCTGATCGCGGTGATGCCGTGGCCGGGCAAGCCCATGTACCACGCCAGCACGCCGCCCATGAACACGGTTGCGCCCAGCGCCCGATGCGGATTGAAACGGTCCATCTGCCAGCCGATCGCCAGCGAGCCGATCGTGCCGCCCGCCTGAAACAGCGCGCCGACCACCGCCGCTTCGGCGAGCGTGAAGCCCGCGCCGCGAATCAGCGTCGGCAGCCAGCTGCCGAGCAGATACACGGTCAACAAGCCGGCGAAGTAGCAGACCCACAGCATCACCGTGCCGAATGCGTAGTCGCGCGACAGGATCAAACGGACCGGGCTGCGTTCGCACCGCGGCGTGTCATGCGCGACGAAGCGCGTGGACTGATCGGCGCTGCCGGGTTCGAGGCGGTTCATCACCGTCACGAGCCGCGCGCGGCGCGTTTCCTTGAGCGCCAGAAAGCGCGCGGATTCGGGCAGCCATTTGATCATCAGCGGCACGTAGAGAATCGGCAGGACGCCACCGAGAATCAGCACCGAATGCCAGCCGTGCGACGCGATCAGCCATGCGCTCACGAACCCGCCGCCGGCCGCGCCGAGCGTGAAGCCGCAAAACACCGTCGTCACCATCAGCGCGCGGCAGCGTTGCGGCGCGTATTCGGCCATCAGCGTGGCGGCGTTGGGCATGGATGCGCCGAGACCGAGGCCTGTGAGAAAGCGCAGCACCGTGAGTTCGCTGATGTTGCTCGCGAAGGCGGAGCCGAGACTCCAGACGCCGAAGAACAGCACCGCGCCCGTCATCACTGTCTTGCGGCCGAAGCGGTCCGCGAGCGGCCCCGCGCACAGCGCGCCAAACGCGAGACCGAGCAGGCCGCCGCTCATCACCGGACCGAGCGCGTCACGCGGAATCGCCCACGCGCTCGACAAAGCCGGCGCGATGAAACCGACCATCACGGTATCGAGTCCGTCGAGCGTGACGATGAACATGCACATCAACAACACGAGAATCTGAAAGCGCCCGACGGGTTGTTCGTCGAGCAACTGCTGCACGTCGATGACGCGCGAAGCGGACGCGGGTTTCCGCGGCGCCTTGAGTAAAGGTTCCATCAGGTGTCTCCGGACTGTTGTTATCGTTATCGCTATCGATTGAGGTTGCCGGTCTCATGCCGCGCGACATCTTTGGCGTGCGCTTCGGCGGACCGGCTCGAACGAAGATGAAACCGACTACGTCATCGCATAGGTCCGTTCGAGTACGGCGAGCGTCGCCTCGCGCAGCTTGCGGGCGCGCTCCACCGCGGGCGCGGTTTGAGCCCACCGTTGGGTCGGCACTTCGATACTGATCGGCAAATGATCCGGCAGCGCGCGCAGAATGCCGCCAAGGTCGAGGCCGCCCTCGCCCGGAATCAGACGCTCGCAACGCGCCTGGTAGAGCAGCGTGTCGAGGTCGGCAGGACGCTCGGCCGGTGCGTCGCAAAACTGCACATAGCCGAAGTATTCGCGTGGCAACGCGCGCAATGCGTCGGTCGATGAACCCGCGCGGTCGAAGTGAATCGGGTCGACGATCAGGCCGGTATTGCGCCGTGCCGCCGCCTTGACGATGCGCGCGCCCTGCGTGATGTCCTTCACTTCGGTCCATGGCATCGGTTCGAGCGAAGGCGATAGGCCGAGCGGCGCAGCCAGATCGCAGAGTTGCGCGAGATGCTCCGCGGTGCGCGCTTCGTCAGGATCGTTGCCCGCAACGAGTACGTAGCGCGCGCCAATTTCGGCGACGGTATCGAGCATCGGCTTGTATGCGGCCACATCGGTATCGGGCTTGAGCCGCAGAATCTCGACGTCGAGCACCTTGACGCCGGTGTCGCGCAAACACGCAAGCGTCTCGCGCTTCAACGGCGTCGTGCCGATGATGTCGTGGCGTACTTCGTGATCCGTGGCAGGCAACAGGCGCAGCCCGACGAAGCCGTAGCCTGCCTCGGCCGCGCACTCCACCATTTGCGACGGGCTCAGTTCGAGCACGGTCAACGCCGATAGCGAGAGCGCCCGTGAGTTGTGCTGGGTCATGTCATTTCCTGAGTTCGATTTCATCTCCGCGGGTCCGCGCTCAGCGCAACGGCGAGAACGGCGCCGGCACGCAGATCGTCGACTCCATCGTGGTCAGGTGCGCGGGGCCGCCCTTGGGCGGCCAGATGCCGTCCTTCACCGCTTCGGCGCGAATCCGCGAACGTTCGTCGACGCTCGCATACGGCCAGATGTTCAGAAAACGCGGCACGTTGCCGTCGAGCGAATACATCGCGCCGACCAGCGGCGAACGCTGCGTCCGCTCGGGCACCGCTTTCTCCCACGCGTCGATGGTGTGCTGCAGGCTCGCGAGCTTCGTGCCATAAACACGCATCTCGTAGATGCCGCCGTATACGGCCGGTTCGATCGGCGGCAGAAACGGAAAGAGCGAATAGCTGTCGATCTTCACGTCCGTGACGAATTCACCGCAGCCGAACGGGTTGCCTTCGAGCAGCATGCGTTTGCGCTCCGTGATCAACGCGGCTTCCGAATCGAAGCCGCGCAGCACCAGCACCTGGCCAAGCGCGCCGATATCGGAATGCCAGCAGCCGAGCAGCTTCGAGCCCGGTTGATCGCCGCTTGCCTGAATGCTTTCGAAGACCTGCGCGTTCGCGCCGATCTTCACCGTCAGTGTCACTACGTCGTAGAGCGTCATTACATGTGTCCTTGTGGCTGAATGATGGTGTTCGTGGTGTTCAAGGCGGCCGGGTTAGATGCGTCTTGCGCTACGTGCGCCGCGCGAGCTTCTCCGGCGATGGAAAGGCCCGCGAGATAACCGAAGGTCATCGCCGGGCCGAGCGTGATGCCGCCGCTCGGGTAGCAGCCGCCCATCATGCTGGCGCTGTCGTTGCCGACCGCGTAGAGGCCTGCGACGGCCTGGCCCGCGTGATCGAGCACGCGAGCAGTGGCATCGGTGGCGAGGCCCGCAAACGTGCCGAGGCTGCCGGGCAGCAGCTTGACCGCATAGAACGGCCCGTCTTCGAGCGGCGCGAGACACGGACTCGGCGCGTGCCGCGCGTCGCCCTGCAC
Source organism: Paraburkholderia sp. RL18-101-BIB-B (assembly GCF_046026985.1). Taxonomy (NCBI): domain Bacteria; kingdom Pseudomonadati; phylum Pseudomonadota; class Betaproteobacteria; order Burkholderiales; family Burkholderiaceae; genus Paraburkholderia; species Paraburkholderia sp. RL18-101-BIB-B. The sequence continues at coordinate 17,064 of NZ_JARESV010000064.1, forward strand.
GCGGTTGTACGGCGTCGAGCCCTTGTGGAACTGCGGGTCGAAGCCATCCTTCGCGTAGCTGTTATAGGCCGCCACGGTGCTCTCCAATCCATATCGATCGATGCCGCATTGCGCGGCGAGTTCGGCAAGACTGTCGGCGCATTTCAGATAACCCGAGCGGCGATACGGCGCGGTGGGAAACGGAAACGGCTTCGAGAAGCCCAGCCCGTAGCGCCGCTGGAAACGATGATCGCAAACCAGCCACGCGCAGACCTCCTCACCGGCAGGGGTGGTACCGATCAGCGCGCTGACGAAATCGTGATACGACGAGGCTTCATTGACGAAGCGCTGGCCCGCGCGCGTCACCGCGATCACGCCCGGCTTCGCGCGCTCGATCAGATGCGGAAACGCGACGTCCGCGCGCCCCTCGCCTTGCGGCACGAGCGAGACCGGCGCCCAGGCTGCGGGCGTTTCGAGCGAAGCATCGAAGCGCGCACCGATCGATTCGCCGAGGCGAATGCCGTCGCCGGTATTGGTGAGCGGCGCGGCGGACCAGTGCTCGCGCCCCGACGGCGTATAGGAAAAAGTTTGCGCACGGCGCGCGAGGTCGTGGGGATAACCGCCGCAAGCCAGCACCACGCCACGCGCGGCGCGCACCTCATGCGGCACGCCGTCGATCTCGACACGTGCGCCCACCACGCTGCCCGCCTCGCGCAGCAACGCGACGGCCTCGGCGTTGGTGCGCAGATCGACGCCGAGATCGGCCGCGGATTTGAGCAGTCGCGCGACCAGCGCATTCCCGTTCACCAGATGCATGGATCGGCCGTAACGCAGCTTGTGGCCCGCGAACACCGCGAGCCTGCGCAGCACGTGCCATGCGGCGCGCACTGAACGCGTGGCGTTGAAGAAATGCGCGAGGTCCTGCCCTGAACCGATCGCCATGCCTTTGAGCGTCACCACGCCGAGCGGCTCGCGCAACCGCTCGATCAGCGGCCCGAGTTCGCGGCCGTCGAACGGCATTGCGCACACCGAGCGGCCGCCGCTCACGGCGCCGGGCGTGGTATGAAAATCGGGAATGCGGTTGCCGTCGACGAAACGCATGGACGTATTGCGTTCGAAGAACTCGATCATCTCGGGACCGTAGTCGAGCAACGCGTCGACCTTGTCCGCATCGAAGTGCGCGCCGAGTTCGTTGCGCAGATACGTGCGCGATGCTTCGGGTTCCTCGACAATGCCTGCGCGCGTTGCGAGCGGGTTGCCGGGAATCCACATCCAGCCGCCCGACCATGCGGTCGTACCGCCGAACACCGCGGCTTTTTCCGCCACCATCACGCGCAGCCCGCGCGTCGCGGCGGTGACCGCGGTGGAGAGGCCGCCCGCGCCGGAACCCAGCACCAGCACATCACATTCGAGTATCGGATCGCGCTTCATTACCAGTTCGTTTCGTCGGTTGGGAAGAGATCGTCTCCGATCTGTTTGTTGAATACTATTCCATTCTATAACTTCATTCAAACCAGGCTCACCCCTGGTTCATCGGAAGATTTTCTCTTTGGCCCGCTGTGGGCTTACGTCAGCGGGTTCCGACCACGCCGCCGACGAGGTCCGCGCGGCCGAAGCGGTTTGGGCGCACGCAGCCGCGTCGCGGCCGGCGAGATAGGCAAACGCGAGTCCAGGTCCCAACGTGATGCCGGGTCCGGGATACACGCCGCCCATCACCGATTGCATGTCGTTGCCGCATGCGTACAAGCCGCCGATAGGTTGATCGTCGCGACCCAGCACGCGGGCGTGCTGATCGCTGGCCAGTCCGGTAGCCGCGCCGATGTCGCCGGGATAGAGCCGCACCGCGTAGAACGGCGCGCGGCCGATCGGCCCGAGGCAAGGATTCGGTCCCGGCCAGTTTGCGTCGCCGTTAGCGCGCTGATAGTCGGTCGCGCCGCGCTGAAAATCCGCATCCACGCCGGTCTGCGCGTATTCGTCGATGCGCGCGACGCTATCGGTCAATCCACGTGGGTCGATGTCCAGCTTGCCCGCGAGTTCGTCGAGCGTATCGGCGCGTGTCAGATAGCCGTCGGCGAGAAATGGGGCGATGCCTTTGCCACCGGGACGCACCATGCCGAGACCGTATTTGCGCAAGCCTTCGGCATCCGTGACGAGATACGCAGGCACGCACGGCGACTGGCGATGCGCCTCCTGCATCGCGATACCGAACAGGTGATACGAAGTGTTTTCGTTGAGGAAGCGCTTGCCCGCCTGATTGACGACCACCATGCCGGGCTTGCCGCGATCCATCAGAAAGTGAGGGAACACCGCGGTCGTGCCATCCTTGCGCTTGCGTACGGAGACCGGCGCCCAGAACGCGTTGCTCAACGCGCCTTCGCCATAACGTGCGCCGATGGCGAGCGCGAGATCGTGCGCGCTGCCGGTGTGTCCCGGCGCGCCGGGACACCAGCTCGGATCGACGCCCGGCAGCATCGCGCTGCGCCGTTGCGGATGCCGGTTGAAGCCGCCGCTTGCGAGAATCACGCCACCCGTCACCGCGATTTGACGCCGCTGGCCGTTCTGGCTCAACGTGATTCCGTCGACACTGCCGTTTGCGCCGGTGCGCAGCGCTTCGAGTTTCGTGCTCACCAGCACGGTGACGTTGCGAGCCAGCAGCGAATAAAGCAGACGGCCGATCAGCGCATTGCCCATTACGAGACGCGTGCCGCGCGGCCAACTCATGCGGTCGCAAGCGTGGCGCGCGAGCAGCTTCACGGCGTGGCGCAGGGACTTGAGCGACTTCGTCATGCCGAGCAAATGACCGACGTCGTCGCGATCCACCATCATGCCGCCGAGCACCGTGAACTCGGGAATCGGCGGACGGATCAGCGCGAAGTGCTTGCCGAGCTTGCGGCCGTCGAAAGCGAGCGGCTCCAGCGCGCGGCCTCGTAAAGTCGAGCCTTCGAGTTCGGACAGATAGTCTGGATGAAACGGCCTCGCCCGATATTTCACATCCGAATTCGCCTCGATATGCGCGACGGCCTGCGGGCCGGCGGCCAGAAACGCGCGACGCAACGCCTCGCTGCTGCGCTCTCCCACCGCGCGGCGCAGAAAAGCCTCGGCGTTGGCGCTGCTGTCGTCCGGATTGACGGAAGGGCCGTGCATCGAGTCGGGAATCCACGTTGTGCCGGCCGAATAGGCTGTCGTGCCGCCCACGTATTCGGTGCTTTCCACCAGCAAAACGCGGGCGCCTTCGATGGCAGCGAACAGCGCCGCCGACATCCCTGCCCCGCCGGCGCCGATCACCACGACGTCGAACGTTTCGTTCTGCTGCAATCCGCTGAGTGTCTCCACCATGTCCTGCTCCTTTGCTCCTTGTCTAGGCCCCGACGCGTAGTTCGTCGCAGCTCGTCGACATCTGTAGAATTTGCTTTGCTTTCGGAATACTATTCCACAAATGCAAAAATGCAAAATACTTCTGCACTCACGGAGGAAAGACGATGCGCGTATTGGTGACGGGAGGAAGCGGGTTTCTGGGGGCGTGGATCATGCGACGCCTGCTCCGCAAAGGCATCAGCGTGCGGGCGTTCGATCTGCGCGCCGACACGCGCCTGCTGGAAGCGCTCGCGCCTGAGCAGGCCGCAACAGCGCAATGGGCGAGCGGCGACATGGCGAATCCAGCCGATGTGTCGCGCGCACTGAACGGCTGCGACGCGGTGATTCATCTCGCGGGCGTGCTCACGCCGGCTTGCGCGCTCGATCCGGTGCGCGGCGCGCAAATCAATCTGATCGGCACGCTCAATGTTTTCGAAGCCGCGCGCGCGGCCGGCTTGAAGAATGTGCTGTACGCGAGCAGCGCGGGCGTCTTCGGACCCGATGACGGCGCCGTGCCTTTTCCGCAGACCTTTTACGGCGCGTTCAAGCTCGCCTGCGAAGGCGCGGCGCGCGCGTACTGGCACGACCACGGCATTGCCAGCGTCGGCTTCCGGCCTCTCGTCGTGTATGGCGCAGGGCGCGAAACGGGTTCGAGTGCTGGACCGAGCCTCGCGTGCCGCGCAGCGGCGCGCGGCGAGCCGTACACGATTCCGTTCACCGGCTCGACAGGCCTCGTTTTCGCGGACGATGTCGCCGCCGCCTATGAAGCCGCTCTCGTACGAGCGCCGCGCGGCGCGCATGTGTTCACCTTGGCGGGCGACATCGTTTCGGTGGATCAGGTCATCGAACGTATCGGCGTGATCGTGCCGGGCGCATGTATCGATACAACCGGCGCGCCGTTACCGATCGCCACGTCGTTCCCCGTAGATCCAACTCTTGAGGAGTTGCTGCCCGATCTGCCGCACACGTCGCTTGACGAAGGACTGCGTCAGACCGTGGATTTCTATCGACAACCTGCTTCATTTCACATTCATACGAAATGATTTCATTCTTGAATGCTATTCCACAAAACGTTAGAGTTCGCAGGAACGGACCCACCGGTCAAGGATCCGTTCGCGCCGAACCCACTCAAGCAAAATCGCCCGGCATCGCGCAAGATGAAAACCGGGCAACACTCTGGAGACATACAACATGACGCAACCCGACGCCCCTTCTTTTTCCGCCTCGCTGGATGAAGGCCTCAGCGGCGCCACACGGGTGATTTTCATCGTCGGCGATCCGATCGCGCAGGTACGCTCGCCGTCCGGCGTGACCGCCGCTTTGCGCGCCGCCGGACGCGATGCGCTGGTGGTCCCCGCGCACGTCGCGCCCGCCGACCTGCCCGCGTTTTTTGCAGGCGTGACACCCATGCGCAATGTCGACGGCGTGATCATTACCGTGCCGCACAAGTTCAGCGCCACCGGGTATTGCGGCTCGCTCACCGAACAGGCGAGCTTTCTCGGCGCGGTGAACACGTTGCGCCGCACGGCGGACGGCAGTTGGCATGGCGGCATGTTCGACGGCACCGGCTTCGTCGCCGCGCTCATCGATACCGGTTGCGATCTGCGCGGCAAACGCGCGCTGCTGGTCGGCGCGGGCGGCGCGGGTTCCGCGATCGGACATGCGCTGGTTCAAGGCGGCGTGGCGTCGCTCGACGTGCGCGATAACGATGCCGAACGCACGGCGTCGCTGATCGGCCGGTTGAATGCGCTCGGACAAGGCGAGGTGCATAGTGTGGCCGCTTCCGTGGATGCGAATGCGTACGACGTGGTCGTCAACGCGTCGCCGCTCGGCATGCGAGCGGACGACCCGCCGCCTATCGACGTGTCGCGTCTGCCGGCCACGACGTTCGTCGGCGACGTGGTGACGAAGCCGCCGCTCACGCCGTTGATCGAAGCCGCCCGCGCGCGCGGATGCCCGACTGTGACGGGCACGCAAATGTTCGGCCGTGTGTGCGCCCGGATGGTCGAGTTTTTGCTGGATGCGGATCGGTGAATGAAGCTTCGGACGCGACAGCGGCTGCGGCTTGCGCTGCTACACTTGCGCAACGCCAACCTGTAGAAGACATCTGCCGCGCGACCCGATGCGGCGAGTCTTCTCCTGAATCACGCTCCAATCCATGCTTCGATTCGAAAACCTCAGCAAGCGCTACGGCGAACGCCTCATCTTTCAGGGATTGCATTACGACACGGCATCAGGATGCGTCGCGTTAAACGATGAGTCCGGCAGCGGCAAGTCGACATTGCTCGGCATCCTCGCGGGCACGATCGAGCCCGATACGGGCGAAGTGTGGCTCGGCGGCCATTCGCTGCGCAGTGCACCGCTCGCCGCGCAATCCGTACTCACCTACGTGCCCGAAGACTGCATGCCTTATTCGGATCAGACCGGACGCGAGTATCTGAGCAAAGTGGCATCGGCGAGAAACACCACCGTAACCGCTGACACGCTGTCGCTCGCGGACCGCTTCGGCCTCACGCCGCATCTCGACAAACGCTTTGAACAGATGTCGTTCGGTACGCGCAAGAAGTTTTTCCTGACGGCTGCCGTGCTTGGCGAAACCCAGGTGCTGATCGCGGATGAACCCGTCGGCGGACTCGACGCCGCCGCACGCGCCGTGCTGGTCGATCTGTTCAAGACACTGGCGCAAACGCGCACGGTGTTCTTCTCGAGCTACGACGAGGTCTTTACGGATGCGTGCGAGGCGCGCAGCATCAACTTCGCCGACTTGGGTAGGCACGACTAACGCGCCCTTGCATGCCACTTGGCAGCGCCACAAACAGCGCGAGCGAAACGGCATCCCGGCGTTCACTCGCGCATACGAAGCGCTTATACCGCCACGCAAATCTTCCCGAAGTGAGCGCCGGATTCCTCGTGCGAAAACGCCTCGCCGAGTTTCTCCAGTTCGAACGTGCTGTCGATCACCGGCTTGATGCCCATCACTTCGAGCGCCCGGATCATATCGCGCTGATCCTGACGGCTACCGACGATCAAACCCTGCAAACGCTGCTGCCGCGCCATCAGCGCCGCGGTCGGCACCGGCCCTGCCCGTCCGGTCAACACGCCGATCAGCGCGATATGCCCGCCGATCCGGCAGGCGGTGATCGACTGCGGCAAAGTCCCCGGACCGCCCACTTCGATCACATGATCGACACCGCGGCCATCAGTCAGCGAGCGGACCTGCTTGCCCCATTCGGGAGTGTCGCGATAGTTGATCGTGTGATCGGCTCCGAGCTCGTGAAGTCTGGCGAGCTTCGCGTCCGATGAAGACGTGGCAATCACCGAAGCGCCCATCGCTTTGGCCATCTGCAAGGCGAAAATAGACACGCCGCCGGTACCGAGCACGAGCACCGTATTGCCGGCCTTCAACTGGCCGTCCACGACGAGCGCGCGCCATGCGGTGAGCCCGGCTGTGGTCAACGTTGCGGACTCGGCGTGGCTATAGCCGCGCGGAGCGTGCGTGAAGTAGTGGCTCGGCAGCACGACGGCTTCGCGTGCGTAGCCGTCGATGCCGTCGCCGGGTGTGGTCTTGAAATCGGCGATGGCAGGCGGCCCGTTTTCCCAGAACGGGAAGAAGCACGACACCACGTGATCGCCCGCTTTGAATTCCGACACGCCCGCGCCGACTGCCTCGACGACGCCCGCGCCGTCCGCCATCGGAATCCGCCCTGCGTCCGCCGGCAGATTGCCGCTCACCACGCCGTAGTCGTGAAAATTCAAGGAGTTCGCGTGAATGCGCACGCGAATCTGGCCCGCCGCGGGCTGACCGGGATCGGCGATGTCGACGACCTGGAGATTGGCGACAGTGGCGGGCGAACCGATTTTGACGGCTTTCATGTTTCAGTTCCTCTGTGAGTTGCGCCGGCGCGTTAGGCGTCGCGGCGAAATGCTCGCAAAAGAATACCGCAAGCTTGCTCAGCGCGTCGTCGGACGCGCACAGGCTAGCGCGGGCGAAACGCGCGCTGAAAGCTCATCATGAGTGGGGGAAGTCCCTTCACGGCGCCCGTGAATGGCACGGGGCGCTCGCGAGGATCATGCATTCATTTGACGGTCTGAATGACTTCGAAGCCTTCGAATTCCGGATGCCCGAGATAGAGCACCCGGTTGTCGCCACCTGCGCTGCGATGCGCGGCGCGAAAGGCGTCGGATTTCGTCCACGCCTCGAACGACGCGTAGTCCTTCCAGATCGTATGGCTGGAATAGAGAACGTGATCGTCCTTCTGTGGACCCTTCAGCAGATGAAATTCCACGAAACCCGGCACTTCTTTCAGGTGCGTATCGCGCGTGGTCCACAGATGTTCGAAGGCGGCTTCGGATCCGGGCGTCACTTTGAAACGGTTCATGGCAATGTACATGCTGAAGGCCTCTTTGCAGTCACGATGTATCTGACGGCTTGCCGGACTCGAACGACACGTTCCCGCAAACCCGTCAGGCGGCCTTTCATTATATGCGCGCCATTCTTCCTACCGATGTCACGACTGCGAGCCACCCAGGCGATCCGATCGCATCCGCGTTCAGGCCGCCTTGTCCTGCGCCACCTGTTCGAGCCAGAGACGGCTGTCGGGAAACCAGAATGCGTCCGGCCGCGGCGGCGACACGAGCTTTACCGGCAGCGACGGGTTGAATATTCTGGACCATGCCGACAGATAGGACGGCGTCTTCACCAGATAACCGCAACGGGACAACAGCAGACTGGAGACGAGCGCTTCACGGCCGATTTCGAGTCCCGGATAGCCGCTGAAATGAACCGGCGTATTGCCATACGCGAGCAATTTAGCGGGAGCGACTTTGACCGGCTTGCTAAACGGCCAGGCGACGAAAAAGTCCAGAAACGCCTGTTCGTCGCTTGAAACGAAGACGTTGTCGAGGTGCGGATTTTCCGCAAGCGTCGTTTCTACGTGGCGGCAGAAATCGCCCCATGAAACCGGGATGGCCTCAAGCGATTTATCCGTGCCTCTGAAATGCGCACCGAGCGTGGACGCGCCGATCTCGAGCTTCTGGCAGATCGCTTCGACTTCATCGCCGATATGGCCGGCTGGCCGGTAATGTGCGAAGAATAGTTCGCTGGCGCTGTTGAGTTGAAGCTGAGTCTCGTAGCGTTGACGAAACCCAAGCTGGACCAGATCGCGAACCGTCGACTTTCTCACCTTGTGCGTGAACGGCGCCGCCGCCTTGCCATTCACGGACTCGAAGAAGGACGAGAACCAGTCGATCGCTCCTGCAGCGTCTCCGTAGAGGCCGCCGCGCGCGCTGATGCACGGCGTCAGACACTTCTCGTCGCAATACATCAGAATAAACAGGACCATCTGCATCACGGAGAAAAAACCAGAGTTCTCCTGAATTTCGATGGCGAAGATTCCCCTGTTTAATCGCTGCGTGGCATGAAGTGAAATGCGACGTGGTGTGGCGACCGAATGCTTGAACCCCTCGCTGCGTCGGATCTGTTTCGCCCGATCGACTACTTTTCTTAGCATGCCCGGCTCCTAATGAAATCTAGGTATTTTTAAATTCGCACGCGTCTATGCATGAAGAAGTTCATGACGTCCGAGCATAACATCTCAAACGCCTGGGGCGAGTAAGTTCCGCGTGTCTTAGTGAGCTAGCGCACAAAGGAATCGGTAAGACTTCCCCGTGAGTTGCGGCGGTTGCATGACGTGGGCGAAGCCATGCAACGTCGGACGATAAGACGGTGTGCGGGAGGCATCCAAACGGCAACGCGCGAACAGTAATGGTTTATCCGTATGACACGTTCAGCAAGAATGCGATAGGCAGACAACCCGCGTGTGGTGACTACTCTCGCTTCTCCAGTTTCACCACCGTCAGCGCCCCGTCCACCTCGTCCGCGACGAAGTCGATCCTGTCGCCGGACTTGACCCGCGAGAGCATTGCCGCGTCCTTCACCTTGAACACCATCGTCATCGCATCCATGCCGAGGTTTTCCAGAGGACCATGTTTTATGGTCAGTTTGCCGGCAGTTTTATCCACCTTCCTGATTTCACCATGAGACATCGCGGCTTGCGCACTGGCGTGCGCGCTCGCCGCTGCGTCAGTGGTTTCACCCGCCGCGTACGCCGAAGTGAAAACCATGATCACGCAACCAATCACCATCGAAGCCAACCCATTCTTCATCTCACACACTCCCACGTTAAATACGATCCACACGGCCAACCTGCTGCCGCCGCTGCCGCTGCCGACGTCAACCGTCCGGCAGTTCACCGGTATATTCATAAGCCACCGTTCCCCTCGGATGCCTGAACCAGCCCGGATCACGGTAGTCGTTGCGGCCCAGCCCTTCACGCACTTTCACCACCGTAAACATGCCGCCCATTTCCAGTGCGCCGAATGGGCCAGTGCCGGTCATCATCGGAAGTGTGTTGTCGGGCAGTGGCATCTCCATTGCCCCCATCGACCCGCCGGTACTGCCCATCGCCATGTAGTCGGGCACCAGCCGGTTGATGCGTTTGGCGAGGTCTTGCTGCGGCACGCCGATCATGCTCGGGACCTGATGCCCCATCGCGTTCATCGTGTGATGAGACTTGTGGCAATGAAATGCCCAATCGCCGGGACGATTCGCGGTGAACTCGATGGCGCGCATCTGCCCGACCGCGACATCGGCGGTGACCTCGGGCCAGCGCGCGGACGGCGGAATCCAGCCGCCGTCGGTGCCCACCACTTCGAAGTGGTAGCCGTGCAGATGAATCGGGTGATTCGTCATGGTCAGATTGCCGACGCGAATCCGCACACGATCGCCCGCCCGCACCGGCAATGAATCGATGCCCGGAAACACGCGCGCATTCCACGTCCACATGTTGAAGTCGGTCATCTCGTTGACGCGCGGTGTGAAGCTGCCGGGGTCGATGTCATAAGCGGACATGATGAACACGAAGTCGCGGTCCACCTGCATCACGCCGGGATCTTTCGGATGGACGATGAACGTCCCCATCATGCCCATCGCCATCTGCACCATCTCGTCGGCGTGCGGGTGATACATGAAGGTGCCGTGCTTCTCCAGCTGAAACTCGTAGACGAAGGTCTTGCCCGGTGGAATGTGCGGCTGCGTGAGGCCGCCCACGCCGTCCATGCCGCACGGCAGCAGCATGCCGTGCCAGTGGACCGTGGTGTGCTCCGGCAACCGGTTGGTCACGAAGATGCGCACCTTGTCGCCTTCGACCGCCTCGATGGTCGGCCCCGGCGCCTGGCCGTTGTAGCCCCACAGATTCGCGCTCATGCCGGGCGCGAGTTCGCGCACCACCGGTTCGGCGATCAGATGAAACTCCTTCCAGCCGTTCTTCATGCGCCACGGCAACGACCATCCGTTGAGCGTGGCGACCGGCATGTACGGCCGGCCACTCGACGGCGCGCGCGGCGGCTGCATCGAGGCTGTGGCCATCGTGGGTGCTTCGGGCAGCGACGCGGCGCCGGCCTTGCTCACCAGCGCGGCTCCCAGCAAAGCGGCGCCCGAGCCGCTCATAAAATGTCGACGTGACATCATGCTATTGACCTTCGGATTCAGTGGACGACGCCGTTTGCGTCGTGGAGGCGAGTGGCGTCGCGTTAGTGGCAACCGGCAAACGGCCGCCGAGTGCCTGTTGCAAATCGGCCTGCGCGAGCCAGTAGTCCTTCAGCGCGTCGATAGCGCTATTCACCGCGCCGATCTGGTCACGTGAATCGGCGAGCAGTTCGAACACGCTTGCGAGCATTCCGTTGTAGCGAAGCAGCAACTCGTCGGAGATGGTCTTGCGCAGCGGCACGACTTCGTCGCGATAGTGCTTCGCGAGGTCGTAGTCGGACACGTAGGCGGAATACGCTTCGCGCACCTCGGAACGCGCGTTGATCGCGGTCTGTGCGACGCGATTCGCCGACTGCATGTAGATCGCTTCGGCACGCGCGACTTTGGCGCTGCCCCAATCGAAAACCGGAATCTCGACGCCGATCTCGTAGCCCTGCTCGCGCCCGTCGGAAGTCGTGAAATTGTTCTGATAGCCGACGTCCAGCACGTTGATGAAACGCGTCGCTTTGCTTAAGCCCAGTGAACTGGCCACGCTTTGCGTTTGCAGTTTCGAGGCCTGGATGTCGAGCCTGTTTTGCATCGCAAAGGTTTCCAGATCGCGCAACTCCGGGCGTGTGGCAGGCAGATCCGGCAGACGCTCGGGCAGTGCGTAGTGCGCTTGCGAACCCCAGAGGCCCATCACGCGAGTGAGCTTTTCTCGCGCGGACACCGACTGCTGTTGCGCTCTTGCCACTTGCGCGATGGCTTCCGCGTAGAAGGCCTGCTCGCGCGCGTAATCGAGCTTGCTGAAGTTGCCGGCCTGCTGCATGCGCCATGCGAGTTCGGCACTGGCCTCGGCCGCGTCCTTCACCTGCTCCGCGTAGGCGGCCGATTGCGTGGCAGCGACTGCGCGGAGGTAGGCGCGCCGCGCATCGGCGGCGACCTCGAGCATGGCGTTGGCGGCCAGCAAGCGAGTCTGTTCGAAACGGCGGCTTTCGATGCGCGTCGTCAACGGCATCGTCAATACGCGCAACATGCCGAGCGTGAACGTGCGGCTGATACTCAGGTCATCGCCACCATGCGTGCGGCTGAACGAGAAGCCGGGATTCGGCAAGCGCCCGACCTGAACGAGGTCCGCTTCGGCGATGCCCAGTTCGCTGTACGAGGCCTGCAAACCGCGGTTGTTCAGCAGCGCGATCTGGACGGCGGCGTCCATGCCGAGCGGCGCGGAAAGCAGTTCTCGCGTGCGGTTGGCGACGGCATTTCGATCCTCGTCGGTCTTTATCAGTACGGCGTCTTTGCCGAGCCGCTCGGACGCGGCGGTCGACACCGTGCCGAAGCCGCCGTCGTTCGAGAACGTCGCGCAGCCGGCGAGCAGCGTCACCGCGATGGCAATTCCAATTGTGCGGGTGGCTGGAAACAGGCACGGCCTCATTTTTCCGCCCCTTCGCGGTCAGAACCGTGGCCGTCTTCTTTAGCGTCAGCGCTGCTCGACTGCATCGAACCGTGGCTCGCTCCAGCGTGCCCCGCTGGATTCGTCACCTCGCGATTGAGCGCTTGCCAGCTCGGCGCTTGCTGCTCACGGTATGGGCGATAGTCGGCCAGCGCGGAGGGCGCATCGATCGCCGGCACGGATGCCGCCGGGTCCGTCGGCTCGGGAAGTATGGGTGTAGCATGCGCGAGCGTCGGCAGACATGCCGTCGCGCCGAGCAGCGCCGCAATGAACGTTCGCATGATTCGTCTCGTCAAGTACGGCCATGACGGACGACGCACAGCCGTCCATCAAGGCGAAATGGAACAACGCAGCGTGAGGCTGCGAAAGAACTAGACGAGAGAAATGCGGGGAGGCCGTTCGACGCCGCCGGTCAGAAACGACGCGACGCGGACAGTGGGAGGCAGGGGAACAGCGAAATGAACCGCGTTGGCGGACGGGGACGCAACGGGCGTGATCGGCAGCGCGCCGCCGAAACAGCAGGACGCGCAAGTGGAGCACGCGTGCGCATGATGCTCGCCGCCCGCGGAACCATGATGCTGAAGATGGGTACTGCCGCTATTGTCGGCTTGCTTGGCCATCATCGCGACATGGTCGTGATGCTGGGCCATTGCACCGCCTGCCTCATGGCGCGCGGGCGTCGCATCGCCCACGGAATGCGAGGACTCGCATTTCATGGAGACGGCCGCGAACGACTGAACCGGGAGGCTCAGCACAAGCAGCACGACAGTGAAGAGTTTGCGCCAGTAAGACATGGGTACGAAGTCTAGCACGCAGGTTTGCAAAATCGTAAGGCTGGGACGATGCCGCGCGTGATGGCTTTGCGTACGCGGCTACGGTTTTCAGCCAATCACGAAAACCTGCTTGACCTTACCGCCGTGGGAAGGTCCACGCTTGAGTCATGACTTTTCATTGGAGGTAGGAAATGGAATTTGCCATCCCGGATATGTCGTGCGGCGGTTGCGCCAACGCCATCACGCGTGCAGTCACGAGTCTCGACCCTGCAGCGAAGCTCGAAGTCGATGTCCCCGTTAAAATCGTCAAGGTCACGTCGACGCTGGCAGCCGAACAACTCATCGAGGCCATCGAGGCGGCGGGCTTTCATCCGTCGCTGAGAGCCTGATGGACAACCTTTTTCCCAACGGACAATCACAATGAAAAAACTTCGCGCCTTTCGTGCCCTTTACCTCTTCAGCGGCTTTGCGTTTGCTGTCGCGGCCGTGCCCGTCCACGCCCAGCAACCGGCCGCCATGCCCGGCATGGACATGTCCAAGTCAGCGGATGCAGGCTCCGGCGATGCGACGCAAGCTTTCAAGGCCGCCGACGACAAGATGATGCAGGACATGAGCGCCGACTATACGGGCAACGCCGACAAGGACTTTGTCGCACACATGATTCCGCATCATCAAGGGGCGATCGAAATGGCGCAGGTCGAGTTGAAGTACGGCAAGGATCCGGCGCTGAAGCGGCTGGCCAGAAACATCATCAAGGCGCAGCATGACGAGATCGCATTCATGAAGAGTTGGCAGGCGAAGCATGGGGTGAAGTGAGGGCCCGGCGCGATTCGAAGGAGACGATCATGACCGACACTCAGCGGCTCAATTACCTACGCGTCGCGCTGGTCTTGACGGGCATCACGTCCATTGGACTTTACCCGCTAATGATCGTCTGGCCCGACGGTTGGGTCTGGCATACGGGACATTCGGAATATCCCCTGATGATTGTCGGCATGTACGCCACGCTGGGTGTGTTCCTGATTTTCGCGGCCCTGAATCCACTCGCTCATCTGAGCCTCATCTGGGTTCGCGGTGTGGTCGAGCGTGGTGCATGGCGGGATCATGGCGATCCAGGCCCTGATGAATGCCCCGTACCGCGGCCATCTTCTCGGAGACGTGCCGGCGCTTTTACTCGCGGCGCTCGTTTTAGGGCTGCTCACTCCCCGCGGCGACAAAGCCAGATTTCTACGGGAGTGACGCTAATTTCAGATTCTTGCCGCTTCGCCTACACGGCCGTGGCGTCTAAGCACCTCTTTCATCGAACGCACCGTCCACGCCGCCTGCCGCCGCAACGGCAGCAGCAGAAACACCAGCCATCTCACCCCGGCTCCGCCGCCACCCCGCCGGCGGCATCCCGAACTCCCGCTTGAAAGCCCGATTGAACGCCGCCTCCGACTCGTACCCTACCTGATCCGCCACCGCCGCCAGCGACTTCGTCCCGCCACGCAACTCCTGCGCGGCGATCTGCAAACGCCAATGCGCGAGATACTGCATAGGCGGCTGACCGAGCAACTGCGTAAATCGCTGCGCCAGCGCGGACCGGGACAAGCCCGCTTTGCGCGCCAGTTCGTCGACTGTCCAACCATGCGCCGGCTGCGCATGCATCAGCGCGAGCGCACGACCGACAAACCGATCCCCCACGCCCGCCAGCCAGCCTTTCCGGTCGGACGGCAGCGCATCGATGCAACGCCGCACCGCCTCCACGAAAAGCAGTTCCGATAGACGCGCGAGAACGATCGCGCTGCCTACGCGCCATTCCGCCGCCTCGGCCGCCGCGAACCGTAACGACGATTCGAGCCACGCGGACTGCGGGTCGTTGCGCATGTCGACCTTGAAGATGCGCGGCAGCGCGGACAGCACCGGGTTGCTCAACGTGTCGTCGCACGCGAGAAAGCCGCACACCAGACGCGTGCGCTCTCCACCACCGCCGTAGCGAAGCGCCATCAACTGTCCCGGTGAATTCCGCAGCTGACTCTCGAGCAATTCGCCGGTGGGTCCAGGCGTGATGTCGAGCGAACTGCCGAGCAGATGCGCTTCGCCTTGCGGCACGACGAGCAGTTCGCCGGCAGCGACGTAAATGGCGGATTCAGGGTCGTCCGGGAGCGCAGCCCAGCAGCCGCCCTCGGTGATCAGGTGGTAGGAGACGATACGTTCCGCTGGGGGAAGGAAACTGCCGCACAACGCTGCGTTCGCCTGGCCGTACAAACACCAGGGTGCAGTGAAGTCGCCGTTTAGATACACCGCACCACCAAGGCGAACCAGGCGGAGGACGTCGGAGAGCGCATCCATCATTGTTTCCAGGAACTTCGGCGTCCTGCACAAAAGATCTGGACGCCTGGTCATTCATCGATTCAACAGCCGCACTGATACTAGCATCCATGCGAATCCCTTACAACAATGCTAAGGAATCTTGAATGAATCGAATACTTAACGTCAGTTAAGGAGGCACCACATGAATTCGTAAGTCCTGGCGCAATAACACTAGCGTGCATCGCACAAATTTTTCTCTGGAGCATCCCCATGTCTGAAGTCCATTCTTCTTCATCACACACCTCCGAATTCGCTGACGTCAAAGCGCGCCAGCACGCCGCGTGGGAAACGGGCAATTACGCCGTCGTCGGCACGACGTTGCAGATCGTCGGAGAAAATTTGTGCGAGGCACTCGATCTACGCGCCGGCAGCCGCGTGCTCGATGTCGCGGCCGGCAACGGCAATGGCACGCTCGCCGCCGCGCGCCGCTGGTGCGATGTCGATTCGACCGACTACGTGGCCTCGCTGCTCGACGCGGGTCAGGCTCGCGCGCGAGCGGAAGGTCTGACAACGGTGCAGTTCCGCGAAGCCGACGCCGAAGCGCTGCCCTACGCGGACGCCACCTTCGATGTCGTCATGTCGACCTTCGGCGTCATGTTCACGCCCAATCAGGAGAAGGCGGCAAGCGAACTGGCGCGCGTGTGCAAACCCGGCGGCAAGATCGGTCTCGCGAACTGGACGCCCGATAGCTTCATCGGCCAGGTGTTCAAGACGATCGGCAAATACCTGCCTCCGCCGCCTGGCCTCAAGTCGCCGGCATTGTGGGGCACCAGGGCGCGGCTCGACGAACTCTTTCACGGGAATGTGCGGAGTGTCGCCGTAACGAGCCGCGAATTCATGTTCCGTTACCGCTCGCCCGCGCATTGGCTCGAGGTATTCCGGACTTATTACGGCCCCATCAACAAGGCATTCGCCGCGATGGACGACGAACGGCAAGCGGCCTTCCAGCGCGATCTCATGACGCTGATGGAAAGCCGCAACCGTTCCGGCGACGGGACACTCGTGCTGCCCAGCGAGTATCTCGAGATCGTGATGGTGCGGCAATGAACGGGGTCGGCCGCGTACTGGCCGGCGCGGCTGTCTACTTTTTCAATCGATGGCCAAAGGCCAGCGTCGTCGGCTTGCGGTGTATGTCGCTGGCTTTCGGCCTGCCGCTGTTTTCGTCCGTTTGCTTCTTCGGTCTTCGGTTCGTTCTCGCCAGCTTCGGGCTGATGTCTTAGGCTTCACCGTTGCATCAAACCCGATTTTTCCCGGCTTCGTCCTTTCCGGACGAAACCGGATGTCCGCAAGGTCGCGTGACCGTTTGACTTCGCGCCGTTGTCAAACCGTCACGACGATCTTGCCCAATTGTTCGTTCGACTCCAGAAAGCGATGCGCGTCGACGATGCGCTCGAACGGAAATGTGGCGGCAATGACCGGCTTCAGTGACCCCGCCGCGAGTCCATCGAGAATGAACGCCTTGGCGGCCGCCAGGCGCGCCGGATCGCTCAGGATCTCGTGCACGAGGTAGCCGCGCAGCGTGAGTGACTTGCTCAGCACGGTGAACAACGGGAACGGCGTCGGCTCGGCGCTCAGGCCGCCGAATTCGATGAGCATGCCGCCGCGAGACATCGCCGCCGTGAGCGGCTCGAATATCGGACCGCCGATCGGATCCAACACCACCCTCACGCCGTCCGGCCCGGCAACGTCTCTCAATCTGGCAGCCAAATCTTCCTCAGCCGAAGCGATCACATGAGC
Source organism: Paraburkholderia sp. RL18-101-BIB-B (assembly GCF_046026985.1). Classification (NCBI taxonomy): domain Bacteria; kingdom Pseudomonadati; phylum Pseudomonadota; class Betaproteobacteria; order Burkholderiales; family Burkholderiaceae; genus Paraburkholderia; species Paraburkholderia sp. RL18-101-BIB-B. The sequence continues at coordinate 34,237 of NZ_JARESV010000064.1, forward strand.
CGCGCCCTGCTCGAGCAAAGCCGCCTTCTTGGCAGACGTCCGCGTCACGGCAATCGGGTTCGCGCCGACCATGTTGGCGATCTGGATCGCGGCCAGACCGACGCTGCTCGATGCCGCAGTCACAGCAACCCACTCGCCCCGCCTCAGTCCGGCAATGTCGATCAACGCGCCGTAGGCAGTCAGGTAGGGCATCCAAAGGGCCGCGGCTACCTCCCAACCGAGCGACGACGGGTGCTTGACCACACGCCCCGCCGGCACATTGATCAGCTCGGCATGAGCCGGCCAGCGTACCATCGATACCGGCGGCACGATGCTGACGGCATCGCCGGACGCGAAATCCCCCACACCCGCACCGACCGCTGCGACCACGCCCGCCGCCTCGAGCCCGAGACCGGACGGCAACGCCGGTGTCTCGATGTAGGTGCCCGCGCGCAGCAACGCCTCGGCGCGGTTCAGGCCCAACGCCTTCACACGAATCTGAACTTCGCCCGCTGCGGGCCGTGGAACCTCCACGTCTTCGATACGCAGCACGTCGGGCCCACCATGCCGATCAAAACGGATCGCGCGCGCCATATAGCCTCCACTCGGAATCAATTGAACCGAATACACTATGACAGCCCGCATCAGCGGGATAAATGACGCAATAACTAGAACAGTCGAAACCGGAGCTTCCGAATATGGATCGCCTCATGAGCATGGCCGTGTTCGTCAAAGCCGTCGATCTGGGCTCGTTCGCGGCCGCGGCGGACGCGCTGGCCCTGTCGGGACCAATGGTCGGCAAGCACGTGCGGTTTCTGGAGGAGCGCCTGGGCGTGCGGCTCATCACGCGAACGACGCGCCGCCAGAGCCTGACGGAGTTCGGCCGCGCCTACTATGAGCGCTGCCGCGTCGTGCTCGCCGAAGCCGACGCGGCCGATGCGCTCGCCGCCGACCAGCTTGCCGAGCCACGCGGCAAGCTGCGTGTCACGATGCCGGTGCACTTCGGCAGACGCTGCGTCGCGCCCGTCCTGCTGGCGTTCGCACGACATAATCCGGCACTGGAACTGGATCTGTCGTTCAACGACCGCTTCACGGATCTCGCCGAGGACGACTACGATCTCGCCATCCGGACCGGCGAACTGGAGGACAAGGCGGGGGTGATAGCGCGGCGCATCGCGCGTCAACACATGATCGTGTGCGCGTCGCCGTCGTATCTGGAGATGCATGGCGAGCCACGGCGGATAGAGGAACTCGGCGGACATCAGGCGATCATCTACCGACGCTCCGGCCGGATTCGCCCATGGCTGTTTCCGCAAACCGGCCACCCGCCGATAGCGATCACGCCGCCGAACCGATTGCGGCTCGACGACCTCGACGCAATCGCCGACGCCGCGACCACGGGCATGGGTCTGGCGTGGCTCCCCTCGTGGCTGGTGCGCGAGCGCATTCAGGCGGGCGAGCTCGTGCAGGTGCTGCCGGATCAGCCGGCGTTTCTCTACGACGCCTACGCGCTCTGGCTGCAAACACCTCACTTGCCGCGCAAGGTGCGTCTGGCGGTCGACGCATTGGTCGATGCGTTACCCCGGCTCATGACGTGAACGGTCCGCTTCGTTTTACTGGACACGCCTGCGCAAGCGCGATAAAGCACCCGTGACGTTGCGCACATGATGGCTCCCGGATAGATGGGAGAACCACATGTTCACGCGCACACACGAAACGCAGTCGACAACGAACCTCGCCAGCATGAGCAATCAGGCCACCACCCCCAAAGAGGAAAAAAAAGAGAGCACTGCGCAGCCCTCGGTGTCGTCAAAGATCGCGGCGTTCGAAGCACTGAAGCAGCCGCCGACGCGCTCGCCGGCGGACGTCACGCCGCACACGCCATCGGCCAGCTTCGCGCTCACGTCCGGCGCAAGCAACAAACAGCCGCAGGGACAATCCACGGCCACGAGCGCGAGCACGACCACAGGTGCGAAGGCCGGGCCGCCGCCAATCAAACCGAAGCCGCAGGGACTGACCGTGAAGACATCGAGTCTGGCCGGCCACTCCGGCAATGCTCGAACATCCAGCACGAACGACGCCGAGGCGCCGGCGCGCAACGAAGAAGAATCGAACGCGACGGTGAGCGGTCCCTCCGTGTCGAATCGCAACGACCCGCCGGCCTCTTTCCGCCTGGCCAAAGCATCTACTGCAAACGTGCAATCCGCCTCGACGTCCAGTTCGAGCACCTCAGCGCCTACCGAGGTCTCCAGCGTCGCGCCCACGCACGCGATTGGACCGACCTCGGCCACGAGCAACGTCGGCGCGGCTGCAAACGTCGCCTCCGCTCACCACGACGACCGGACGCCCGCGGAAATACAGCACGCCTTCAAGACAAGCGGCCTGTTGATCCGTACGCTGCAAATGAAGAACGCGCACCACGAGTTCCACAACTGCAACGTCTCGATCGACGCTGCCCGCGAACAGGCAAAAACGGGCGGACACGGCGGCCTGCGCAAATGGTCATTGGCCCACGCGGAACTCGAGCCGCAGTACTACAAGATGGGCGCTAACGTGTCCACCTTGGCCCGTCCGTGTGCGGTTCTCGCGATGCCCGACCTGGTCGGCAATCACGTGGTCGGCGTGTATGAGAAAGACCATTCCTCGGGCGGCATCACAGATACGATGAAACCCCTCACGCCGGACGACAGGAAGAAGCAGATAGGCGGCCTTCTCGGCACGCTGAAATCCAATCAGGCGCAGCACGGCTCGCTGGAAAATTCGGAGATTCAGACGGTCGGCATCGCGCCGGGCAGTATCGCCGCCTTGATGTTCGATCCCATGTCGGGGCAGGCAGGCAGGACGACATGGCAGAACAGCAAGCCGAAGTTCGAAGAGATGCTGTCAAAAGCGGGACCGGAATTTCACGGCCGCAACTTCCCTGTCTTCACCTTTGCCAGCAAGGGCGGCCGGACGGAGTTGACGCATATCGACACGCTGAGAGCGTCACCTCCACCGGCGGCGAGCGGGCCTTCGACAGACTAACAAGCGAATCGGCGCGTTCGCGCCGGCCGCCTCATCTTTCCTGCGGTACCCGCACCCAGCCTTCCATCAGCACCCGCGCGCTGCGGCTCATGATCGCCTTGATGACCGTCCACTCGCCGCCGCTTTCGCTCGCCTCGGCGCCGACCCGCAGCGTTCCCGAAGGATGTCCGAAGCGCACCGACTCCTTCGCGCCGCCGCCCGCCGCGAGATTCACGAGGGTCCCCGAAATCGCCGCCGCCGTGCCGATCGCGACCGCCGCCGTGCCCATCATCGCGTGATGCAGCTTGCCCATCGACATTGCCCGCACCAGCAGATCGACGTCGCCCGCGCCGATGCGCTTGCCGCTCGACGCCACGTAGTCAGCCGGCTTCGCGACGAACGCGACCTTCGGCGTATGCTGGCGCGTCGCGATCTCGTCGAGATGCTTGATCAGCCCCATGCGCAGCGCGCCGTGCGCGCGGATCGTCTCGAACATCGCGAGCGCCTTGTCGTCGCTATTGATCGCGTCCTGCAACTCCGTGCCCTTGTAGCCAATCGACTCGGCGTCGACGAAGATGGTCGGAATGCCCGCGTTGATCATCGTCGCCTTCAGCGTGCCGACGCCGGGCACTTCCAGATCGTCCACCAGGTTACCGGTCGGGAACATCGAGCCGCCCGCGCCCTCTTCTTCCGCTGCGGGGTCCATGAATTCGAGCTGCACTTCCGCCGCCGGGAACGTCACGCCGTCGAGTTCGAAGTCGCCGGTTTCCTGCACGGCGCCATCGGTCATCGGCACGTGTCCGATGATCGTCTTGCCGATGTTCGCCTGCCAGATGCGCACGGTCGCCACGCCGTCACGCGGAATCCGGCTCGGATCGACAAGCCCCGCGCTGATCGCGAACGGCCCGACGGCGGCCGAGAGATTGCCGCAATTGCCGGTCCAGTCGACGAAGGCCTTATCGATCGACACCTGGCCGAACAGATAGTCCACATCGTGATCGGGCCGGCTGCTTTTGGCGATGATCACCGTCTTGCTGGTGCTCGACGTCGCGCCGCCCATGCCGTCGATCTGCTTGCCGTACGGATCGGGGCTGCCGATCACGCGCATCAGCAGCGCGTCGCGTGCGGCGCCGGGCACCTGGGCCGCTTCGGGCAAGTCTTGCAGGCGGAAGAACACGCCTTTACTGGTGCCGCCACGCATGTAGGTGGCCGGAATCTTGATCTGGGGTTGGTGGGCCATGAAAGTCCTGTCCTGATGAGAGCGGGTGTCATGGCCTATCGCGCCATATCACCCGTCCCGCGTTAAAACGTTCGTCGCATCGAGCGAAGCGATCTAAAAACCAGCCAGCCTCAAGCCGCCTTCTTCGACGACTCGAGAAAGTCCTGCGCAAAGCGTTGCAGCACACCGCCGGCTTCGTAGATGGAAACCTCTTCGGCGGTATCGAGCCGGCACGTCACCGGCACCTCGACCCGCTCGCCGTTCTTGCGCTGGATCACCAGTGTGAGGTCCGCGCGCGGCTTGCGCTCGCCGACCACGTCAAAGGTTTCCGTGCCGTCGATTGCCAGCGTGAGCCGGTTCACACCAGGCTTGAACTCCAGCGGCAGCACGCCCATGCCCACCAGATTCGTGCGGTGAATCCGCTCGAATCCTTCGGCGACGATCGCTTCCGCGCCGGCAAGACGCACGCCCTTCGCCGCCCAGTCTCGCGACGAACCCTGCCCATAGTCGGCGCCGGCAATCACGATCAGCGGCTGCTTGCGCTCCATGTAGGTTTCGATGGCTTCCCACATGCGCGTGACCTTGCCTTCGGGCTCGATACGCGCCAGCGAACCCGCCTTCACCTTGCCGTCTTCGAGCACCATCTCGTTCTTCAGCGTCGGGTTCGCGAAGGTGGCGCGCTGCGCCGTCAGGTGATCGCCACGGTGCGTCGCGTAGGAATTGAAGTCCTCTTCCGGCAAGCCCATCTTCGCCAGATATTCGCCCGAGGCGCTGTCCGCCAGAATCGCGTTGGACGGCGACAGGTGATCGGTCGTGATGTTGTCGCCGAGCACGGCGAGCGGACGCATGCCCTTGAGCGAGCGCTCGCCCGCGAGCGCACCTTCCCAATACGGCGGACGGCGAATGTACGTGCTCATCGGGCGCCAGTCGTAGAGCGGATTGGCTTTCTCGCCCGTGTCGACAGAAACGGCGAACATCGGCTCGTATACCTTGCGGAATTGCTCCGGCTTCACGCTCGACGCGACGATCGCATCGATCTCCGCATCCGATGGCCAGATGTCCTTCAGCGTGACCGCATGGCCGTCGGCATCGATACCGAGCACGTCCTTCTCGATGTCGAAACGGATCGTGCCCGCAATCGCATACGCCACCACCAGCGGCGGCGACGCGAGGAAAGCCTGCTTCGCGTACGGATGGATACGGCCGTCGAAGTTGCGATTGCCCGACAGCACGGCGGTCGCATACAGATCACGCTCGACGATCTCTTTCTGGAGCACCGGATCCAGCGCACCGGACATGCCGTTACACGACGTGCACGCATACGCGACCACGCCGAAGCCCAGTTGCTCCAGCTCGGGCAGCAACCCGGCTTCTTCCAGATACAACGTGACCGCCTTCGAGCCCGGCGCGAGCGAGGTCTTCGCCCACGGCTTGCGAGTCAGTCCGCGCCGGTTCGCATTACGCGCGAGCAAACCCGCAGCGATCATATTGCGCGGATTGTTGGTGTTCGTGCAGCTCGTGATCGCGGCGATGATCACCGCGCCATCCGGCATCAGGCCCGGCTCGTTCTCCACCTTGCCGCTGATGCCGCGCGCCGCCAGTTCCGACACCGGCAACCGGCGATGCGGGTTCGACGGGCCGGCGAGCGTGCGCACCACTGTCGACAGATCGAACTTCAGCACGCGTTCGTATTCGGCCTGCGCAAGGCTGTCGGCCCACAGGCCGGTTTCCTTCGCGTAGGTTTCCACCAGCTTGACGAGTTCGTCGTCGCGGCCGGTGAGCTTCAGATACTTGATGGTCTGTTCGTCGATGTAGAACATCGCGGCCGTGGCGCCGAATTCGGGCGCCATGTTGGCGATGGTCGCGCGGTCGCCGAGCGTCAGCTTGGCCGTGCCCGCGCCGAAAAACTCGAGGTACGCGCCGACCACTTTTTCCTTGCGCAGGAATTCGGTCAGCGAGAGCACGACGTCGGTCGCCGTGATGCCTTCAGCCGGCTTGCCCGTCAGTTCCACGCCGACGATATCCGGCAGGCGCATATACGACGCGCGGCCCAGCATCACGCTTTCCGCTTCGAGCCCGCCCACGCCGATCGCGATCACGCCGAGCGCGTCCACCATCGGCGTATGCGAGTCGGTGCCGACCAGCGTATCGGGAAACGCGACGCCGTCTTTCACCTGCACGACCGGGCTCATGCGCTCCAGGTTGATCTGGTGCAGGATGCCGTTGCCCGGCGGAATCACGTCGACGTTCTTGAACGCGCGCTTGGTCCAGTTGATGAAGTCGAAGCGGTCTTCGTTACGGCGGTCTTCGATTGCGCGGTTCTTCGCAAACGCGTCCGGATCGAAACCACCGCACTCGACGGCGAGCGAATGGTCCACCACGAGTTGTGTCGGCACCACCGGATTGACCATCGCCGGATCGCCGCCTTGCGCGGCAATCGCGTCGCGCAGGCCGGCAAGGTCGACCAGAGCGGTCTGGCCGAGAATGTCATGACACACCACGCGCGCCGGGAACCACGGAAAATCCAGTTCGCGCTTGCGTTCGATGATCTGCCTGAGCGACGCGTTCAACGTGACCGGATCGCAACGGCGCACTAGGTTTTCGGCCAGCACGCGCGACGTGTACGGCAGCTTGTCGTAAGCGCCGGGCTGGATCGCGTCGACCGCGGCGCGCGTGTCGAAGAAATCGAGCTGGGTGCCGGGAAGGCGTTTGCGGTTTGCAGTATTCATGGCGTAGGGGACAAAACAGTAATGATCCGGGGACGATGGCGGCGGCCGATCACGTCGGCGGCCCCTTTTTTAATCGCGTCTCCCTGGCGGGCCAGTCAGGCAGTACGTGTAGTTTAGCTTGCGGCGGCGTGCTGGTCGGGTTTGCGCGCGGCCACGTTAATGCGCCGCAAAAAACGGCCTCGGCCCGGGGTTTCAGCGAGCCAAGGCCCAACTTCATTGCGCCGCGCTCTTAAGACGCAATGGAGGAGAAACGCTTGCATTCGCGCGGCTACGCGTTCACGCGCCCGACTTCGATAAAAGGCACCCTCAAACGCGCTTCGCGAGCGGCACGAACGGCAGGTCGTCAGGTCCGGTGTAATTCGCGCTCGGACGGATGATCTTGTTGTCGACGCGCTGCTCGATGATGTGCGCGCTCCAGCCGGCCGTGCGCGAGATCACGAAGAGCGGCGTGAACATGGCCGTGGGCACGCCCATCATGTGATACGAGACCGCGCTGAACCAGTCCAGATTCGGGAACATCTTCTTCGCGTCCCACATCACCGACTCCAGCCGCTCGGCGATATTGAACAGCTTGCTGTTGCCCGCTTCCTTCGAGAGCTTCTTCGCGATTTCCTTGATGACCTTGTTGCGCGGGTCGGAGATCGTGTACACCGGGTGGCCGAAACCGATCACCACTTCCTTGTTCTCGACGCGACGGCGGATGTCCGCTTCGGCTTCATCCGGCGTCTGGTAGCGCGACTGGATCTCGAACGCGACTTCATTGGCGCCGCCGTGCTTCGGCCCGCGCAGCGCGCCGATCGCGCCGGTGATCGCCGAATAGATGTCCGATCCCGTGCCCGCGATCACGCGACCCGCAAAGGTCGACGCGTTGAACTCGTGCTCGGCGTACAGGTTCAGCGACACGTGCATCGCGTCGACCCACGCCTTCGACGGCTCCACGCCGTGCAGCAGATGCAGGAAGTGGCCTCCGATCGAATCGTCGTCGGTTTCCACTTCGATGCGCTTGCCGTTGTGCGAATAGTGATACCAGTAGAGCAGCATCGAGCCGAGCGAGGCCATCAGCTTGTCGGCGATGTCGCGCGCGCCCGGCAGGTTGTGATCGTCCTTCTCCGGCAGCACGGTGCCGAGCACCGACACGCCGGTGCGCATCACGTCCATCGGATGGGCGGCGGCCGGAATCCATTCGAGCGCGGCCTTGACGTTGGCGGGCAGGCCGCGCAGCGCTTTCAGCTTG
>NZ_JARESV010000065.1:0-37286 GCF_046026985.1 Paraburkholderia sp. RL18-101-BIB-B
AAGCACAAAAATCGCGAAAACCTCGGGCTGTCAATCTCACCGCATCTCTGGGTCGAGACAGCATAAACTCAGCAATCCTTTACATATATAGAGTTTTCTTTTTTGCAAATTTATTATTCACCGTTGTCCATCCGATTGATAGCGGGATGGATTGCATGTTGTAGTGAGCCGACAGATCAGGTTTTTCACGACCATAAAGAAGTCATGCAGACTCAGCCCCATAATGGTGCGCACGAAGACGCATCGTCGGCAAATTTCAGCAAGCGGCCCTTTGAAAAGCGGATTGGAGTCGGGATCAAACTAAGCTGTTCAAACAGTACTGTGATGAGCAGGCAAGGACGTTACTCGACGACCTTGGGAGATGGCTGCGGGGTCACCTATTGATCCTCCCGCTGCAGTCGGAAACGGCGAAGGCAATAAATTACTTCCTGAGCCGGTCGCAGGCACTCATCTATTACTGCGACGACGGCGTGGTACAGATCGACGATAACATCGTGGGTCGTGCTGCAAATGCGTTTGAGGTCACTATTAAGCACGCCAATATCACCAAAGTTCTCGTGACTGCTGTTCGCTACCGTACAGATACCATAGGGGGCTGAACACGAACTGCGGTTTTTCTCGAGGGGCTATTCACCTGCTGCTGAGCCACTTACTATGGATGAACAGTGCCATTAGTTAGCCGAACCAACAACGACGACGGAGGTAGCGATGAACAGGAGAGTGTTTGTACGGGCAGGCGCAGCACTAGTTGGCTCGGGTCTTGCGCTCACGGTGCCCCTAGGGGCGGTAAGGGACGCCATTGCTAACGAGTCCAACGATTCGAAGCGGCGGGCGATCGATGCAAAGGTCCATGGGACCTTGTCGAAGCTGTACGCGAACGTCAAGGGGTCCAGGGAATTGGTCGACAAGGCGAACGGTGTGCTCGTGTTCCCATCGGTGATCAAGGTCGGCTTCGTGGCCGGTGGCGAGTACGGCGAAGGCGCATTGCGCGTAGGTGGGAAGTCCGTTGGCTACTACAATACGGTATCGGGGTCATTTGGCCTGCAGGCGGGTGCTCAATCGAAGGCCATCATCTTCCTGTTCATGACCCATGATGCGCTCAACAGCTTTCGCCACTCCAAAGGCTGGTCGGTCGGTGGAGAAGGGTCAGTCGCGGTGTTGAAGGTCGGTGCGAACGGTTCAATCGATACGACAACGGCAACTTCACCAGTCAATGCGATCGTGCTGACCAATGCCGGTCTGATGGGAGATGTGTCGCTCTCGGGAACCAAGGTCTCGCGACTCAAAATTTGAGTGCGGCGATGGCCGCGTTCGTTTCGCGTAGCGTAACGGCTTTGCTTGGGACTCAAGCAAGCACGCTTTCGTGATCGCGCACGTTATTGAAGATGCGGGCGAGGCGCATGCCGTCGCCGCGCAGTTTGAAGGCCGCGTGCTTTTTCAACACTGACCGGTGGGTAAAGATGCGCGAGAGAAACGTGAAGGTCTATGCCGCGATTCGGAAGCCTTTTAGTACGCTGGCCCTTATGGGCATGGGGTTTGTGCGTGACGGATCGCAGATGGTAAAGCGTGGCGCGCGGAGCTTGGAGCAGGCGATTGCGTATAGTCGAGACGGCGACATCTGGCGCGTAACGCCGCTTGTGCGGCACTGGAAATAACAAAAAAGCGCTCGCGCCGGTCGTGCCGACTAACAAGAATTCGACACATGAGAGAGTTGGCTTTGTTGCCCGCGTTGGCGAGCGTAAATCTCGGCGCAATGAGCACGCCTGTTTCACAAGAGCAAAGGAACGGGTGCGACGCTCTGTTATATGGGTCATGTATTGACCGACAACCTGCACGGCCTGGTTGTCAACGTGCAGGTGACGCTGACCACGGGTACCGCCGCCGATTCAATGCGATTCGGCGTGACGTCGAAGGCATTTCGCAGAAAAGTCTGGTGCAGTGCCTCCGGCGACTTGAACGCAATGGCCTTGTGCGCTGGACAGTGTTGACCTTGGCCACGCTCGGTGTCGAATATGCGTTCACTGAACGGGGCCGGACGCTGGAACAGCCGGTCGGTGCCACTGTTCGAATGGACTACTAGTCATGCCGATGCCGTTCAGGCAGCCCACGCAACTTTCGAGGCGGCCGCGGAAGCCGATTAAGCTGGGCTTTTGTAGAACGATGGCATTCGGCAATGCATGCGTAGCATGGTCACGGATCGCCGACGCCCGAGGCCGCACGCCATAGGGCTGAACTCTCTCGTGTTGCAGTCACGAGTGTCAGTCCCAACGCAATGACATGAGCACATTCCTGCTCGGACCGGATGGTGGGTCGATTGCCGGGCAACAGATCGTAGTGGGCGGCGGTGGGTCGTTCTGAAGACCCGCGTGGACAGATGCGCTTCATAATGCTTGAACCGGCTTGCGCTGATAGCCCGAGGTCGCGAGAAGCAGGCTGCGCGTGTACTCATGCTCGACCTGTTGCGCGCGAATGGAAGCGACATCGCACTGCTCGACGATCTCGCCATTGCGCATGACCGCGACGCGCGAGCAGAGAAAGCCGACCACGGCCAGGTTGTGGCTCACGAGCATCATCGTCAGATTGCGTTCGCGATGAAGCCGTCGCAGCAGATTGAGAATCTCGGCCTGCACGGAAACATCGAGCGCGGACGTCGGCTCATCGAGCAGCAGCACGCGCGGTTCGAGAATCAGTGCTCGTGCGATTGCGACGCGCTGCCGCTGGCCTCCTGACAACTGATGCGGATAGCGGAAGCGATACGCCGGACTCAAGCCGACTTCGCGCAGCGCATCCACGATGCGTTCGTCCTGCCGGTCGATGCCGTTGATGGACAGCGGCTCGCGCAAGGTCTGATCGACCGTAAAGCGCGGGTGCAGCGAGCCGTATGGATCCTGAAAGACCATCTGCACGTCGCGTCGAAAGGAGCGGTTGATCTTCTCTCCAGGAACATGTGAGCCGACCTTCATATGACCGCCGGCGATGGGCGCAAGTCCGGTCAACGCACGCAGGATCGTCGACTTGCCGGAACCCGATTCGCCGACCAGCCCGAACACTTCGCCTGCGCCGACATGAAAGCTCGCCTCGCGTACTGCGTCAAAGTAACCGGTCTTGGTCCTGAAGCGGACCGTCAGGGCGTTGACGTCGATCATGCTGACGCTCCTGTCGATTGCGTGAGCCATGTTGCGTCTCGCTTCAGCACGGGCAGTTCATCGGGAGGATTGATGAGCGGTGGACTCGCCGCGAGCAGGCCGCGCGTATAAGGATGCTGGGCGTGAACGAGATCGCGGGCCGCACAGGTTTCCACCACGCGCCCCGCGTACATCACGACGACGCGGTCGCAGAACGACATCACGAGCGGCAAGTCATGGCTGATGAAAATGAGGCCCGTGTCGTGCTTTTCGATCATTTCGTCGAGAATTCCGAGCACCTGCATCGAGACGAGCACGTCGAGCGCGCTGGTCGGCTCGTCGGCGACGAGCAGTCGTGGGCCGGACGACACCATCATGGCGATCATCACGCGTTGTCCCATGCCGCCCGACAACTCGTGCGGGTAGGCATCGGCGACACGCTCCGGATTGCGGATGTGCACCGCCGCCAGCGCCGCGATGATCTTCTCGCGCATCTCGCGGCGGCCGAGCTTCGGGCCGTGCAGTTCGAACGCCTCGCGCATCTGCTGCGCGACGGTCATCACCGGGTTCAGTGAGTATTTTGGATCCTGGAGGATCATGCCCATTTGCTGGCCGCACAGTTGCCGGCGTTTGCGTGCCGACATCGCCAGCAGATCGTGACCATCGAACTTCATCGCCTTCGCATGGTATTGCGCGGCAGGCGGCAGCAGGCCGAGCAGCGCGCGCCCGGACAGCGATTTGCCAGAGCCGGATTCGCCGACGATGCCGAGCCGCTCGCCGCGATGGAGCGTCAGCGACAGGCCGCGTACGGCTTCCGTCAATTCGCCGTCGTGACCGCGAAAGCCGATTCGCAGGTCGTCGATTTCACACAGGGGCTGGGTCATATCGGCTGGCATGTCAGTTTCCATGGCGCGGATCGAAGACATCTCGTAGACCGTCGCCGAGCAGGTTGAAGGCGAGACTCACCAACAGAATGGCAACGCCCGGAATGGTGGCCACCCACCACGAATCGAGCAGCACATTGCGGCCCGACGCGACCATGTAACCCCACTCGGGGCTCGGCGGTTGCGCGCCGAGGCCGAGGAACCCAAGACCCGCGACGGTGAGGATGATGCCGGCCATATCGAGCGTCGCGCGCACGATCACCGACGACGAGCACAGCGGCACGATATAGCGCAAGAGAATGCGTATCTGCGACGCGCCCTGCAACCGCGCGACGTGAATGAAATCGGCTTGGACGAGCCGCAGGGTCTCCGCCCGCGCTAGACGTGCATAGGCCGGCCACGCCGTAATCGAAATCGCGATCACCGCGTTGATGACGCCCGGTCCCAGCGCGGCCGCGAAGGCGAGCGCCAGCACGATCTTCGGAAACGCGAGGGCCACGTCCGTGACCCGCATCAGCGCGTTATCGATCCAGCCGCCAAAGAAGCCGGCGGTGGTGCCGATCAGGAGGCCGACTGGAACCACGATCACCACGACCAGAATCGCGATCGAAAGCGTGAGCCGCGATCCATAGATCAGCCGGGAGAGGATGTCGCGGCCAAGCTGATCGGTGCCGAACCAGTGTGACGGCGAACCCGGCGGCAGAAGGCGGTCGGAGAGGACTTGCTGCAGTGGATCGTGCGGCGCGATCAGCGGTCCGATTGCCGCGACGACGATAAGCAAGGCGAGAATCACAAAGCCGAACACAGACAGCGGATTGCCCGCGAAGCGTCGCCAGCGCCGATAAGCGAGGCCGAGCGCGGCCTGTTTGCGTGAAGCAGGTGTGTCACTCAACAGCCAGTCTTTCCATCGTCGGGGCGGGGCATTCATCGGCCAGTCCTGCGTTTGCGTTGATTGATCGAGCGGGGGAAGCACGAAATAAACCGGCGGGGCATCAGCGGGCGCGCGGATCGAACACACGATAGAGCGCGTCGGTCAGCAGATTTAGCGCAATGAACGTGACGCCGATCACGAGTGTGCTGCCAAGTACGGCGTTCATATCGGCATTCAGCAGCGCGCCAGTCAGATACGAGCCGATACCGGGCCAGGCGAAGACGATTTCGGTCAGTACCGAACCTTCGAGCAGATAGCTGTACGTGAGTGCGATGATGGTCAAAAGCGGTACGGCGATATTGCCGAAGGCGTGACGCCAGATCACCCGGCGCTCGGGCAGACCTTTTGCGCGTGCCGTGGTGATGTACTCCTGGCTCAACTGTTCGAGCATGAACGAGCGCGTCATCCGGCTCAGATAAGCGACCGAGTAGTAGCCGAGAATGGACGCAGGCAGCGCGATATGGGAGAACGCATTGAAAAACACGTCCCATTCGCCGGCGATGAGTGAATCGACCATCAGGCTGCCCGTATGCGTATCGACCATACCGTCGAATACGGGATCGACGCGCCCCGGGCCGGCTACCCAGTGCAGCTTCGCATAGAACAACAGCAGTCCCATCAGTCCGAGCCAGAACACCGGCACCGAACTGCCAACGAGACCGATAAAACGTGCAACATGATCGATCCAGCGGTTGTGGCGCACGGCGGCGATCACGCCCAGCGGCACCCCGATCAGCACACCGATGATGGTCGATAGGGTCGCGAGTTCGAGCGTCGCGGGGAACACGCGCTGGATGTCTTCGATGACAGGGTGCGCCGTCAGCAGCGACATGCCGAAGTTGCCATGCAGCACATCGCGCACGTAGATCAGGAACTGCACGGTGAGCGGCTTGTCGAGCCCGAGCTGCAGGCGTGCCGCCGCGTAGGCCGCCGCCGAGGCGCGATCGCCGAGAATCGCCAGTACCGGGTCGATCGGTATCTTGCGGCCGATCACGAACGTGACGGCCAGCAAGCCGGTAAAGGTAATCACGAGCGTGAAGATCCAGCGCACGAGGCGCAAGGTCCAGCGCACGCTGGCGCTTTCAGTCGAAAGCGCGCGCATGCGTTCGAGAGTCGTGAGAGGAGTCGACATGATGGGTCCCCCGGCCGAAGGCGAAACCAGGACAGTTTCGCCTTCGCCGCATACGTTACTGCTTCTTCAGGTCGCGATACGACACGAGGTCGTTGATCGGACCCACTTCGAGCCCCGTCACGCCCGGCCGTGCGGCGACCTGAGAGACCTGTTGGAACATGATCACGAAGGGTGAGTTCGCAAGCATCTGCTTCTGCATCGTCTGGTACAGTTCGGCACGCCTCGCGGTCGACGATTCGGCGAGCGCCGCGTTAGTTTCCTTCGTCAGATCAGGAATATTCCACGAGTTGCGCCATGCGAGCATCTTGTACGCCGACTTGTCGGAGTTGTCCGGATTCCAGGTGAAGCCCTGCGCATTGCTGTGCGGGTCGATGTAGTCCGCCGACCATTCGCCGATATAGATGTCGTGCGAGCGCGAGCGGTACTTCGCGAGCGTCTGTTTGTTGTCCCCCGGGATGATCTGAACCTTGATGCCGCCTTGGGCGAGATTGGCCTGCACGGCCTCGGCGATTTCACCGTACGGGTAGCCGTTACGCACGTCCATCGTCACGGAGAAGCCATTCGGAAGTCCGGCTTTTGCCAGCAGCGCCTTGGCCTTTGCGACGTTCTGCTGGTAAGGATTCGTGTTCAGCACGCCGAGAAAGCCTTCCGGGAGGAAAGTTTCGTGCACCTTGTAGGTGGTCTTCGCGACATTGCTCTGAATGCCGTTATAGTCAATCAGCCACTTCATCGCTTCCTGGACTTCCGGTTTTGCCAGGTTCGGATTCTTGACGTTGAGGCCGAGGTATAGAAGTGTCGCCTGCGGCACGGCGGTCACATGGGCCTTGCCGGATTTCGTGAGCGCGGCGAGATCGTCCGGGCTCAGATTGCGCGCCACATCGACATCGCCGTTCTCAAGCAGCAGGCGCTGGCTCGATGCTTCCGGCACGTGACGCAACACAATGCGCTTCATCGCGAGCGGTAAGCGGTAGCCGTCGAAGCGCTGCAATACGATGCTGTCGTTGGCCGTCCACTTGACGAGCTTGTAGGCGCCGGATCCCGCCTCGTTCGTGCGCAGCCAGTCGTTGCCGAAGTCATTGCCTTTCTGATGCGAGAGCAGCAACTGCTTGTCCACCACCGATGCAGGCCACGCGCCAAGCACGTTCAGGACAAACGTCGGTGCGTATTTCTGGTCGGTCGTCACACTGACAGTTGTGTCGTCGATCTTTTTCACGTTGTTGAGCACGTTGTCCCTGGTCAAGCCGATACCTTGCAGCACGGCGGCCGCGCCTTTGTCGAGCAGGACCGTGCGCTGGATCGACCAGGCGATGTCGTCGGCGGTCAACGGATTGCCCGAGTGGAACTTGAGACCCGGACGGATCTTGAACGTGAAGGTCAGACCGTCGGGGCTGACGGTCCATGATTGTGCGACATCACCGTTGAACTTCGACGGGTCTTTCAGATCGACTCGCACCAGTCGGTCGTAGGTATTCGCCACATATTCTTCTGGCACCAGCTCGTATACTTCGCCGGGATCGAGCGTGGTGAATTCGTCGAGGAAAGTCGCCATGACGAACATGTCTTTCGGCGTCGCCGCTGCAGCGGAGCTGGCCGCTGTGAACGACAGGGTCAAGGCGGAGACGATCGCTGCCGCCGTCAATGCATTGCGCAGTACCAGTTTCATACTCGCTCCATAAGGGAATGGGTAGAGCCTGTCAGGGAACAACGGATGGGGAAATCGAAAGCCACTACATGAGGCGTAACGGGCCGCTTTCACTGTTGTCGATCAGAGGCAGCGCACGGGAGCCAGGCAGCTCGTAATGCCACCATTCGTTCTTGATGTGCGTGAAACCCGCGGCGTGCATGATGCCGAGCAGTAACAGGCGGTTGCTCTGCACGTGCTCGGGTAGGCCAGGATGGAAGTGCTCGGATTCGATTGTCATGGCGTCAAAGCCGGTGCCCATGTCGAGTTCGCTGCCGCTGGCATCGAGCAGCGTCAGGTCGATCGCCGTGCCGCGGCTATGGTTCGAACCACGGCCAAGCTCAGCGATGTAGGTGGGATCCGGCAGAAAATCCCACAGCACCTGCTGCGCCTGGGGCGGACGGTAGGCGTCGAAAATCCGCAGCGTCAGGCCGGCGTTGCGGGCAATCTTGACCGCCTTCCGCAAACCGGCTTCGGCTGGTTCGAGCAGCAGGCAGTGGGCCTCCTTGTAGATGGGCTTGCCGGTCAGGTTACGCTCGGTGGCATAGACGAGGTCAATGTCGACGCCGTGCGTGGCGGGCGTGATTTCGATGAGTCGCGGTTCTGTCATGGAGGGCGGTGGAATATCCAATGAAAGAGGGTTCAGCGATCGAACCGGTTAAATTCACCTTGCAGATTCGCAGCTATGCCCGCGTCAAAAGCCGGAGGGTGCGCGGATCCTGGCGCACCTCAATGGCCACGCTGATTTCAATGAGCGACGCATCTTTATGGGCGGGATTGAGAATGAAGCTAAAGGCAAAAGGCACCACGGCGCTGGGCACCTTGAGAATGGCAGAATTTGCATGCGCGAGCCATTCCGTTCCGGCGGCCTGGGTCCAGGCCTGGTCGTCGCGCCAATCGGGCGGAAAACCATCCTCTTCCATTTCGGCGATCGTCATGCCGTCGTCGACCTCAACCTTCAGCAGCTGGTAGGTATCGGGGAGATCCGCGGTACCGCCGATTTCCTGATGCACAAGCGTTTCCAGAAGGGCGCCAGCAGGATGCTCTGCCAGATAGACCACAGGTTGCCCTGCGAAATGCCATCTCCCGGGTGCACGGAGTCCGCCAATTCCTTTCAGATCGGCGAAGTTGCTGGTTCTCCATAAGACCATCAGGCGAAGTACCCTTCGTCGATCTGGATCAATGCATCCTCGACCAGACGCGCCCCATGTTCAGTGCTAGCCATCTCAAGCGCACTGCGGCCTGTGAAGCGCTTCTGCGGGTTTCGCAGCCAGTGCATCGCTTTTGCAGTGTTTCCGAAGACCGCTGTCGCCTGCGCCAGGATGCGCGCCAGACGGATGGCCCGGTCGGATTCCTCGGTTGAGAGACGTTCGTGCTGCTGACGCCTGTGAGTCAGGGTGCGTCGTGGAATGATGAATGCGAGTTCATCCGCCTTCAGTCCCTGCGCCGTCAAGCGGTCGATAACTTCAACGGCCAGCCGCTCGCTTGCGAGCTCGGCGAGATCGGTTTCGCTGCGAATGCGCGCGTCAAGCAGTTGCCCGAGCATCGTCAGTTGCGCCCGGCGCGGGTTTCCGGCTCCGGTAGGCACGAAGGCGATTGTGGTCATGGCAACTCCGTTTCGGCAAAATGCTCACTCATTATAGGCATTTTGCCGGAATCGCGCTTGGGCGATGGAGGCATCTGACTGATCGGTGCGGCCACCGGCGTGTCGTTGCCGTCGACATGCATAGTTTTATTCCCGCGCGTGGCCAATCGAAGTTTGGCTGGTAGGGCGTCGAGAACTGCGCCGTCATTTGTAGCCCGTTTGCCGGTTGGCTCCGCTACGTGAGGCCTGATCAATACCTGCCTCGCCTGTGACGGCCGACGTTCAGCCCGATGAAGTCCGCCTTGCCGCCGAAATCGACCGGCTGAAGGCCGAATTTCCGAAGACTCGCGAGCTGCACCGCGAGGTCTGCGCGCTGTTGTTCTTCCGCTTCGGCATCACGCCGACCGCGAACCGGCTGTATCAGCTGGTGAAGCGCGGCAGCATGAGCACGCCGACGCGGGTGCTCGGCGAGTTATGGATTGAGTTGCGCGCGAAGAGCCGCGTGCGGATCGACCAACCGGACCTGCGGGCCGCCGCCGGCGAACTGGTCGCGACGCTGTGGATGCGTTCGACCGCATCGGCGCAGGTGGCACTGGGACGAAAACGCCGCGCGCGACCTGGCACTGGTGCAGGCGAGTGTGGATTTCTCGGAGGAGATCGAGAAGCTGCGGGCCAGCGCCGGACTGGCCGAAGAGCGGCTACGGGCGACCGAGAAGCGGGCGCTGCTCGAGATCGAGCGTGAGCGGGCGCCTGCCACTAGTGCGATCTACTGTTCCCCGAGCCTCCACGGCTGGGACGTGTTGCACGCGCTGCGGAGCGGGTCTGAAAGAAATGCATCGCGTCGGCGGTTGAATGGAGTCCAGACCCGGATACAGATTGGTAGGCGAGGCCAGCCGGAAAGCACCGTTGCTCATTGTACCGGGGCGATGACTCCAGTCCCGTCACCTACGTTATCGTCGCCCGCCTCACTCCCCATCGACTTCCGTCTCGACGAGCGGCAACGCTCGCATTGCAATCTTCTCCGCTTCCGCGCGCTTGAGCCCGAGTGTCTGCAGAAGCGTTGCGGCAGTGCGCTCGGCGAAGTGCTCTCCGCTGAAACCAAGTTCTTCGAGCAGTTGCGCCGCCGGCGCGCCCGGTGAGACGAAATTCAGTCCGGCTGCAACTGCCGCGAGCACCGTGCCGCCCACCGAAAGAAAGCCGATGAAGGGGTCGGCAACCATGAAGCGCTTGGCGGCGATGCCATTTCCGATATCCCGCAGCAGCCGCTGACCCAGCCCGCGGCTCAGCATGCCCGCTGAAAACCCTTCCCGTATCAGGAAGCGCCCCCATACCGGATCGCGCCGCGCACGCATCAGGGTATGACGCACCGAGACGGCGATCACTTCTGCGGGGTCGGACAGGCCCGCCGCGAGGCGATCGAGCATGTCGGCGAATTCCTCGAACACGTTGTCCACAAGCGTCGTGTAGATGGCTTCCTTCGACTCGAAGTGGTTGTAGAACGAGCCGAAGCCGACGTCGGCGGCCTCAGTAATTTCGTTGATAGCTACGCCTTCCATGCCCTTTTCGGCCATCAGCGTCAAAGCAGCGTCGAGCAGGCGGGCGCGCGTCTCGCGCTTGCGACGGGCACCTCGCGGCTCGCGTTCTTCGGGAACGGCAACCGGGGAGACTGACGCCGCACGGGTAGGGCGCTTTGCTGTCGGGCGATTTGAAGTGTTCGGCATGATCGGTCCAGTTTTGGCCATACCGAAGTATAGATGCTATTGTCTATGTTGACAAAATAATCAATTATGACTTTAATGTCATTAACGGCCGACTAGCGCCGGTCTAGCAAACAACAGACGGAGTGACTGTGGAGACAGCAGCAAACGATGGTTTCGCGCCGTACAGCCGGGATGGCGAGGGTCGTGCGCCAATTGAGGCATTTCCGTCGGCCGTAGATGTTTTATTGGTGGGTTGCGGACCGGTGGGTGCCACCATTGCGAATCTGTTGGCACGACACGGTGTGAACGTGATCGTTGTCGACAGGTCGACTGAAGTATTCATGGCGCCCCGTGCGATCGCGCTCGATAACGAAGCGCTGCGCATCCTTCAGCTTGCCGGCGTTGCGGAGAGCGATTTCGAGACGATCGCCATACCGTACGTCCGCATGAGGTCGCCCATGCTGGGCCTGTTCGGCAGGGTGAATTCGCTGGGCTGCCTGGATGGTCATCCCAAGCTCGTCACCTTCTACCAGCCAGACCTGGAGCGGTGCCTGCGCGCCCGGCTCGCGACATACGACTGTGCGCACGTCGCGTTGGGGGTCGAGCTCAGGAGCTTCACAGAGGAGCGGGATCACGTGCTCGCATCTTTAGATCTTGGTCAGGGGCGCACTCATGTGGTCCGGGCCCGCTATCTGGTTGGCGCGGACGGGGCGAGTTCATTGGTACGCCAGCTCATCGGGCAGGAATTCAAGGGCAAGACGTTCGCCGAGGACTGGCTGATCGTCGATGCCCGCAATGTACCGCGTCCGATCGATCACATCGAGTTCATCTGCGATCACCGTCGACCGATCCCGCATATGGTCGCGCCTGGCGGCCGTGAACGCTGGGAATTCATGCTCCGGCCTGGCGAGCGTCGCGAGGACATGGAATCCGAGGCGCGTGTCCGGGCGTTGCTTTCCCCCTGGGGCAATGTCGATGACATGATCATCGAACGCAAGGCCGTATATCGCTTCCATGCGCGCGCTGTCGATGCATTCAGCAAGGGCCGGGTGTTCCTGGCGGGCGACGCGGCCCACATCACGCCCCCGTTCGTCGGGCAGGGGTTGGTCGCAGGTCTTCGGGACGCCGCCAACCTGTGCTGGAAGCTCGCATGGGTGGTGCAAGGACGTGCCGATGCAGGGATTCTCGATACCTATGACGAGGAGCGGCGCCCCCACGCAAAGGCGATGATCGACCTCGCGAAGTTTATGGGCAAGCTCGTCATGCCCCGGAGTGGGATCGTCGCCTTATTCACTCACGGGTTGATGCGTCTGTCGCGACTGGTACCGCGCCTGCGCGCCCAATTCGAGGAGCTGCAGATCAAGCCGAAGAATGCATTCCGCCGGGGGCTATTCGTCAAGGGTGGCTCGTCGACCAAGCTTGTTCGTGGCGCTGTTATCGCGCAGGGCTGGGTGCGAGGCTCGGACGGCGCCACGCGTCTGAGCGACGATGTGTTCGGCCAGGGCTTCACGCTGATCGGGTTTGGAGTAGATGCGGCGGCTGCGCTCGAGCACGCAACGGCCGCAGCGTTTGGGCGTGCCGGAGGGCGCGTTGTCCAGATTGCCCACCGGGGGCAACGGCTGCATCTTGCCCCGCGCGACAGCTGGGAAGACCTCGAAGGCGTATTTCTTCCCGGGCTGGTGCCCCTCGGGTGGGCTGCGGTAGTCCGGCCCGACAAGACGATCGTCCACGAGGGGCCGGCCACCGATGCAAACCGTATTGTGCGCGAGAGCCTTGCCTTGCTCGGTAATCCCTTGAGCGTGCCGACACCGGAAGTCGAGACCTCCATTCGAACCGCCTGATTTCTTATCCGTTATGAAACTGACCACTGCACAGCCGGCCCGTCACCCCACTCCCACGACGAAAGCGTCGGCACTAGGCTATCTGATATTCGATCGGCCAGACCTCGAGAAAGCCGAGCAGTTTCTCAATGATTTCGGGCTTCGAACTGTATCGCGCGATGGATCGCTCCTGCTGTTGCGGGGAACGGGTGCTTCGCATTTCTGCTATGTCGTCCGGAAGGCGCCGAAATCCCGGTTCGTTGGTTTTGGGCTAAAGGTCGATAACAGGGCCGATCTCGATGCACTTGCCAAGCTGCCTGGTGCCTCCGAGGCCGAACGGTCGCCCTTGCCCGGCGGCGGCTATATCGTACGGTTGACCGACCCTTCCGGCTTTCGCGTCGATGCAATATGGGGCCAGGCGCCAGCTTCGACGCTGTCGCACCGGCCGCCATTGCCGTTCAACTCCGTGGATGCGGCCGTCCGGATTAACGGGACGCAGCGACCGCCTGAGTGCTCGCCAGAAGTTATCCGGCTCGGGCATGTCGTGCTCGAACTCGCTGACTATCAGAAGACCTGCGCATGGTATACGCAGCATTTCGGCTTCATCCCGAGCGATGTGCAGGTGCTTCCCGAAGGCTCGCCCGTCGTCGCATTCATGCGGCTCGATCTTGGTGGCAAGCCGGCCGATCACCATACGCTCGCGCTTGCACAAGGCTTCCTGCCCACCTACAGCCATAGCGCCTACGAAGTCGTCGATGCAGACGCGGTCGGCATGGGCCAGCGCGTCTTGCGCGAGAAGGGCTGGACGCATGCGTGGGGAATCGGCCGGCATATTCTGGGCAGTCAGATCTTCGACTACTGGCAGGACCCTTGGGGCGACAAGCACGAGCACTACTGCGACGGCGATCTCTTTACTGCCGATGCGCCAACCGGTGTCCATGCCGTGAGCCGTGAGGCGATGGCGCAATGGGGCCCGACAATGCCGCGCAGTTTCACAAAACCCAAATTCACGCCTGCGAGCGTCGTGGCGCTCTTCAGGAACCTGCGCCGCAGCCCCGATCTGACGCTGAGCAAGCTGCGCTCGCTGGCAAAGCTTTTCGCCTGAACCAATCCCTTCCATAGAATCCGGAGATCTAAAAATGGCACTTCACGTTCTGCATTATTTGCATCAAGGCCGCGCCCAGTGGGGCGTGGTCACTAATGGCGCTATCACGCCGATTCCCGGCGAATTCAGGTCGACCGCCGAGTTTATCGAGGCCAATCCGGTTGAACGGCTGCTGGTGCTCGACGGTCGGACGATTCCCGAGTCGAAGGTCCAATGGTTGTCGCCCGTGACTGCCACCCAGCAGTTCATCTGCCAGGGCGCGAATTATCGCCAGCATATGATCGAGTCCGGCATGGACCCGGATGTGAAGAAATTCAACATGATCTTCACGAAGGCGACGAGCTGCATCGTTCCAGCCGACTCGGCCGTCGTGAAGCCAAATGAAGTCCGGTTCCTCGACTATGAGATCGAACTCGGTCTCGTCCTCAAACGCGACGTTACGTCCCGCGAGACCGTCACCGACGACAACCTGCATGAGTACATCGCCGGCGCCGTGATCGTGAACGACTACTCCGCGCGCGACATCCAGATTCCGCAGATGCAGTTCTACAAGGGCAAGAGCTATCGCACGTTTGGCCCTGTCGGCCCTTACCTTTGCCTGCTGGAGAAACAGGATATTCCAAAGCTGAATGAGCTTGTGCTGACGCTGACGGTAAACGGAACTGTCCGCCAGAATGACTCCACTGCGGGTCTCGTCTACGGCCCGGCAGAGACCTTGACGGAGCTTTCCGGCATACATGACCTGCGCGCTGGCGACCTGCTCGCGACCGGGACGCCGTCCGGCTGTGCGCTGAGCGTTCCGTCGCCCGAAAAGCAGCGCGTTGCGGCGCAGCTGCCTGAAGCGGAAAAATGGCGTCTCTTCCTGAAGATGCAGGAGGAGAGGCCACAGTACCTGCGGGTTGGTGACGTCGTGGAGGCGTATATCGCCAGCTCTGACCGCTCGATCAATCTGGGCGTACAGCGTAACGTCGTCGTGGAAGAGGCAGCATGACAGGCGTCGCAAACGTACACGATGTCCTTGCCATTGAAACGCGGAGGCAACCAGCGGATCTTCCGTCGAGTACCTACGAGATGATCTGTCGGGGCGCGGCCCTCAATCCGTCTGCGCCCGCACTTTCGTTCTTTGCAACGGCCGACGACTACAGGAATGCCGAGTGCTGGACGTATAGTGAACTGGTGCACGATGTCACGCGAACCGCCAACATGCTTGCACGCCTGGGAGTACAGCGCGACTCAGTTGTCGCATACGTCCTGCCCAACCTTCCTGAAACGCATTTTGTGATCTGGGGCGGGGAAGCTGCCGGAATCGTCTGCGCGATCAATCCGCTGCTTGAGAGCGAAGCCATCGGTGAATTGCTCAACGCTTCATGCGCGAGCGTGCTCGTAACCTTGGCGCCGTTCCCCGAAACTGACCTTTGGCAGAAGGTGCAAGCGGTACTGCACAAAGCCCCTTGCCTGCAGGAACTGGTGCTCGTGAATCTGGCCGACCGCATGCCGGGCGAAAAGCGATTCGCGGCCCGAATGCTGCAACATGGAGAGTGTTCAAGACTGCATGGTCCTGGCGGCGTTCACAGTGCCGTTCCTTCGCATGTTGGGATACACGATTTCAGCACCGCAATCGCGAGGGAGGACGGGGAGGCGCTCAGCAGCACGCGTCGAGTGAGCCTCGACGATGTATCGTCCTTCTTCTGCACAGGCGGCACCACGGGGCTGCCAAAGATTGCAATTCGCCGGCACGGCAACGAGGTGGCCAATGCGTGGAACGCAGGTCAATTCTTCGGCGAAAGCATCGGTCCGGGAAAAACGATTTTCTGCGGATTGCCGCTTTTCCACGTCAACGCCGTGATGGTGACAGGTCTGCTGGCGTTCTCGCGTGGTGCCCACGTCGTGCTCGGCACACCGCAAGGTTATCGGGGCGAAGGCGTCGTCAAGCGCTTCTGGGAAATCGTCGAGCATTACCGCATCAACTTCTTCAGCGGTGTCCCGACACTGTACGGCTCGCTGCTGGACGTTCCGGTTGGCGAACGGGATATCAGTTCGCTCGAGTATGGACTGTGCGGTGCCGCCCCCATGCCGGTCGAATTGCTTCGCACCTTCCAGGATCGCACAGGAATCAGAATCCTCGAGGGCTACGGCCTCACGGAAGGCACCTGCGTTAGCAGCGTGAACCCACCGCTTGGCGAGCGCAGGGTCGGTTCGATTGGTCTTCGTCTGCCCGGTCAGGCCATGAAAGCCGTGGTGATCGATGAGAGCGGCCGGTATGTACGGGATTGCGTTGCGGATGAGGTCGGCCAGCTGGTTATCTCCGGACCGAACGTGTTCGCTGGCTATACCCGGCCGGGGCAGAACAGTGGCATCTGGATGGAGACTGGTGAGGGCGGCCGCTGGCTCATTACCGGCGATCTGGGACGCTGCGACGCCGACGGCTACTTCTGGCTCACCGGCCGGAAGAAGGAGCTGATTATCCGGGGCGGACACAACATCGACCCCGCGGCAATCGAAGAACCATTGCATCGCCATCCCGCAGTACAGATCGCCGCAGCCGTAGGCCGTCCCGATATGCACGCGGGCGAGTTGCCGGTTGCCTATGTCCAGCTGAAGCCGGGCACAATGGCAACCGAAGCGGAATTGGCCGAGTTTCTGCGTCACGAGATCAACGAACGCGCCGCGTTGCCAAAGGGGATACGAATCGTGGATGCGATGCCGCTGACGGGCGTCGGCAAGATCTTCAAGCCGGCGCTGAAACGGCGCGAAACGGCAGACGCCCTGGAGTCAGCCCTCGTAGAAGCTGGCGTCGAGGATGCAACCGTTAGCCTCATTGATGACACCTCGCGCGGAATTTCACTTCACGTCGAACTTGGCGACCCCGCGTTCGAAGCATTGGCGACTTCCGCGCTCGGACGCTTTCCGTTCGCATTTTCGATCTCGGCCGACGGGAGACAGCCAAAGGCGGAGCAGGCGACGGGGACGGACCCGGCAGCGACAGATGCGCAGGGCAGCCCAACGTGAGACGAGCCACGACATCAAAGGGACGCGTTCGGTCATGCGCCCGGATTAAAGGTTAGTCAGGCTTACGCGACGCGATGACACGATTCAAATGCTTGCCGGTGCCTATAAATCAGGAACCCTAATTGTGTGGAAGGAAAGTATGGGCGTTACATCAAAAAGGTCTTTGCGTTCGCAGGTTGAAAAATGGCTCGGGCCGACTTCTTCGACGCCGGTTCGGGTTACCCGATTCAGCCGTGCACGTTCGAATCAGAGACCGTGCGTGCGCATCGAGCTACTGCTGCCGACAGGCCCGCTTGGATTCTTCTTCTTCCGGCACCGCGACGGCACGTGGTGCGTGTTCCCACCTGAGACGGAACGCGTGGCCATGCACGCTTACCAGGGTGCAGGGCGATCGGAGTGTGTGGCATGTCTAGCTGTACCAAAGGAATAAAGCAATCAATTAAGCAGAGTCAGCCGCAACACCAATGATTCATAAAAATTTCCAGACATAGCGACAGGAGAGAGACATGAGGAATTACAAACGCGTAATCAGTTCGATCGGTATGGCGGCTTGCATCTGCTCGGCCGCGGTTATCGACGATGCCCATGCGCAGTCTGCCGGAAGCATAACGCTGTCGACAGGATGGCTTCACATTGCACCACAGGGCGACGCAACGCCACTGACCGTGGAAAGCATTGGCGGCGTAGCGGTGAATCAGCAGCTATCTGGTAGCGGAGCGCATGCCAGCTCGACGGATACGGTGGGAATTACCACCGAGTACTACATCACGGACAACATTGGTGTCGCCATGCTTTTCGGATTACCGATGAAAGTGGATCTGGTTGGCGACGGGACGCTACAGAAGTACGGCAACCTCGGCACGACAAAGCCGATGCCGCCCGCCATCGAAGTTCGATACCACCTGTTTTCAGCCGAATCAAAATTCCGTCCGTTCATAGGGCTCGGCGTGAACTATACGTGGTTCACCCAGGTTCGGACAACCAATAGCCAGTTTGTCACTGATAGCCTTGGCCCAGGCGGCTCGGCACGTGCGACACTCAGTTCATCATGGAATCCTGTATTCGAGGTCGGGGCAAATTACGCGATTACAAAACACTGGTCGGTCGGAACCTCTCTCGGCTACGTTCCGGTGAAGACCCACCTTACGTTATACGGGCAGACCGCAACGGGAACGCAGATCGTTTCCAGATCGACGCTCCGGCTCAATCCACTTAACGTCTTCCTGAGCGTCGCCTATACGTTCTAGCGTGCACAGGTCGTCGATGCGCCAATCGCGGGTTTGAACGTCATTGAAGGGTCGGGTGCTGCCATTTGAGGTACGGGAGCATCGGCCGAACGGTGATTGGGAGCACTCGGACAATAGGTGCCGTTCGCGCAACACAGAAGGCCGTCATTCCAACGACCGCGTAGCCATTGATTGGGCGCTTGGCTCTGCCGTGGCTTTCTGCTATACAACTAGACGTCGTCACGCAGGAGGTGCCAATGCCGCTCATTGTCCGATCTGCAAACGCTGTCTCACCGAGGCCGCAAACTCTCGAGGTCAATATTTTGTGAGCGCGAGAATGGGCGCCTGCACGCGAAGCCATTCCTGGCGACGTGGCCACCCTTTGCAGGTCGACGGTACAGCGCAAATGGGCCACTTTGCAAGGAA
Source organism: Paraburkholderia sp. RL18-101-BIB-B (assembly GCF_046026985.1). Classification (NCBI taxonomy): domain Bacteria; kingdom Pseudomonadati; phylum Pseudomonadota; class Betaproteobacteria; order Burkholderiales; family Burkholderiaceae; genus Paraburkholderia; species Paraburkholderia sp. RL18-101-BIB-B. Next base: position 18,625 of record NZ_JARESV010000065.1, read on the forward strand.
CGAGCCTCATCCTGAGTTCAGGGAATACGGCTTGCTCGCATCAAATCATCCAATGATACCGGAGACCGACATGGACACGGCGCATATGGATATGCCTGGCATGACTCACGATGACAGCACGATGCCTAAAAAAACTGAGCAACAAATGCCTTAAAGTTTGCCAGCGCCAGACGGCCGATGCTCTGCGCGCTCGGCAACATCCTTGCCCGCACTCGCCACGTCAAGTACAGAGGGCCGCTGTCCGTGGTTTGCTATGCACTGTCCGCGTCACAATCCTGGGCCATCTTTGTCGTCGGCCCCGGCCACACAAGTCTGGTTGCGTCCTCGCCGCTTTGCCGCATATAGCGCTCTATCCGCGGTTGCAACCAGGTTAAGGCTGTCTCCGCCACTGTCCACTTGTTGCGCCGCCACTCCGCAACTGACAGTGACAATACCAGCGGCGGAAGCGCCATGTGGAATCTGGAGACTTTCAACGGCCTGCCGGATGCGCTCGGAAACTACGCGCGCTCCGTCCGGGTCGGTTTCCTTCAGAATCAATGCAAACTCATCCCCACCGTAGCGCGCGACTGTGTCTCCAGGACGTTTCGCCGAGGATGCAATAGCTTGTGCTATTGCGCGCACACATTCATCGCCAGCCTGATGACCGTATCGGTCGTTGTAGCTCTTGTATCCGTCGATATCGACCATGACAATCGCGACAAAACTGCGGCCTTCTTTCCAGAACTCCGGCTGCGATTGAAGTGCCAGTTCGCGGTCGAAGTACCGACGGTTAAAAACGCCGGTCAGTCCGTCCCGGAAGGCAAACGCATGCAGTTGACTTCGCTCATCTGCGAGGCGTTCCTCTGCCGCCCGGCGCTCCGTAATGTCGTGCGCTGTCGCCGTGAGCTCCTGAGGGCTTGCCGCGAAACCTTTCGATGACATGGCGAAGGTGCATTCCATCCACAGCACCTGGCCATCTATGCGCTGGAAGCGAATCACTTGGGAAGCCTCGGCCGCACCCATCGCCATGCTCCTAATTGTCGCAGCGAGGGCATCGCGGTCGTCGGACAGAACCAGGTCCGGGAGGTGCAAACCAACAAGGTTTTCAGGGGCAATTCCTATCACCGCCGTAGCGCGTGGTGAAACGTAGGTGAGCCTGCCATCGGGCGCCATGCTCATGACGATATCGGTCGCGTTCTCTGCCACTATCCGATATCGCTGCTCGAGGTCACGGAACATTGCAAGGAGGCGGCTACGCCCCGTCTGCGTGGCGCTGATAGGTAAGGCAATGCCCATTGCCGCGACGAGAAAAAGTTGGACCGCAAAGACGCGGCTGTGCATGTTCCCATAGGGAAAGGTCCATAGCGGTCCCGACCCGCTAACAGTGAACGACACCGCAATCCCCAGGCACAGGAGCAACCCGACCATCAAGCCTGCCATGTCTGCCTGAAACGCCAGTAACACGATGGGCAGAAGCGCCCAGTACAAATGCGGAAAGTGATTTTGCCCGAATACGCCGGTCGTGATGACGCAAACCAGGAGCAGGAGGCACCCCGTCCTTCGCCGACGCTCGACACGCAGCAGTTGGGTCACCTCCCCGGTCCAGAAGACGATGGCGGCGGGCGTCAATATGGCGAGGCTCAAGGCATCCGAGAGGAACCAGTTGCAAAAGTTTTGCAGCAGATGGCCGACCAGCTGTTCGTGCAGCATGGACGTCACAAGCAGCCCGGACACAGCCGGCGCGAGCAACACTGCACCGGCCATGAATTTCACGAGAGGCTTTGGACGAAGCAGTTCGGCGACCGTTGAGATAGGCGGGGCGAATGCCAACGCCACCAGCACCTCGAGGAGGTTGGCGCACAAATATGAGACGGACACGAATAGACGTTCACCAACCAGAAGGCCGGCGCTTAGATAGCCCAGTAAGCCCCCGGCAAATGCCCAGCATCGCTGTCTGTGCGGTGCCACTAATATTTGCGCAAGGAGGGCGGCATTGGTCAACCAGATTGGACCGATTTCTCCAGCTGTTGCCTTGAGCGCCCTGCTGACCAGGCTCGTCGCCGTCGTCACCGCCAATGCGAGCACCATGGCCCGGACAGCGTTGTCCCAGCCTGGTGGCAGCATTGTTTCGACCAGTGTGCTCGACCGGGTAGGCGGCTTCTCGGATGGCTGTCCCAATTGTCTTCTCTCAGGTTCTTGTTATTGCGAACTCGGGCGGACGCCTCCTTGAATCGCGCCGTTCTTTCAGGCTATTGTGAACGAAGCACCGACATGCAACTACAAGTCGACCTCAAGTTGTCCGCGGCCACCACTAATGCGAAGTTTCCATCAATTCAGTGCTTACCATTGATTCCGTATCGGCGGAAACCTGTTCGGGAAACTTCCACGTTTACCCGCAGTCACTGCTTTCGGTTCAACACAGGAATTGCGCCTTGACAGCGTATGCTCACGCGTAACCTCACACCCAACGGCTTGCCCGGATACTGAGCGGAGTACCCCAAGCATGCTCACCAGCGTAGGGAGTTGCTGCAGATGTGCAAGACATTCGCCAGGCTGACTCGGACAGAACCTTCGCAACCTGTGAATCGGCGTTTCCAGCGCCTTGCCGCGACGACCCTTGTGGCGATTACCGGTCATGCCGATGACGCAGGCAGGAGGCAGCCCTCGAAAAGCACTTGGATGTCCATGTGCCCAAGCCCGGCAATGCAAGCAAGCTTGAGCAGTTTCTGATTAGGCTTGGAGCGGATGACCAGGGTCTGCAGACATCCGCACGACCTGCCACGAAAAAATAAGTGTTCTTCGGTGCGTGCGCTTTGTCGGTGCTGGAAACTGCGCGACTCTCATGCCTTCGGCGCCGTGGTCGTATCGATCAAGGCATGCGCAGCTTGCCCGCTTCCCTCCAGACTGAAGCAGGGTCCAGGGCAGGCAGCGTCGACATCCCGCCGCCGTGGACCGTCGACCATCCCCGTCCTCGAACGATGCGCAACGCGCTCGCTGGCCGTCACCGTGAGAGCGGCTAGTATCATTCATAGGGGCGCAAAGAATGGAGATTCTGCAATGGATGACGGACTTGATAGACGAGAACTGCTGCTTCACCTCGGGGACATGCTCGAAGCTTTGAGCTGTTTGACCAGGGCAGGTCGGCCGGATGCGCTGGTGGCTCAACTTGCGAAGGAGCAAGATTCGTTGCAGGACTTCGGGTTCCTCCGGGCGCTTGCCCCGAAGATGACGGTAGCCGAGTTCAGCGCACGCGTTGCCAGCGCATTCTTCCTGTGGCCAAAAGAGCTGCTTGACTCTGAGCTCAACAGGAATTTGCTGGGGTCAACCGTTCAGCACGACCTCTTTGACGGCAACCGCGACGGCTGGAAGGCGTATGTCGCCCACATGCAGAAGAGGGTGAAGTGGTATGGAGCTGGGCTTCCCGAAATAAAAGCGGACGCCCCGTCCGGACTGACGCTCGATGCCGCTGAGGATGCGAGTCCGGTCGAAGCGTCTGTCGGGGCAGCGCCAGCTACTGAGTGGGATGCGCCCGACGAGAAGAAGGGTTGGCCTTGGCCCCAGCCAGGCTCGACGTCCTGATGCACTGCTGCTCGCACCAGGAAAGAACCAGAGACAAACGGAAGCTTTAGTCCGGGGCACTCAGGTTTGTGTTTCCTTCGTTCGCTGCTCAATTCACCGTCCCCGTGAGGGTACAGACGGAGGGCGGCAGCGAGCGCCTACCGGTGCAGAGAATGGCAAGGACTCAATTGGCAGGAAGAGGCGAAGGACAGTTTCAGGTGGGAACGAGACCACCCTCCGGGTAAGCTCCGCCAGCGGGCTTTTCGTAGCGGGCAAGTGCCGCCTGGAACACTGCTTCCTCCTCAGGCATCGTGGCTGGGGTCAGTCCGGCATCCGCCCGTACGCGCTCCATTTCCTCTGTTCCAGCGCTGAAGTATGCTCGTAAGTGCGCGCCGCATCACATCGTGGCGTCGCGACGAGACAGGAGCATGTCATGAAGCCCTTCCCGGCAACGGCGCGCGGCGGTAGCGCCCTTGCACTGCTTGCGCTGTCCGGCTGCTACTACGTCGGCCCCGGCTATTATCCATACGGATACTATCCCGCCGTTCCTGGTGTCGCTACCCAGCACGAAGTCCCTGCTCAAAGCTACGGCTTGTCGAACGGCGCGGACGCCCAGAACATCCCGCCCGCATCGCCGAGTGAACCCGCGTATGTCTTCCCGGCGCCCATGTACGTCGTGCCCGCCTACTACCCTGCGTACTATCCTCCCTACCCGTGGTATGGCTGGCCCGGCTGGTGGGGGCCGTCGGTGTCGTTCAACTTCGGCTACTGGGGTGGTGGACATGGCCACTGGGGCGGTCATGGCGGGCACGGAGGCGGGCATGGCCATTGAACCGCCCCAGGTTCCGCCATCGCGCTGCGTAACCGCGAGAGCTGCAGTCAAGCAGGCAGAAGAAAAGTGTGAGCCGAAGCGCGTTGTTTTCGCCGCATTTGGTGACCGTTTATCGGCTTCGCCACGATACACACCGCAAACCAGACGGAGCGAGCGCTATCGGGATTGCTCGCCCTTTGGGCTACGAAGTTCTGTGAGCAACCATACGGCGGAGCCGGTGCCCGCACTCTCACCCGCCGGGCACTTCAGGCGGCGTTCGGTCCAGCGCTTCCTTTCCGACGGCTGAAGCATTTCGTTGACGAAGCGTCCCGCGCGCGCCAGCCAAACGCGGCCGGATGGATCCGCGCTTGGCGCAAGCGTAGTCAGCCAGACGTTGGGGCCGGCCGACGGGCTGGTCGTTTCCGGTACCGCGATGGCGGGCGTGGGCGCTTCTGCGCTCTCCGCCGGGCCCGGCTCGTCCGGGGGGGCGAACCTGAAGCGCCGGTGCTGCTTCAGCAGGCGGATCAGCACCGTGGCGGGCGCCGCTGCGCGATCGGAGGCAACCACCCTGAGCCGTCCGCGCTCCCAGTACTCGACGGCCGCATCGTCATCGAGCAGCAGCGCGAATACGACGGGATGGTCGCGTTTCGCGTCGGCGAGCGACGGACAACCCCTCGCGAGGACGGCAGCACGGATGTCGTCACGGGTGACGGCAGCGGGGCGCGGCATGGCGGGTCTCCAGCGCGCTGGCCAGCGGTGCCGGGACGGCACGTCCATGCAGCGCAGGCGGGAAATTCCACTTTAGATTACGCGCCTGACGCCAGAAAACCGTTTTCCGGCCGGGAATGGCACCGGTTGCCGCGATACCAGCTGGCGAAGGCCATTGGCGCACTGTGCGCCGGAGACCGCCTCGGGTATCGGACCTGCCGCTGGTGCCAGTCGGGGCCGTTTCACTTCGGCGGGCGTCAACCGGTCCGTATCGGCGGCAACCCGCCGCATGAGTGGGTGCACGCCGAGTACGCCGGCCATCTTCTCAGTCTTGCCAGGCGTAGGGGACTTCAGTCGACGACTCGCGCTCGACGCTATGAGCTTGCGTGGGGCATCTCTTGTTCGGGCGAATCGGCAAAGCACCACGTAGCACCGATGATTCGACTCATGGGAAGGAACATGCAGATCGGCGTCCCACCATTCGACGTGGTGAGCCTTGAGCCGAAGAGGATGTGCGAAGTACTGTCCAGGATCTATGGCGACGGCGAGCGTGTGAAAGCGATTCGCCATACTGCGCCGACGATACCCCCATTGGAATCGTATCCCCAAGGCGCGTTCGCCGTCGCATCGACGCAAAGCCGGTGAGACACGTCCGATGCGGCCTCCATTGCGTGGGACGTCCGCTTCCGGCTTGTTGTGAAAGACTTCTGTGGGTCGACCTGAGCCGGACGCCGAGCGACCTGCGGCGGATCGATTATCCATTCAGCATCGGACCGGCCTCGGCCACTAGCTGCCGTTGACGCAATATGCGAAGGCGTCATTCCAACGTTCGCTCCGATGCCCGCCAGATGATCGAACGTGAGCAAGTCGGCCATTGCGGTCTTTGGGTCGATAGCCGGGCCCGGTCGGCGCGACCGCGTCGGCGCAGTTGACGTGTGCGAAAGATCGCCCATCTGCGGCTCTCGAAAGGGTCGAAGCCACCGGGCGACCGCTGAACTCGTCAAAATGGCCCCCCCATCCCCGTGCAGCGCCGCCTCCATCCACGGCAGCCCAGTCCTTATCCACCAAGGGTTTCAGCCCGGTAGCCCAGTGCGTTGGACTCACTGGTAAACCACTATCGCGCGTGGATTGGTATGCCAGTACTGTCAGACAGGAACGCGTATACGCATGCCCTTCTTTTCGCTTCGAGGAGGCGCCATTGAAAAGCTCCTTCTGCAAGTCCGATCCAGTCCCGCTATAGCAACTCCGCAAGGTTCCGTGCTTCACGCACACGGTGCCGGCAGTCCACGACCAGCCATGTGCGCAGGCAATCGGTACGTCCAATCGAACAAAAAGGAGGCAACATGCTTTCAGGAATCCACGTGCTTCGAGCGGCGGCGAGCGCCGCATTGGCGCTCTGCGCAAGCGGGGCTTTCGCGCAGGCTTCGATCGTTTCAGGGCCGCCCAGCGATCCCACCTGCATGGTCCCCTGGAAGAGCGACACGAAGTTCATCAAGTATCCGAAGAAGAACGGGCCTTACCGGATCGCACTCGTGAACGGCTATATCGCGAACACCTGGCGTATCCAGATGATCAGGACGGCCAAGGCCTATACCGCGCAACCGGCCGTTGCCGCCAAGCTCAAGGAATTCAAGGTCGTCTCGACCGGCGAGGACGTTCCGGCGCAGATCTCGGCCGTCAACAACTTCATCGATGCCGGCTATGACGCCGTCATCGTGAACGCGCAGAATCCCTCCTCATTCGGCCCCGCGATCCGCCGCGCGAAGAACGCCGGTGTGGTGCTGGTCGCTTTCGACAACACGCTCGACAGCGCAGACGCGATCAATGTCAACGTCGACCAGTATGGGCTCGGCGCGCTGTGGGCCAAATGGCTCGCGGGCCATCTGCCGAACGGAGGCAAGGTGCTCGAAGTTCGCGGGGTGGCGGGCACGTCGGTTGACACGGACCGGCACAATGGTTTCACGAAAACGCTGGACGACACCGGCAAGAAGTGGAACGTCGTCCAGGTCTACGGCAAGTGGGACGACGGGGTCGCGCAAAAGGTCGCCGCCGACGCGATTGCCGTGCAGGGTCATTTCGACGGCATATCGGCGCAAGGCGGCGACACGGGCGTCGTGCGCGCGATGATCGATGCGAAACACCCGTTCGTGCCTTTCGGCGGCGAGACGGAGAACGGCTTTCGCAAGTTCTGCGCGCAGTATGGGAGCCAGGGCCTGAAGTGCACGTCGGCGGGCACCGGGCCCGCGCAGGTGGCCGTGGCAATCAAGACGGCACTCGCTGCACTGGATGGCCAGACGATTCCCGTGGCGATCAAGCTGCCGCTCGACGTCACCGACGATTCGATGCTGAAGTCGGGCGTCAACTATTTTCCGAACGACTCCGACAACTTTTTCGTCGGCAACTCGTTTCCGACATGCGGCATCAATTTCTCTGCGCAGGAAATCATGAAGCAGAACCAGGGCAACCAGTGACCGGATGATGGCCCGCGCTGTGACCGGAGACGAAGCATGCTGCAGGATGCAGAGCAGCCGTTCTTTCAGATGTCTGGCGTGTCGAAAAGCTACGGCGGCGCCGTCGCGCTGGATCACGCCGAACTCACGGTGCGCAGAGGCCGCATTCACGCGATCCTCGGCGAGAACGGCGCGGGCAAGTCCACGTTGCTGAAGGTGATGTCCGGCGTCGTGCAGCCGGACGAGGGCACGATGCATTTCGATGGCCGGGAGGTCTCGTTCGCGTCGCCTGCCGAGGCGAACGCGGCCGGTATCGTCTGCGTGTATCAGGAACTGTCGCTGATCCCCGACTTGAGCGTGGCGGATAACATCTACGCTGCGAACCCGCCGCGACGTTTCGGGATGATCGACCGGCGGGCCCAACGCCGCCAGGCCGAGGAGGCGCTCGCGCGAGCGGGCGCCGCCGACATCAATCCGCTTGCGAAAGTCCGGGACCTGCCGCTGTCGCGCCAGCAGATGGTCGAGCTCGCGAAGGGGCTGGCACACGCGCCGCGCATTCTGATCCTCGACGAAGCCACCTCGGCGCTGACCGCGGCCGACGTCGCGCGCGTGATCGAGGTGCTCAAGCGCCTGCGCGAAGAGGGGCTCGCGCTGCTGTTCATCTCGCACCGCATGCACGAGGTGAAGGCGCTCGCGGACGAATGCACGGTCTACCGGAACGGTCGCCATGTGATGAGCTTCGAAGCCGGCACGCGCTCCGACAATGAGGTTGTCGAAATGATGATCGGCCGGAAGTACCAGCATGCGTTTCCTGCAAAACCCGCGACCAAACCGGCGGACCATCCCGCGGACGCCCGCAGCACCGCGCCGGTTCTCGCCTGTCATGATCTCGCATGGAGCGACACGCTGCGGGGCATCAGCTTTTCGTTGAAGTCCGGTGAAATCCTCGGACTGGGCGGCCTCGACGGACAAGGCCAGCGCGAACTGCTGCTCGCGCTGTTTGGCGTGTTGCGCGGCTGCGCTGGCAAGATCGAGATCAACGGCAAAGCCGTGTCGATCGGGAGCCCGACGGCCGCACGCGCCAACGAAATCGGTATGGCGCTGATACCCGAGGACCGCAAGACCGAAGGCTTGATGTTGCCGATGTCGGTACGCGAGAACCTGTCGTTTGCCGCACTCGATCGCATGTCCACCGCGGGCATAATCGATCGCGACCGCCAGCAGTCGCTCGTCGAGCAGATGATGGAGCTGCTTGCGATCAAGTCGTTCAGCCTCGACGCGCCCGTGGGCTCGCTGTCGGGCGGCAACCAGCAGAAGGTCGTCATCGCGAAGTGGCTGATGCGGCAGCCGAGAATCCTGCTGCTCAGCGACCCGACGCGCGGTATCGACGTCGGCACCAAGCAGGAGCTCTACCAGCTGCTCAGGCGTCTTGCCGACGAAGGCGCCGCGATCGTCTTCTATTCGACCGACTATGACGAGCTGATCGGCTGCTGCGACCGCGTGCTCGTACTGTACGAAGGCAGGATCAAGAAGGAACTCGTCGGCTCGGCGATCACCGAGCAGAACCTGATTGCCAGTGCTCTCGACCTGCCCGTCGGACAGATTGTGCCTTCCACGGGAGTGGCGCTATGAGCGGGCTGCGTTACTGGTATGCGGAGAATCGCGGAGCGGTGTTCGCGTTCGGCCTGTTCGTGCTGATGTTCGCGATCTATCTCGTCAACTATCCGTCGGCGTTGTCGGCCAACGTATTTCAGACGGCAGCGAACAAAGCGGTACTACTCGCGCTCGTCTCGATGGGGCAGGCGCTCGTCGTGCTGACCGCCGGCATCGACCTGTCGATCGGCATGACGCTGGTGCTGACGAATTGCATCGGGTCGTGGATCGTCACGGGCGACTCGCTGCACAGCGCGCTCGGCATCGCCGGCGTGCTCGGGGCGGGTGCGCTGTGCGGCGCGCTGAACGGCGTGATCATCATTTTCGGCCGGCTGCAGCCGATCGTGACGACGATTGCGACGGGCGCCGTCTACTACGGATTGGCGCTGCTGCTGCGCCCTGTGCCCGGCGGATCGATCAACGAGGACCTCGCCGACGCACTGACGGGCAAGGTCGCCGGCGTTCTGCCAGCGAGCTTGGTGATTCTGCTCGCCGCGATCGTGATCGTCTGGATTCCTTTCAAACGCTCGGCGATCGGGCGAGCGGCATACGCGACCGGATCGTCCGAACCCGCGGCTTTCCTGTCCGGCATGCCGATCCGCCGCGCGAAGTTCGCGAGCTATACGCTGGCCGGCCTGCTCGCGGCAGTCGGCGGCCTGTTTCTGACGTTCTTCACGGACACCGGCGACGCGAGCCTCGGCAGCGCGAACTCATACACGCTGTTTTCGATCGCCGCGATAGTGATCGGCGGCGTGTCGCTGCTCGGCGGCAAGGGCAGCGCGATCGGCGCGATCTTCGGCGCATTCGCGTTCCGTTGCATCGGCGATCTGCTGTTCGTGTTCAACGTCGATGCGCTGTGGCAGCCGCTATTTCAGGGCATGATTCTTCTGCTTGCTGTCGCGATCGGCGCGTGCGGATTGTTCAGGGTGCGCAACCGTCTGGAGTGGTTTCAATGAGCCACGCTTCCGCGACCGGCCGGACCACGTTCGTGTCGAGGCTCACCCGCAGAATCGACAAACCGATCGTGATCGCATTCGCGTGCATCGTCGCGCTGCTGCTCGTCGGCGGGATGTTTTCGCGCAACTTCACGTCGCCGGAATATATCCTGCTGCAACTGAAGGTCGGCGCATTCCTCGGCATCATTGCGACCGGCCTGATGATGGTGATCCTGCTCGGCCACATCGACCTGTCGCTGCCGTGGACGATCACCGTCGGCGCGATGATGGCGTGCGCGGTCGCGGGGCACGGCGATCTCGGGCGCGTCCTCGCGATTCCGGTCGGGATCGGTTGCGGCGTGCTGATCGGCATCGTCAACGGCATCCTCGTCGCACTGCTGCGCATTCCGTCGATGATCGCGACGCTTGCGACCAATGCGGTCGCGCAGGGCATCATGATTGTCTATACGGGCGGATCGTCGCCGCAGGATTCCGCGCCGGAGGTGATGCGCTGGCTCGCGGCGGGCTGGCTCGTACCGGGCGTGCCGAATGCCGTCGCGCTGTGGGTGGTGATCGGCGGCTCCACGATGTTCCTGCTGTCGCGCACGACCTTCGGCCGCGCGCTATACGCGATCGGCAACACCGAGCGCGCGGCGTATCTTTCTGGCATCGATACGCGGCTCGTCACGGTGACCGCCTTCGCTGTGTGCAGCGCGTTCGCCGCGTTCGGCGGCGTGCTGCTCGCGGGCTATGCGTCGAAGGCCGCACAGTCGATGGGCGATGCTTACCTGTTGCCGGCGATCGCGGCGGTCGTGCTCGGCGGCACGTCGATTCTGGGTGGACGGGGTTCATACCTGGGCACGGTGGCCGGCGCGATCCTCATCACACTGCTGCAATCGATCCTCTCGGTCGCGCAGATGCCGGAGGCGGGGCGTCAGATCATCTACGGCGTGGTGATCGCGGCGATGCTCCTGCTGTATGGGCGAAGCAAGCGAGAGGCGTAGGTCGAGCCGCTGGCCCGCCAGTCGCGCTCAATCAACGATTGCAACCGGGCCAGGAGCGGTCAGTTACCGGCGTTATTCGAATGACCGCAGCTGGGTCGGCAATGGACATTTATTCCGCAACATCCGGACCGGGAGCTAATGTCTCATACCAAATCAAGAACGATAACGAAGCGAGTCGATGACGACACGTACAGCGACCGGAAGTTGGCGTCGGTCGGGATAATAGAGGAAGCTTCCCGCTAGCGTGACAGACCATCCCTCTAACACTTGCGTCAATGTGCCTGACTTCAGGTGGGGTTGCACCTGTTCTTTGAGAACATAGGCGAGGCCGTTTCCCGCCAGGGCGGCATGGATAAGGATATCGCTGTCATTGGAGATAAAGACCGGATCGACTGGCACCTGGACGGATCGGCCCTCTCGCTCAAAGTCCCAGAAATGGAGGGCCTTCGAACTTGGTCGTTGATATCCCAGACATGCATGGCCGGCCACATCGTCCGGAGTGAGCGGCGCGGCATTGTTCTTCAGGTACGAGGGCGATGCAACCACCGCGGTTCGGTAGTCAGCACCGATGCGAACTGCCACCATGTCCTTAGCCAATAGTTCGCCATTTCGGATGCCCATGTCGAAGCCAGCCGCGACGATGTTTGCCAAGGAATCATCTACCGACAATTCAACTACGACCTCAGGATAGTCGCGCCGAAGTTGTGTGAGCTTCGGCACGACGAACATAAGCGCTGCCGTGCGATGAACACTGATACGGACACGGCCTGCTGGCCGGCTTCGATTGTCCGCAAGCGTGGTCAAGCCTGCCCCGATCTCGATGAAAGCGGGCCGCAACCGGCTCAACAGCTTTTCTCCCGCAGCGGTCGGTGCGACGTTTCTTGTGGTTCTATTGAGCAGCTTGACGCCGAGGCGCGCCTCCAGCAAGCGAATGGAATGACTGAGAGCAGAAGCGGAAACACCGAGCCGCGCGGCTGCACGCGTGAAGCTGGATTCCTCGGCGATGGTTGCAAAAGTTAGCAGATCGGCCAGATCCTCGCGGTTCATTGTTGAGTCTCGCTCATGATTTCATACAAAATTATGTCACTAATCAACAAAGCCGACAGGCACTAGACTGCTGGAACTGATGACAGTCCGACGCAATAAGGCGTCGTGCAGTGCGCAGGAGGATCGATGACAGCAAAGATGATCGCAGTGGTGACGGGTGCGAGCAGAGGCGCCGGAAAGGGCATCGCGATCGCGCTTGGAGAAGCCGGGGCCACGGTCTATGTCACCGGGCGCAGTGCCACTGGGGGCGAAACGCCCTTCGGCGGTTCAGTAGATGAAACAGCCGAACTCGTGTCTCGCGCAGGCGGGACAGGAATAGGAGTTGTGCTCGATCACGCAGACGATCTGGCAGTGGCAGATTTCTTCGCCGAGATCCGTCGTCAACACGGCCGTCTCGATATCCTCGTGAACAACGCTGCAAAGGTTGGCGCACCCGCTCAAGGCGGCTTCTGGCAGAAGCCGTTGGATACGGCCGATGTGATTACTGTCGGCCTGCGCTCGCACTACGTGGCTAGCTACTATGCTGCGCCGCTTCTGATTGCCAATGGCCGTGGGTTGATTGTCAACACCGGACACTACGGTGCCGTCAGCTACCATCAGAACCCGGCCTACGGCGCCCAAAAGGCAGGTGCGGACAAAATGGCGGCCGATATGGCGAAGGAGCTACGGCCATACAATGTCGCCGTGGTTTCCGTCTGGATGGGCGGTTTAGATACCGAACGTGCCCGCGCCTATCTCGCTACGCTCCTCGAAGACAAGCGCCCCAAGCAAAAGCGCGAGTCTCCACAATTTACAGGCCGCACTATCGCCGCGCTCTATGAATTTGAGTCCATGATGGCACTTTCAGGCAGGGCGCTGATCGGCGCGGAGATCGGCGCAACACTCGGCGTGACCGACATCGACGGTAGCCGGCCACTCTCTGATCGCTACGCGATGGGTGGCCCGCCTGAGTTACATCGTTCCCTTACCATTTAAGCCGTCCTGCCATATACAAATCTGAACACTAGCGAAGCGTGTCGGATGAAACCGTACGATGTCGGCTTTTGTCCGGGCAACGGCCATTCGTGATCGCGTGATCGTAGCCTACAGGGCGGCTGTGGGTCGGATCTGGGTCGGTCGTCATCCGACTCAGTGCGGCCACTTTCTCCGGGGCGGCCAGGAGGCCTTTCAGATGATTATCAATTCGGAACCAGAAGGCGGGCCTTCGCGCTCTGTCTATGCCCGTGGTGTCGTCGGGGAGTACGGAATGCGGGATGACCGATTCAAGTCAATACTTAATCCGGTTCCCGATAGCGCCTTCCGCAGCAGTGAACGATATTAAGCGTGCACGTACGACCGAATGGGATGATTCGATTCGCTGGTTGGATCCGGACGTCGTCAGCGCGGCAACCTGCCAGCGGTCGCATTGACGCCAAGCACTGTCTGACCATCACTGGCAAGGTCGCATTGGTAAATGATCGGCGTATAGGTGCCGACGTCGTTCTGGAACTCGGCCTTATCGCCAACGTATGTGATCGGGCCGCCCGGCTGATCGGTCCAGTGAAAGTAACTGAATTTCATCTCGTTGGGTGCCTCAGTCCATCTCACAGCGTGCGTCGCAAGTCGCTCGATCGGATCCTTGCAATAGGTGTCGGCCGCAACGATCGCTTTCTCTGCGAGACATTGGAGGTCGTCCTTGCAGCACGACTGGGCTTGATTCATCGGGTCGTGGCCATCTTTGGCGCCATAGGTCGAAACGCAACACCCGCTGATCAACGATCCGACTATAAGAATCCCGAAGCCACCCCTTATCTTTCTCGCGCCGGTCTGCTGCTTTACCCCGGGCGCGCCATACTTGACGCACTTCGTCGGCTTGCTGCGAGCCTCGCTCCCGAATTCCTTGCATTTGACCAACGCCATGAATTCCTCCGATCCACATCTCATCGGGCAGTTGCTCCAACAACGGACGAGATTTATCCCGAGAACCCTGAAATGCTCACCCCTTATTTCGTCGCAACTCTCTTTGCGAGTGGTTTGGCGGCCATGAGCAAATAACACACCTTTCCAGAGTAGAGGTAACGCGCCAGGCCGCAAGAAAATTATTGTTCCAGTGGACAATGGATGGTCCCAAATTCGTCCTGCGTGGTCATCACCCCGCGCAACGGGTGCACGTCGAGCCACCCTCGAGCGTACCTGTCGGCCAATGCGCCGACATGGATGACCGTCGTCATCCAGTAGTTGCCCTTGAGGGACGAAGGTTCGACCGGCGGCAGTGGGTCGGCTACGGTCCTCCGCGCGATGCACCGATCGGGATCCAGGTACGGGGTGTCGTCGGTAAGAGGTCGGCCATCAAGGGACATTCAACTAACGCTATCGAATGACCGAAGCTCGACCCGCAGACGACGTCGAATATAAGTTGGGATTTGATTGTAGCGCTGCGTGGCGTGCGTCGGATACGCGGTGATGCCGGTTGCGCGAAACATGTGGTTGTCGATCTTCGTACTGGTCCCGGCTCGGCGCACGATGCTGCATCATGTCTACGCGAACCCACCTTGGGCGGTGCCCGACAAGTGATCGACTAAGAAAGTTGACTCCAAGCGCTCAATATATTCGTTTTCCTCACAATGGAATGGTCGCGCCGTAGGGTGCAGAGGTGGAAAAGGGGACCACCGATGCATTCAACGCAGACGACCATGGCAGCTCCGGCCAAGAGTGGTCAATAGTTGCCGTGAGCCAGGATTCTCACCTTGTCGACTGTGTGTAGTCTTATTTAGGTGATGATGCCGCAGTTTCAATGGCGTAGATCGTGCCGGAAGCCCCGCTACCTTTGCCACTAGCGGTCGCAGAAGCGTCAGCTCTTGCGCAGATTTTCGTGGGATCTCTGTATGTAATCCAAACGTTTCCATCGTTGCTTACGTTCTTATTTCGTATCTCTCCAGTGTTGACTAAAAAAACTCGCTTCCAGCGTCCATTGCTGATCAGCCTTCATCAAAACCTCATATTGCTCGATAAGGTCTCGATGAGATGGATGAGCCGGTCTTGCAGGGGCAAGTCCAGATTGCCGCTCCCCGCGACATTGAACCAAGGTCCAATACCTGCCGGCGTGCGCCAGTCCTATTCTTTCCCTGACGTACTTTTGTTCGGAGATTGCCATGACAACGTCAACAGGCCTGTTGACGGCAATGTCAAGTCGGCTGGTTTGCCGCTCCGTTCGAGCTTGAGTCGGGTCGTACGAACTCGCAGAGCCGCAAAGCTTCCCGCCGCGATGACGTACAGATTGACGCGCCTGCGCGCCCGGAAGCGGGAAATCCAACTGGAGGGTGAAGAAATGAAACCGTTACCGCTTCTCGTCGTGACCATCGCTGTTTCAGCCTGTGCAAGCCAACCGATGCCGCCGAGCGCACAATCGCTTGGAGAAAGCCAGCAGCCCGTCCCCGCAGTCTCGCAATGCATCGCCCAGAAATGGGCAGACCAGTCTCAACAGACGGTCATATCGCAGGTGATTGTGGCGAACAACCAGGCGATGGACGTCTATGTCCCAGGACAGCAGCCTCCGAATGGCGCAGCCGCTCTCGTGCGGCCGTCGTGGACGGGTAACAGCAAAACGTCGGTCGGTTTCCGCGCAGGCAGCGGGACAGGCGGCAACACCGGCGGTGATGTTAGCGGCTGCCTCTAGGCAGCGGGTCAGTCTGCGTTCGGCATTGCGCACGTGCGCCGTTTCACTTTCCGGATGTCGCCAGATCTTCCTCCACAAAGCGCAGAATCGCCTCAGTCAGCGCCTCGCGGGGGTAAGCGTTCTGCGTGACGAACAGGGAGCCGATCATGGTGTGTGTTCGAGCAACAGGCACGGCCAATGCCCAGTGATCGGCATTAACATAGCCCAGGAGAGCGCTTCCGGGCACGACCTGATCATAGAAGATCACCTGGCTGTCGTTGCGGGCATCGACCCGCGAGAGTTTGTCGTAGCTCGATTTTAGTATCGACGATATGCGTTCCGGCTGAGGGAACGTCACGAGCGAGTAGTAGCGTAGCTCGTTCGGAAGTGGGTTCTGTGCCATCCACGCCTTGCGTGTTGCGGGGCGCAGGCTTTGCACGGCGCCGCCGTCTCCCGAGGTGCAAGTCGCGCCCGGAAAGTGCCGCAGCATGTCAGCCTGATATTGCTCGGCATCGTTGGCGAGCGGCGAGCCTCCAACCGCTCCCGCTGCGCTGACGACAGCCGCCACGCGGCTACGGATCTCCGGATACGCGACGACAGCCTCCAAGATGTCCGCGACACCCTTGGAGTAACCGACCAACACGAGCTGCGCTGCTCCAGCGGACAGTTGCATTGCCATGATGGCGTCGCGGATCTGATGTGCATTGTGGGTGGAACTCGACAGCCCGTCGACGTCGAGCATGACCCCGTCGTAGCCAAATTGTTGTAGCTGCTTAGTGACGGTTCCCGGCGAATTCAGCCACGGCTTGAAGCAGTCGTACCCGATGCCAGGGACCACTGCCGCGATGAGGTGGCGCCTCGATTGACCGAGATCGACGCTCGCGCCGGAGCCGGCAGGTTCAGTGCCGACGCGCGTCAGTGCGTCTTCGCAAGCACGGTAGTCAGGAAGCGCCGGGCCGTGCGCTTCAAGCACCGCACAGTAGATTTCGCGAAACCGCGCCCGCTTGTCCTGCACGCCCGCTTCGGATGCGGGAACGAGCGCGAGCGGCGGCGTGTCCGTCGTGTAGGGAACGAGCGGCTTCGTTGCGCACGCTACGAGCGCAAGGCAGGTCGTAAGGAGCGCGAAACTGATACCACCATTCTTCCACGCGCGCCGAACTGGAATCGGTCGCATCGAAACGCCATTTGGCGCTCCCGTGATGGGGTTACTTGCCGGCATTGCCGTTCTCCTTGCGTGCGGCGGACTCACGCTGCTCGAGGTAAGGCACCCAGTCAAGAATTTGCACGTTCGTAAAACTGAGCGGGCGTGTCGCGAAGAACATCACGGCACGCAGTCCGTCAGTGTAATAAGGCGCTCCATTCAGCGTTGTCCGCGGGTGTACCTGCGATGATGGACCCACGCCGTGCACGAAGCCGAGTTTATCCAAACCGCCTGAATACATCAGGTCCTGGATCAGAAAGTTCCGCGCCTCGTCGACGTCCCCATGCAGCGCGTCGCCTGCCGTATGATGGTGCGCGAAGCGACCGCCGACCGGCCGACCGACCTGCCCCAGATACACTGCGTCACCGTTGAAGCGAATGGGCGCGAGCCATGCGCGCAATGAAGTGGAGGGCGCGCCCGCTTGCGCTTCCTTGCGCAGGACGACATCGGGTCTGCGTCCAAATATTCACTGCGCGAGGTCGTTTTCACGCATGTAGCGACGATAGCTACGCCGCACCATTGCGGCACCAATGTCCCCAAGCGTACCGACGACAATCACGTTCAACGGATCGGCTTCCGTTGTCCCGTGCTCATCAGTGGCACAACACTGCATCCGTTCGAGCGCTGCGCGCAACGACACAAGGTCGTGGTAGTCCGTGAAGACAGTCTCGGGATACTGGAACGGGGTCAGCGCGAAACGCGGGTCCGCGGCATCGCCCGGTACAGGCAGAAACAGGGAGAAGGGGATCAGCGTTTTGCTTCCGAACAGATCGACATTGACGAGTTTGATCTGCCGGTCGGGATTGGTGAACAGAAACCCTGCGCGCGTTTCTCCGGGGGGAATGGGATTCCTGAATCCAAGCTTGTTCAGGTGACTGTCGATGCTTGCATTCGTCGCACCTCCGAGAAGCGTGTGCATGGACCACGCGACTTCGAGTGGCGAGAAGTAGTCCGGATCGGTGCCGGAATGCAGCAGCCATAACACCTGCGAAGTCCGATTCTCGACTTCGATCCACAGCGGCTGGATGTTGGTCTTGTTGATGTCGGCGCCGAACATGCGCTTGCTGTCGTCCGGCCCCAGCACGGCCACGCTTACCCGTGCGTCCTGCTTCGTCGCGCTCACCGCACGCTCACGAAGCGGCGCGTCGTCGATGCTGGTTGGGGCTGTCCACGTCGCACAGCCCGCGAAAATGAGCGAGAGGACGACGCCGCCAGCCGCATTCTTCAATGCACGTTGTAGCGACGACGATTCGCTCATTGCTTTGCTCCTGAGGGCAGGGCGTTGAGCTTTGCCGCCGCCTCCCAAGGGAGAAATTCGATCCCTGAGAGCGAGGTGGGTTGCCGGTCGAAGACGAGTACCTGCCGATAGCCGTCGGTGTAGTAGGGGTCAGTGGTGAGATTCTCGCTCGGTGCGACTGACGGGGCGGCGCCGACTCCCTTTACGAATCCGATCTTCTGAAGATTCTGGGAATAGGCCATGTCCTCGGTAAGTGATGTGCGCGCCTCATCTACGTCAGGGTCGATCTTGTGCGTCGTCAGCGTCGGTGAGTGAAACGTAAGGCGAACGCCGATATCCCGGCTGATCTGGCCCACCCACACGGGCTTGCCCCGATAGCGCATCGGGCTGAGCCAGAGGCGTAAGTGATTGCGCTGGTGAATCGTGTCGCGCGCTTTCTGCAGAG
>NZ_JARESV010000066.1:0-35918 GCF_046026985.1 Paraburkholderia sp. RL18-101-BIB-B
GTAAGCGTATCCCACACTGCGCCGTCGCGCCACAGACCTCGTTCACAGATGGGCACGAGGCGCGCGCCGGTGGTCGAATCGGCGCTCGCGAAAAGCGTCACTTGATGGCCGCGGGCCACGAGTTCTTCTGTCAGGTAGGACACGACGCGTTCGGTCGCGCCGTAGGCGAATGGCGGCACGCTTTCGTAAAGCGGTGCGATCTGGGCAATTCTCATGGCGGACGAAAAAGTGAGGACGGTCTCTTGCGGGTTCATGGACGATCGTGGCGGTGGGCTTCAATGCAATGGATCCGCAACGAGCCGGCGACGCGCCACGTGGACAACGGCGAGCAAGCGACGTACCGATGCGCGCGGAATCGGCCGGGAGCGCAATCGAGGAGCCGGCATGCGGGTTGCTCAAATCCGGTGGACGTAACGAGCTTTCGGCCGTCATACCCACTCAACCGTTCCTATAGAGGTCATGTATGAAAAGAATGACAGTTATTGCCGCCGTATGTGCTTCTGTCGGGCTGCTTTCACCGGTCGTGAACGCGCAGACCCAAGCCGCATCCACCACTGCGGCCAACGCCTTGCCTCAGGTGGACAAGGATTTCGTTCAGGCGGCCAGCATGTCGTCGTCGACGGAAATCGATGCGGCAAAGCTCGCGACGAGCAATTCCAGCGACAAGGACGTGAAGTCGTTTGCTCACCACATGATGCTGGACCATACAAAACTGACCGTGCGGTTGAAGATGGCGGCGCCGCACGGCGTCGAGGTGCCGAAGGACAATTCGGACGCGAGCGTTCTCGATGCCTTGCGGCCGCTGAAAGGCAAGGAGTTCGATCAGGCTTATATAAAGAAGGTGGGCCTTGAAGGCCATCAATCGGCCATCGCGGCGTTCGAGAAAGAGATATCGGACGGACAGAACGCGGATCTGAAAAAAGCCGCGCAAAAGGCGCTGCCGACAATCAGGGAGCATTACAAAATGGCGCAGGACCTCGCGGCCAAAAAGGGCGTGGCCCAGTAGCCGGCTCGCGAACGCGGCGGGCCAGGTCGCAGCACAGGCGGCGACGCGCAACACCCCGGTGCGCGTCCGGGCCATAACCGGCGCGAGGCACGCGTTAGCATTTTTGCAATGCCGATGTCCGTTTCAGTTAGTGAGCGTGAGGCACCGCAATGCAGACTCTGTTGAAGACTTTGGGACGCGCGATCGGGTCGGGCAGCGTCGCTGGCAGCGTGTCTGCCGCGATTGCCGCCGCGCGTGCGCCAGGCGAAGGCGCCACGCCGTATGCTCCGCTCAATGCGGTGACACATTGTTTCTGGCCACGGCGCGCGCTGGCTGAGACCAGCTTCAGCCCACGCTATACGCTGACGGGACTCGCCATTCACCACGCTGCGGCGATGTTCTGGGGCTTGCTGTTCGAGTCGATGCTAATGCGACGACAACGCGAAGCGCGTCGCCGCCCTGCGGCGGTTGTGGCCGCTGCGGGCGCAACTGCCGCCGTGGCCTATCTGGTCGACTACCACGCCGTGCCGAAACGGCTGACGCCTGGTTTCGAGGCCCATCTTTCCAGGCGTTCGCTGTTCTACATTTACGCCGGGTTTGCCGTGGGGTTCGCCGCCGCGGCGATGTGCCGGCGCGACTGAGGGCGTCCGCGCCGGTAGTTCACCACGCGCGGCAACTGACCGCCAGCGACGCAAATCCCATCGCAGCGGCACCGTGCCGCCGCTCGTCATTGCGGCCGGATCGGCGTTCGCGAAAGCTCGCTGCCTACGAAGAAGCCACCGCATGAACTGTGCAGGACCGACGAACGCCCCCGCCACGATCTCGCACGGCGTTGCGGCGACGTCAGCGAGCAGCGCGCCGCGCGGGGTGTATCGGCTGGCCGTTGCGATCCGCGCTCGCGACGGGTGCGCGCTTTGCACACCGGGTACCGCGCTTGGTCGCCGATTGTTTTCCCGCGGCCTAGCTGTGGGCCGTCCCTTACCAGGAGCTTTATATGCCATCCGACGACACCCCTTCGACAGCGCGCCGCAGGTTGATGCAGGGAGCAGCAGCGGGAATGATGACAAGCGTGGCCGCTCATGCATTCGGACAAGCCAGCGGAGCAGAGGCGACCGGAACGGCGGGCGCTGCCGGGCTGGCCGATCCGCGCGGGCTGCACCCTAATCCGCCGTTTCCCGCCCAGCAGCAGCCATGGCCTGGCCTCGCGGGACGCATGACGCTTCGCCCGGACCACGGCGAAACCAGCTATGTCGGCACCGGCCGGTTGACTGGCCGGCACGCGCTAATCACCGGCGGCGATTCCGGCATCGGTCGCGCCCCGGCGATCGTCTATCTGCCGGCGGTAGAGCCCGACGCGCGGGAAGTCGTACAGCTCATTCGCGCGGCGGGCCGTAAAGCGGTGGCATTGCCAGGCGACATCCGGAACGAGACATTTTGCGAGGCATTGGTTGCGAACGCCGTGCAGCAGATGGGCGGACTCGACATCCTCGTCAACAATGCGGGACGCCAGCACAGTCACGACTCGATCCTCGACATCAGTACGGAAGACTTCGACTGGACTTTGCGCACCAATCTTTACGCGATGTTCTGGATCACCAAGGCGGCCATCCCGCGCATGCCGCCCGGTGCGGCGATCATCAACACGGCGTCGGTCAATGCATATGATCCGTCGGCTAACCTGCTTGACTACGCGCTGACCAAGGCAGGCATCGCAAACTTCACGAAGGGCCTCGCCAAACAGATGGTCAAACGAGGCATCCGCGTCAACGCGGTCGCGCCGGGACCCTTCTGGACCGCATTGCAGGTCAGCGGCGGGCAGACCATAAACAATCTGACCCACTTCGGCGAGCAGGTCCCGATTGGAAGGCCCGGGACAGCCCGCGGAGATCGCGCCGCTGTATGTGCAGCTGGCATCGACACAGGCAAGTTACGTGACGGGTCAGGTATTCGGCGCGTCCGGCGGCGCAGGGCAGCCATGACCCTCCGCGCTTTCCTGTCGAAGCGCCGACGTCCATGAGCGAGCTTGGCGGCAGCTTCGTGGAGCCGGTCGCAGCGGCCGATCTTTCGTTGCCGAGGGGCCTTGGGTCGGGCAGGGCGTGCCAGCTTCCGACGGAGAGGATTGCCGGTCACGCGGGCGAGAGGCCGGCGACTCTCTCCTCTGCGCTGGCCAGGTGATCCGGTGGACGGTTTTCGGCTGAGGCTATCAGCGGCGCGGTGCCAGGAGCGAAGCGGCCCCGGTTCGCAGGCCCGTGCGTGGCGCGGGCCATTCTCGTCGCAACATTGCTGGCGGCGTGCATGGCGCTTCCCGCAGTGCGCTCGACCAAAGGGCGTGCTCTCAAAAGCAGATCGGCGATGCCTTTGGTTGGAATGCTTGCGGGCATACGCTTCACGTCCTTCAGTCTGGCCCAGCAGCAACGAGCAATTTCGTGACTGGGCGACGGCTCGGCCCCGTCGGGGAGGTCGGCGACAAACACGAAGTGCCGGGTGCTCGCGCCGCGAAACTCGAACGCATACCGCAGGCTGGCTGCCAGCAGACCCGTTTCTTCTGTTAGCTCACGCAAGGCCGTACCCGCCAGAGGTTCGTCGGCCTTCGGCCGGCCGCCAGGCATTGCCCAACGCCCGCGCTCCCTGGCGACGAGCAGCAACCGTCCCTTCCTCATGCACACTACCGTGGCCCGTTGTTTCATGATCGTTCCCGGGAAATCATCGAGGGCACCGCATGGGCCGTGCCGCGACCACGCGGTTCCGATGAGGCTTCCGCGCGAATTGCGCGTAAAGACGCAATTCGGGGATGGGCTAATATTCTTCGACCCAGCCAATCGCGCGCTCTCGTGCGAGCGCCATTGCTTCATGTTCGTCGACAAACGCCAGATGGAATTCCTTCTCGTGCACGTCTTCGGCGCCACGGCCATCACCCTGCGGCCTGTAAATACGGGCGTAGCCGACGATTTCTCCGTCGATGAGGCTAGCCGATACATGGATCGTGTATCCGCGATACTGACTTTGCATGGCACGCATTCCGGGAAGTGAAACCTTCGGGTAGCAGCGATCGTGCGGCCGACGCGCCCCGACAAGCTGTCGCGAGGCGGCTGCGCGAAACTCCTTGGTTGCAGGGCATTCGCGATTACCTCCCTCACGCTGGTAACACCGGAATCGACGACATGCTGTGTGCGAAGAATGGCGTCCTGTCCCTCATCGGGCACGGCGAATGCGCAGGTGCTGACGCGAAGTACAGCCTGGAGGAATCGCCCATGCGCGTCGTTACCATAGCCGTCGCCGGCGTCATCATAAGTTCTGAGGTAAGGCCCGATTCGGAGGGTGGCTATCAATGGATCGTGCAGGTCACCGAGCGAACGGGGAATCACCGCCCGATTCTGGAGCAGAGGGGAGCGTGCGGCAGCGTTTCGCGGGGCGATGCGTTGGACATGGCCGCCTTGATGGCCCGCACAGTCGCCACCGGTCTTGCGTTGGCGAGCGCGAACCCACTACTACGCTGAACTTCGCGCCGCGCTCGGGGCGCCGCGAACGCCTGGCCACCCGCGTCCGTGCCGGTCGAGCGACAAGATGGTTCTGAAGGTGGTAATGGGACGACGAAATGCCATGCATAAGGTTGTGACGACGCCTCGCCGCCTGGAGAGCAGCACGCGGCGAATGCGATGGTTCTTGCCGATTTGTGCGCCATGTAGGCGACGAAAGGAAACAGGTATGGCTTCGGTCATGCTGGTCGACGCGAATGACAGTTGGCTAGACTCGCTTGCACTGCTCATCGCGGCCGAGGGGCATCTCGTGCGCACCGCTCACAACGGTGCCGACGCGCTGCGTTTCATCCGCGAAAGCTCGCCCGACGTTGTCGTGACGGACTGCAAGGTGCCCGTGATGGATGGCGTCGATCTGATCCGCGCGTTGCGCGCGGACCCATCGTCGGCGTCGATCCCGGTGATTCGCACGGCGAAACGCGTCCGAGGCTGCGCCTGCCGCATGTCCGTTTCATCAAAAAGCCGGTCGCAGCGACCGTTTTGCTGCGCGAGTTGCAGCGCCTCAGCCGCCGCGGCGGCCGCACGCGCGAAGCGCTGAGAGTGGTGACAGCGCGCTTTGCACATGCGCGTCGTGGAGCGTATGGCTGAGTTCACTCAGGCACGCTTCGTCCTCCGCTGGACCTTCTCGATGTCGGACCGATACCGGCGTGTTTCGCAGTGAATAGGAATCCTGATTGATGACCTTCACGCGGCCCGCGCGTACGGTCGTACGTCATGCGCAGCGAGAATGAAGAACAGCTAGTGTCGGGCTCCCCATCTCGCTGCGACAAACGTGGTCGCCCCCTGACGGAATTACGAAGCGTACACGCGAAAATTGCAAAGACCGATCCGCAAGGCCGATGCCGAAGCGGCCGTGGCGCTTGGTTTGCATCATCGGAATGCCTGGAGGCCGCTATGCGCGTCGTTCCTCTGACGCCTCGCCGACGTTGCCCAGCTCTTCGTAAGCGCACAACCGCCCGTCAGTCTTCGAACTTGGCGCGAACGTGCTCCGCGAGCACTTCAGGCCTAAACGGTTTGCGAACCACCTCCATGTCGGCCAGCGCATCGCCCGGCGCGTAGCCGGTCACCAGGATGACAGGTATTTGGCATAGCGAGCCTTGATTGCCTCGGCGACCTCGCGGCCGTCCATGCCGCCGGGTAACACCGCGTCGCTGATCAGCAGATCGAAGCGTGCGCCTGCATCGAGAAGCCGCAAGGCAGCCGGGCCGCTGCCCGCTTCGAGCACGCGGTAGCCCTGTTCACGCAACTGCTCGGCCGTCACTTCCCTCACAATCTCCTCGTCCTCGACCAGCATGATGGTTGTGCCGGTATCGAGGCCGCACGTCGAATGATCGCCCCGTTCCGCGGGGGCCGGCATGCACAGGCGCACCGTCGTGACTTTGCCCAGCACAGTGTCCGTCTGCACGATGCCGCCTGACTGCCTGACAAAGCCGTAGATCTGGCTCAGGCCGAGACCGACGCCTTGCCCTGCGGGCTGGGTCGTGAAAAACGGTTCGAAGGCCTTATCGAGTACCTCGCGTGACATGCCCACCCCGGTATCGGACACCGCGATGCAGGAATAACGTCCGGGCTGCG
This sequence comes from Paraburkholderia sp. RL18-101-BIB-B, assembly GCF_046026985.1. Taxonomy (NCBI): domain Bacteria; kingdom Pseudomonadati; phylum Pseudomonadota; class Betaproteobacteria; order Burkholderiales; family Burkholderiaceae; genus Paraburkholderia; species Paraburkholderia sp. RL18-101-BIB-B. Next base: position 6,097 of record NZ_JARESV010000066.1, read on the forward strand.
CATCTTCGAACGAGGAGAGCTCCGCCTCGGCCAGTGCGGCTTCGCTCGTGCTGATGGTAAGCCAGCCGCCATCCGGCAGGGCGTCGCGCGCGTTGACGCACAGATTCGGCAGCGCACTTTCCATCTGATTGGGATCGCACATGGCCAGCCGTTTGCCGTCAGCGAGCTTCAGTTCGACATTGACGCTTGCGCCGACGGCGCGGCGGGTCATGTCCTCCATACCGCGTGCGATCGTGTCGAGGCTCACGAGCCGTGGTTCGAGCGTCTGCTGCCGCCCGACCGCCAGTAGCCTGTGCATCAGCCCCGCCGCTCTCACGGCGCCCCGCTCGGCGCGCTCCAGGAGGCCGATGACCTCGGTGGGCCGGCCCTGCTGCATGCTTACGCGGATCATGTTCAGACAACCGATAATTGCCTGCAGCATGTTGTTGAAGTCGTGCGCGATGCCACCCGTGAACTGGCCGATCGCCTTCAGTTTTTCGCTATGACGCAGGCGTTCCTCCGCGCGTGAGCGCTCGCGGCTTTCGCGGTGCAGCGTGTACAGCGAAAGCCTGCAGTTCCGCAGTTCGCGCCGACACGCGCGCCTCGAGTTCCTCGCCGCTGCGTTCCAGTGCTTCGCGAACGCGCGTCTGATCCTCCGCATCGGTAGACGTGCCGAGCCAGCCGACGATCCGGCTTCGGCCCGCACCGGCGTGGCGCGGCTCTGGATCCAGCGGTAGGCATGGTCGGCAGCCCGGCCAAGCCGGTACTCGACCGCGAATTCGCCCATGGCCTCGCAGATGGCCCAAGCCGCCATGGTTGCGTGCTGGTCATCCGGATGGACGGCGTCGAGCCATCCCAGCCCTAACTGCCTTCTTCGGAAACGCCGCTATAGGCGACCCATTCCGGACTGCTCCATGTGCGTTCGCCCGAACTGCCTGAAGTGAATACCAGTTGCGGAATCTGCGTCGCAAGCGTGCGGTGGCGTTCCTCGCTCTCTCGCAGCGAGGCGGCGTGCCATCGCGTTTCTGCGGCGATGCGCAGCCGTTCGACCGCGGCGGCAAGCAGGTTGGCGTATGAGCGCAGATACTCGGTATCCGGACGCGAAAAATCGCGCGGCTCCAGGCTGTCCACCTGAAGTATTCCATAGGGGCGCCGGCCCTTTCCGCCGAGAATTACGACATATGCGCCCGGCGATGCGGGCGGAACAACCCTTGGCCGTTGACCGCGCGCGCCAGCGAATCGTCAGGCGGCGGCTGCCTGCGCGTTACCGGCCTTTTCCGCAAACTCCGAAAGCTTGAGGTCGGTCGCTTTCTCTTCGTCGTGCGTCGCCTTGAGCAGCTTCACGCCCTCGGAAAATCCGAGCTGCTTGCCTATCGCGCACAACTGCCATACGCCGCGATCTCATAGTGCTCAACCTTTTGGGCCGCAGCTACGAGACCGGCGCCCAGCACGGGGCCTTTTTCGATTTCGTCGATCAGTTCCTGACCTTCCTCGATCAGGCCTTCCATGGCAACGCACTTCATCCGTTTCAGGCGGATGCCGCAAGTTTCGACCACCTGGTCGATCCGCTCGACCTGTCCCTGCGTCTCTTCCAGATGTGTCTTGAACGCGTCGCTCAATTGCGGATTGGATGCGGCGCGGCTGGGCTTCGCCAGCGCCCTGGTGAGCTGCTCCCCGGCACTCTAGATGTCCGACAGCATATGAACGAAGAGGTCGTTGACCGTTTTACGCTGAACCATGATCGGCTCCTTGAGAGGTTGGGAGACGAAAGTCGAGCAACGCGTATGCCACGGTACGGCGACGAAGGAGATCCGATGTGGCCAGAGGCCCGTTAAGACAGGCGATGCCCGTGCGGCCCCGCTTGGAACGTCGCTTGCTACACCAACAGCACAACTTGACGGCTGCGCAGAGGAACATCCCATGGACAAGGAACGAAAGAACGAAGCGTATCCATACTCTTCGGGCGGATGGGGATCGCTGAAGGCGGTGGCGAAGATCCTCTCGCAGGAGAAGGTCGCGCTGAAAGACAGCACGGTGCTGCTGCGTCAGAACAAACCGGACGGATTCATGTGCGTCAGTTGCTCATGGGCGAAGCCGGCGGAACCGCATACCTTCGAATTCTGCGAGAGCGGCGCGAAGGCGACCGCGTGGGATACCACGGCGAAACGGGTCACGCACGATTTCTTCGACGTTCATCCGGTGAGCGAGCTTCTGACGTGGCACGACCATGATCTCGAGGAAGCCGGGCGCCTCACCGAGCCTTTGCGCTACGACGCGGCAACGGATCGCTACATGCCGGTGAGCTGGCTGCAAGCATTCGACGAGATCGGCCGCCAGCTGAACGGAATGGACCCCGATCGTGTCGTGTTCTATACGTCCGGTCGCGCGTCGCTCGAAACGTCCTATATGTTGCAGTTGTTCGCGCGAATGTACGGCACGAACAACCTGCCGGACAGTTCGAACATGTGTCACGAAAGCAGCAGCGTCGGACTGAAAGAGGCGATCGGCGTCGGTGTCGGCACCATCACGCTGGAAGACTTCGAAAAGACCGATCTGATGTTTTTCTTCGGGCAGAACGTCGGTACCAACAGCCCCCGGATGCTTCACCCTTTGCAGGACGCCCGCAAGCGCGGCGTGCCGATCATCACCTTCAATTCTCTGCGCGAGCCGGGTCTGATCAGCTTCACGAATCCGCAGTCGCCCGTGCAGATGCTCTCGCCAACCGAGACGCAGATCAGCACGCAATATCATCAGGTCAAGACAGGTGGCGACACCGCTGCGATCCTCGGCATGTGCAAGGCGGTGATCGCCGCGGACGACACCGCCCTCGCCGCAGGCCACCCGCGCGTGCTGGACGACGTGTTCATCCGCGAACACACGCACGGCTTCGAGGACTTCGCGAACTTCGCGCGCGAGGCCGACTGGGCCGATATCGAGCGGGTCAGCGGATTGACGCGCGCCGACATCGAGCGCGCGGCTGGTGAATATATCAAGGCGAACGCGGTCATCATTCACTACGGCATGGGTCTGACGCAGCATCGTATGGGCGTGCAGAATGTGCGCATGCTGTGCAATTTCCTGCTGCTGCGCGGCAATATCGGCAAGCCCGGCGCGGGGCCTTCGCCGGTGCGCGGCCATTCCAATGTGCAAGGGCAGCGCACGGTGGGCATCACGGAGAAGCCGGAACTCGCGCCGCTGGACAAGCTGGCGCAGCAGTTCTCATTCGAGCCGCCGCGCAAGAAAGGGATGAACATCGTCGAGGCGTTCGAGGCCATGGTGAAAGGAGAGGTGAGCGCGGTGCTGAACCTTGGCGGCAATCTCGTGCGCTCGGTGCCGGACCGATTGCAGACGGAGCCGGCATGGAGCCGCCTGCAGCTCACGGTCAATGTCGCGACCAAACTCAACCGGAGCCATCTCGTGCACGGCGCCACGTCTTATATCCTGCCGTGTCTGAGCCGCATCGAGATCGACCCGCAGGCCAGCGGAGACCAGGTTGTCTCGATGGAAGACAGTACCGGCTGCATGCACGGCTCCCGCGGCGTGACTGAAGCGGCCAGCACCGATGTGCGCTCGGAACCGTTCATCATCGCCGGGATCGCCAAGGCGACACTCGCGGGGCGTTCGACGGTTGACTGGGACGCATGGCGCGACGACTACAGCAGGGTGCGCGCCGCGATCGCCGAGACCTACCCCGAAATCTTTCACGATTTCGAGGCGAGGATGTGGACGCCCGGTGGCTTCCCCCGGCCATTGCCCGCGCGTGAACGCAAATGGCAGACGAAAAGCGGCAAGGCGGAATTCATGGTGCCTGAATCGCTGGGCGAGGATCCGGACATGATGGAGCGCGAGCCGGGCGCATTGCGGCTGATGACGCTGCGTGCGGATAGCCAGTTCAACACCACCATTTACAATCTCGACGACCGCTTTCGTGGCATCAAGGGCTCGCGCATGGTCATCCTGATGAATCGCGCCGACATGGAATCGCATTCGCTTCAGGAGGGTGACGAGGTGACGCTGGAAACCATCGCCGACGACGGCATCCAGCGCCGGGTCGAAGGGCTGCGCATCGTATCGTACGACATCCCGCCCGGCTGCATTGCCGGCTACTACCCGGAGTGCAATCCGCTGCTACCGCTCTGGCATTACGCGAAGGAAAGCAAGGTGCCGGGCGCGAAGTCGATCCCGGTTCGCATTGTCGAGCGGCATTCCTAGCGTCGGTGCCTGCGCACAGTGCTACAGGTTTCAACACTCGAACGCTCACCTACGACAATGATCGACGTTGGAGTTGACAGTGGTGCGACTGGCCGGTGTCGCGTCGCCGCTGCGCGGACCGGCAGGAAGCGGGCGAGCCGTCTCGCCGCCGGCGCGCTCTGGGCCATGTCGCTCGTGGCGCAGGCCGTCGCGCAGCCGCAGCAAAGCGCGTTGCAGCCGGCGGGCGTCCAGGCGGCGCACATCGCGAGGCTGTGGAATCTCTCGCTGATCGTGTGCGGGATCGTCTTTGCGCTCGTGCTGCTGGCGACCCTCGTCGCGCTGGTGCGCAACACGCGCGGCGCTGGCGCGCAAGCGCCGGCGACTCGCGCGCCCGACCTGAGCTCGCTCAGGCAACCCGAACATCGCACGCGGCGCGTCGTGATCGGTGCAAGCGCGCTGTCAGTCGTCGTCCTCGTGGGACTGATCGTCGCCGACGTGCTGACGGATCGGGCGCTGTCGAAGCTACCGGTGGACGATCCCGTGCGCATCGACATGGCCGGCGCGCAATGGTGGTGGCAGGCGTCGTATCGCCCGCGAGGCGGGCAGCCCGGTTTCGTCACCGCAAATGAATTGCACGTGCCGGTTGGTCGCCCGGTCATCGTGTCGCTGCAAGCGGCCGATGTGATCCACAGCTTCTGGGTGCCCAACCTGCACGGCAAGAAGGACATGCTGCCGGGCATCGACACGACGATCGAGTTCCGGGCGGACCGGGCGGGCACTTATCGCGGGCAATGCGCCGAATATTGCGGCGCGGAACATGCGTTGATGGCGATGCTCGTCGTCGCGGAGCCGCCTGAGCGTTACGCGGCCTGGGTCGCGCAACAGGCGCAGCCCGCGGCGCAGAGCACCGACCCCATCGCGCTACATGGCCGTGATGTGTTCGAGCGCGCCAGTTGCGCGAATTGCCACACGGTGCGCGGCACGTCGGCGAAGGGTACCCCCGGCCCCGACCTCACGCATCTGATGAGCCGGGAGACGATCGCCGCCGGCGTGCTCGCCAACACTCCTCCAAACCTCGCTGCGTGGATACGCAATCCGAATGCGCTGAAGCCCGGCACGACGATGCCGGCAGTGCCGCTTTCGGACGCTGATCGCCTCGCGCTCGTCCGATGGCTCACCACACTGCAATGAGCACGACCGAACCGCTACTCGGCGCCGAAGCCCTCGGGCAAATCAAGGACGGACCGGATGCCGACGCCGGTACGCTGGCCGCGCTCGCGCACACATGGGAAGATCGCCGGGGCGTGATCGGCTGGTTAGGCGCGATCGATCACAAAAGCATCGCGCGCCGCTTCATGGTCACGACGTTCGTGTTCTTTCTGCTGGCAGGACTCATGGCCCTTGTGATGCGCACCCAGCTCGCGCGTCCCACGAGTCATGTGGTCGGCCCCGACATGTACGACCAGCTCTTCACGATCCATGGCACCGCGATGATGTTCCTGTTCGCCGTCCCCGTGATGCAGGCGGTTGCAATGTACCTGATTCCTTTGCTGATCGGCGCACGCAGCGTCGCCTTTCCGCGCATGAACGCGTACGCGTACTGGGTCTTCCTGTTCGGCGGTTTGACGCTCTTTATCGCCTTCGTGCTGGGCGCGGGTCCGCGTTCCGGCTGGTTCAGCTACGTGCCGCTTGCCGGCCCCGACTACGCGACCGGCAAAAGCAGCGATATCTGGGCGCAGATGATCACGTTCACCGAACTCTCCGCGCTGCTCGTCGCGGTCGTATTGATCACGACGATCCTCAAGATGCGCGCGCCGGGCATGTCGTTGAACCGGATGCCGCTGTTCGCATGGGCCACGCTCGTCACGCAGTTCATGGTGCTCTTCGCGATGCCCGCGGTCATGCTGGCGAGCACCGCGCTGATCCTCGATCGCCTCGTGGGTACGCAGTTCTATAACCCGTCGCTCGGCGGCGACGTGCTGTTATGGCAGCACCTGTTCTGGTTTTTCGGCCATCCCGAGGTCTATCTGATCTTCATCCCGGCGCTCGGTTTCATGTCGTCGATCATCGAGACGTTCTCGCGACGGCCGATTTTCGGCTACTCGGCGATGGTGCTCGCGCTGATCGCTACCGCGTTTCTCGCGTTCGGCCTATGGGTGCACCACATGTTCGCGACGGCGGTTCCCGATCTCGGCAAATCGTTCTTCACGGCGGCGAGCGTGATGATCGCGGTGCCGTCCGGCATCCAGATCTATTGCTGGCTGGCGACGCTGCTCACCGGTCGCCTTAGCCTGAAGCCGCCGCTGCTGTTCGTGCTCGCGTTCTTCTTCATCCTCGTGCTCGGTGGCATGACGGGCATCATGCTCGGCTCCGTACCGCTCGACCTGCAGGTGCACGACACCTATTTCGTCGTCGCACATCTGCACTACGTGCTGCTCGGCGGCGCGGTGTTTCCGCTCTTTGGCGCCTTCCACTACTGGTTTCCCAAGTTCACCGGACGCATGCTGGGCGAACGCCTCGCGCGTTGGCAATTCTGGCTTTTCTTCGTCGGCTTCAACGTTACCTTCTTTCCGATGCATCTGCTCGGTCTGCAAGGGATGCCGCGGCGCGTGTGGACCTATCCCGCCGGCATGGGCTGGGACGGCATGAACCTGGTCGCGACGCTGGGTGCGTACATGATCGGCGTGAGCGTGCTGCTGTTCATCGTCAACGTGATAGGGAGCCTGCGGCGCGGCGCGCGGGCCGACGCAAACCCGTGGGGCGCGGGCACGCTCGAATGGAGCGTGCCGAGCGCGCCGCCGCCGCATAACTTCGACGTGCTGCCGGTCGTGCACGGCCGCGCGCCGTTGTGGGAGCCGCGGCGCGCGCCGCATGCGGTGGCGGGCCTCGCCGCGCATGCGCGCGAGGTGCTGACGACGAGCGCCCTCGACGCGCAGCCGGACACGCGCCCGCTGTTTCCCGGACCGTCGATCTGGCCGTTCCTCAGTGCCGTCGCGACCACGATCTTTTTCATCGGTTCGATCTTCACGCCGTCGGCGGTGTGGTGGGGTACCGTGCCGGTCGCCGTGGCGATGATCGCCTGGTTCTGGCCGGGACGGCGCGAGAACCGTGTCGCGCGCGCGCTCGAGCGCTGGCCGGATTCGAGTGCCGCGCAAAAAGCGGTGCGCCGTCCACACGGGAACCCAACGTCGCGTGAAGTGGCCGGCCCTGGCGCCGGGCCGCTAGCCGAAGTGCTGGACGTGCGCGCGTTGCCCAGTTTCGGTTTCGGTCATCGCAGCCTGATGTGGTGGGCGACGGCGGGCTTGATGCTGATCGAGGGAACCCTGTTCGCGATGGCCGTCGGGATGTACTTCTACCTGCGCGCGGTGAACGCGGCGTGGCCCATGCACGCGCCACCGCCGTCGCTCGTGTGGGGTTCGCTCAATACGGCGGTGCTGCTCGCGAGCCTGTGGCCGAACCAGCTGGCGAAGCGCGCGGCAGAACGCGGTGAACGCGAACGGGCGCGTCTGTGGCTTGCAGTCTGCCTCGCGTTCGCGTTTGCGTTCCTCGTGGTGCGCGGCGTTGAATTCGGCGCGCTCAACGTGATGTGGTACGCGAATTCATACGGTTCGATCGTCTGGCTGCTGCTCGGTCTGCATACGACGCACCTGATTACCGATACCGTCGATACGGCCGTGCTCGCAACGCTGCTCTACACCGGGCCGTTCGAGAAAAAACGCCTGCTCGACACAAGCGAGAACGCGGTCTACTGGTATTTCGTGGTACTCAGCTGGCTGCCGATGTATGCGGTCATCTACCTCGTCCCGCGGATGCATCCATGAAGCGTACCGGTATCTCGATCTGGCTCGGTCTACTGGCGGCCCCGGCGGTGGTGCTCGGCGCCCAGAGCCTCAACTATGCGCTCGTGCAGCTCGCCTGCGCGTCCGGCCAGCACGCCGCGCTCGACGCGGTGAGCGCGGTCGCGTTCATGTTCTCCGTCATCGCGGCGTGGGTCGCATACCGGTGTTGGCGCGGCACGGCTGGGCGGTTCGACGGCAGCTACGCACCCCGCGATGCGCGTCAGCCGTTTCTCGCCTTGATGGCCATGCTCACCGCCGCTTTGTGTGCGCTTATCCAGTTGACGATGTGGTTCCCGCAATGGCTCCTTTCACCCTGTCGATGAGCGCGCGGCCTCGCGCAAGCCGCCGCTTCGCCGCCCACGCCCGCGAGCGGCGGATCGCGTACGCGCATGCAGGCGCCGCTCTGGCACTGGCCCACGCGCCGCTCGCGTGCGCGCACGTGCTCACCGACGGCGAACGCGGCGCGCCCACATTCGGCTGGTCGTTCGACGGCTGGGTGGTCGCGTTGATGCTGGCGAGCGCGCTCGCGTATGCGAGCGGTCACGTGCGGCTGCGCCGACGCGGTACGCGGCACAGTCGCGCGACTCGCGCGTGGCATGCGACTGCGTTTGCGGGCGGCATGGCCGCGCTCGTGTTCGCATTGTGCTCGCCACTCGATACCCTGGCGGCGGCTCTGTTCTCCGCGCACATGGTCCAGCACGAAACGATGATGCTGATCGCCGCGCCGCTCCTCGTGGTGGCGCGCCCGTTGGGCGTATGGATCTGGGCGCTGCCTCGCGGCGCGCGCCGACGCGTGGGCCGCGCGGTGCGTGCGCGCGCATTCGCGCGCGTGTGGCGGGGGCTGACCGCGCCGCTTGCCGGCTGGATCCTGCACGCGGCCGCACTCTGGGGCTGGCATGCGCCGGCGATGTTCGAAGCGGCGCTGGCGCATTCGTGGATGCACACGCTGCAGCACGCGAGTTTCCTACTGACCGCGCTGATTTTCTGGTGGACCGTGTTCGGCGACGGTGCGTCGCGTCAGTCGGGCGGTCACGCGATGCTGTCCGTATTCACGACGATGGTCCATACGAGCGCGCTCGGCGCATTGATTTCGCTCGCGCCGGGTCTGTGGTATCCGTCGTATGTCGAACCGACGAACGCGCTGGGCATCGATCCGCTACACGATCAGCAGGCCGGCGGACTCATCATGTGGGTGCCGGCTGCGATCATGTACCTCGTCGGCGGCCTGGCGATCGCGGCGCGCTGGTTGAAGGGCCCGGTGCCAGCGGGACTCGGCAGTGAACCCGCAGCGGCATTGCGGCAGGACGTTGCGCGATGAAGCCACGCACGCCACGCGCATTGACCGGCGGGCGTCGTCATGTCGCGCTTGCCGCGTGCGCGATCGCACTCGCGATCGCCGTTGCAGGCATTGCAATGCGCGAAGTGCGCGGTGAAGATGCGTCGGCGTCGGCGTCGTCGGACGCCGTCTCCGCGTTGCCGTCCGCAGGCGCTTCGGCACGGCCCGCCGCGCGTCGACCGGATGCCGGGACGCTCGCGCGCGGCGAGTACATCGCGAAAGCCGGCGATTGTGCCGGTTGCCACACGGCGGCGCAAGGCGGCGCGCCATATGCGGGTGGTCTCGGCCTTGCTTCGCCGTTCGGCACCATTGTGTCGACCAACATCACGCCCGATCCGCGCTACGGGATCGGTCAGTACACCTACGACGACTTCGCGCGTGCGCTGCGCAAAGGTGTCACGCGTGACGGCAAGCGGCTCTACCCGGCAATGCCGTACAACGCATTCGCGAAGATCGACGACGCAGACATGCACGCGCTATACATGTACATGATGCACGGTGTCGTTCCGGTCGCGAAGCCGAACGCGAAATCGGACGTCGCATTTCCGTTCAACCAGCGCTGGGCGCTGCGGTTCTGGCAAATGGCGTTCGTGCCGCGCGAGCCGTATCGGCCGCGTGCCGACCGCGACGCGCAGTGGAATCGCGGCGCCTACCTCGTGCAGTCGGTCGGCCATTGTGGAAGCTGCCATACGCCGCGCGGCGTCGCATACGAGGAGAAGGGCACGGACGAAGCGTCGTCGAACTTCCTCACCGGCGGCGTCAACGATCACTGGTTCGCGTCGAATCTTACCGGCGATCCGGGCTCGGGTCTCGGCCGCTGGCGCGCGCCGGAAATCGCCGCATTCCTGAAGACGGGGCGTGGTGGCGGCAACGTCGCCTATGGCAGCATGGTCGAGCAGATCGAGGACAGCACGCAGTACCTGAGCGACGACGACCTGCTCGCGATCGGCCGCTATCTGAAGTCGCTGCCGCCGCGCAGTCCGTCGGGAACCTATGCGCCACAAGACGACGTCGCGCGAAAGCCGCTCAACGGCAGCCGCGTTCCCGATGCGTTGTCCGTGGGCTACAACGTCTACCGCTCGTTCTGTGCGCAATGCCACGGCGACGAGGGTAGAGGCGTACCGAACGTGTTTCCCGCGCTCGCGGGTAATTCGTCGGTGCTCGCCGAAGATACGACGTCGCTGATCCGGCTGATGGTGGAAGGCGGCAATAGCCCGTCGACGCTCACCGGACCGCCGCGACAGCAGATGCCGCGCTTCGCCGACACGCTCGCCGATGTCGAAATCGGCCAGGTGCTCACCTACATCCGCAGCGCGTGGGGCAACAACGCACAGCCGATCACGGCAAACGACGTGAGTTCGCTACGGCAGAAGCTGCACAAATAGCGCTGCGTCTTCATTGCGATGGTCGGGTGAAAAGCGCCGCGACCTTCGCTCGTTCTTGCCTGCCGGGCGGGGCTTCGCACAGCTCGCGGCGCCGTTCCTTTTCAACGCCGGCTCAGTCGGTATCGTGCCGGAGCCTTCGCGACTTCGGCAGGCAATGCGCGATGCCGAATACAGCGAGGGAGGCCATCAGAAACGTAGCCACTGGAAACGTGCCCGCCGTACTCACGGCGATTTCGCGCGGTCGCTCGCCCAGCAGCTGAAGCCGGCGACGTGTCATCCTGGCGCCCAGCGAGCGGAGCTCGCCGGTGAGCGCCCGCTCGGCGGCCGGCAACAAGACCGTCTCTTCGTCCGCCACATGATGCATGACCTCCCGCATCAGTTGGTGGAAGAGTCCATCGTAAGCGGCGTTGTCCGGGCCCATCGTGCGCAGTCTGCCGATCGTGGCCCGCATTTCGTCATGCTCGGGACGGCTCTTGCCGAGCGTCGGGTCCTCGCTGATTACCGTGGCCAACGCGGGGTAGAAGATTTCTTCCTCGAGTTGCGCGTGGATCTCGAGAGCGGCACACGCCGAATTAACGATTGCGCGCTTGCGCCACCAGGGGCTGTCGGCGTGGTAGCGGTGAAACGCCGCGAGCACATGCATATGATCCAGCCGGATCATCGACGTGATGCTCGGAGACATCGAGGAAGTCGTATCGGACATAACAGTTCTCCAGAGTGCCCGGTGCGAAGAGGACCGGACGATCAGTCTGCGGGCGGAGGTGGGAAAGGGCGCGTTGCGCCGAATCCCTGGTCACGCCGCTTATAGCGCGATGCCACGCTGAATGTCCGACCGCGGAACGGATGCCGGCCGCCCGCGCAAGCTTTCGTGGCGATCGTCATCTTCGCCAGTGGCGTGCCGCAGGCGTTCGCCTCGGCTGATGGGCCGTTGTCGTTGCCTCAGCAAGTCGGATACCTGGCAACCGTGGTGTCCGATGGCGATGACTCGCCGCGCGGTCCGTGGAACGACCGCCCGGGCTGGGAGTTTGTCGAGAAGCCGCAACCGGCGGTCGACGGCGGCGACGGACTCGCAAGCGTTCAGGTCACTGAGAAAGACGTCGAAGTGCTTAGTGCGATGGCGTCGCGCACGGCGTCCGCAATCACAACGGATCCCCCTCACAGGCGCCGACCTGGGCGCCGGGCAGGAGGCTGCTGCATCGAAGTGATGCCCGCGGTGTTCAACTTCGCCGGCAGCACTATGCCGGCAACGGCGGCCCTCGTCCGGTCACTGCCGATACCGGTTACGCGACAGCATGCCGGGCACCGCCGCCGTGCCAACCCCGTGTAATGGAGACTGTATGCTCAATAGCCCCGCGGAACAGCCATTTTTCCGTCAAGGCGAAGCTACCATCGGGGCATCGTCGAGTTGCGCCGAAGAAATATCTGCCGGATTGGAGAAAGTCATCCGGCTCAACATGCAGACTGCAAAAACGGCTGTCGCCGAGCAGCGGGCGTTGGCCGATGCCGCACTTTCTGCCCACTCGCTCAGCGAAGTAATCGATCTCCAGTCCCAGCAACTGCCCGTCGCCGTCAAGAAAAGCTTCGCGTATGGCCGGCACGTAGAAGACATTGCTGTTCAGACGGGGACGGACCTTCTGATTGCGATGCAGGAGCACATCGGTCCCTCAGGATGTTGTGGGAGACGGTTGACTTTTCGGCCGGCGCGGGCGCTGCGCAGCGGCGATTGGAGAAAGCTGCCGTGCTTGTCGCTGGGCAGCCGAAACAGCCATCGCCGAGCCGGTAGCGATCCTGAACAGTTCCGGCAAGGTGATCAAGTCTGACGACGCGCAAGGAGACGCGCACTAGCTCAGAGTCGGCGACATTGCACGTCGAATCAGCAGCCGCTGGTCTGGAGCGTCGAGCGTCGCTGAGCGTTCATTTCGGCTCGCCAATGCGACGAGCCGCCTCTTTCAGAAGGAGTCGCCGGCAACAAGCGCACAGCGGCCGGGTGCCGGCAGGTCCGTCGATCACGGCTCCGTGGAAACGAATGGGACGGCAAGGGCGCGTTTGTGACGAGTCGCCGTGTAAAAACGGTGAATGGTGCTGAAAACTTCGTCGCTCACCGGCTTGCCTTCGAGGAAGTCGTCGATGTTTTCGTAGCTGATGCCATAGCTGTCCTCGTCCGGCTTCTGCGGCGTCAGCGATTCAAGGTCCGCTGTCGGCATCTTGCAGGCGAGGCGGCGGGGCGCGCCCAACGCCTGCGCTAACGCGTGCACGCGCCGCTTCGTGAGACCGGCCAGAGGCAGGATGTCCGCGCCGCCGTCGCCGTATTTAGTGAAGGAGCCCATTAGCGATTCGGCCGCATGGTCGGTGCCGATCACGACGCCTACCCGCGCGCCGGCGATCGCGTATTGCGAGATCATTCGTTGCCGGGCCTTGATGTTGCCGAGCACGAAGTCTTCCTGAAAGTCATCGACGTATTGCACGTTGCCGCGCTTGAGCGAGAACAGCATGGCATCCGACGGATCCTTGATATTCACCGTGAACGCCTCGTCCGGGCGGACGAACTCGAGCGCGAGGGCGGCGTCTTCCTCATCGCGTTGGCTGCCGTACGGGAGGCGCACGGCCGCGAATTTCGCCTCATAGCCGCGTGCGCGAAGGCGCTCGACCGCAAGCTGCGCGAGGCGGCCCGCGGTGGAAGAATCCACACCGCCGCTAATGCCCAGCACATAGGTCCGAAGCCCTTGCGAGACGAGATAGTCGCAAAGGAAAGTGACGCGTTGCTCCCGCTCCGTGTCGACGTCGAAGTCGTGCGCGACGCCGAGCTCGCGAATGACGGCCTGCTGCCAGGCATTCCTTTCGGTAGAAGTTGGCAGGGTCATGGCGTAGTCCTCTGAGATGGTTCCCGCTGCGCGCGCGGGAGTTGATTGAAGTAATGCTCGATGCGCGACAGCGCGTACAGCGCGGCCGCCGAGCGCACGTCGTTACGTTCGCCTGGAAACTGCCGCGTTTCGGCGAACGTGAACAGTTCGCTGTTGCCGGTCCGGAACGACCATGCAAAGCACTGCGTGCCCGCCGGCGGACCGCCCTCCGGCGCGGCATCCGCGAGACCGGTGTTGGACACGGCCACATCGGCACAGCAGCCTTCCTGGCGAAGCGCGCCTTTGGCCATCTCGCGGGCGACTTCTTCGCTCGTCAGGCCAAACTTTTCCATCGTCGTTTCGCTGACGCCGAGGAAGCCTGCCTTGCCCGATGGCGAGTAGCTCACGAAGCCGACGTCAAGGCACGCGCCGCTGCCTGGCACGCCGGCCAAATAGGACGCAATCTGGCCGCCGGTGCAGGATTCGGCGGTCGCAAGTTTCAGCCTTCGAGATGTCAGGAAAGACACAACTTGCTCGGGAATATCCATGGCTTGTCTCCAGCAGTGACGCGGTGGATCTTATTGCACGCGAACCGTAATGAACTAGCAAGGACCGATCCTCGGGCGCCGTGGAACTAGCAAGGGCCGATCCTCGGGCGCCGTGCGGCACGCTGCCGTTCCGCCACAAACCGACGTCGAACGCAATGACGCGATGCGTCTTTCAGGGCTGCTGAATCAATCGCGGTGACAGGAGCGGACAGGAATTTTTTAGAAGCGAACCTTGCTTTCGCCCCTTGAAAAATTCCTCAAAATGCCTATCTTTGATTTCGCTCAGGCAGACGCGCCGGTCACATCCGGTGCGCTGCGTGTTTCGATTTGTTTGCCAGCAGCCTGGCAGGCCGACTGGAGCGCGTAGGCCCGTTCGCCTCCTCGCTGCATCGAAGGAGGATACGACCATGAGTGATCTCTATTCCGGAACTGACCTGTTCAGTGAGTTTGACCGTCTGCAGCAGCAGATGGACAGCCTGTTCGGCGGCTTCCCATCCAGCATCCGTTCGGGCCGCTTCGGAGCCTTTCCGCAGGTGAACATCGGTACGACCGACGACTCCATCGAAATCGTCGCGTTCGCGCCCGGCCTCGCGTTGGCCGACCTCGACGTGTCGATCGACAAAGGCCTGCTGACCATCAGCGGCGAGCGCAAGCCTGCCCAGTCCGGGAGCGACAAATCCCGAGGCGACATCCGCACTTATGCACAGGAGCGCTTCGCCGGCGGTTTCCGCCGCGTGATCGAGCTGCCGCAGAATGCCGACCCCGACAAGGTCCAGGCGCGCTATACCAACGGCTGCCTGTCGATCACCGTTGGCAAGCGCGAAGCGTCCAAGCCGCGGCCCATCGCTGTTCAGTAACGCCAGTAATTCGAGGAGCAAGCCATGAACGACACGACAGGTCGCTGAACGCGACAGATAGCAGTAGCGCGACGCGACGGCGACCGGCCGGCACGCCGCATGACGCTCACACCGGACGTCGATGTGTTGGAGGACAGCCAGGGCATCACGCTGTGGGCGGACCTGCCAGGCGCCACGAAGGACAAACTCGACGTGAAGGTGCACGACGGCAATCTCTACA
Source organism: Paraburkholderia sp. RL18-101-BIB-B (assembly GCF_046026985.1). Lineage (NCBI taxonomy): Bacteria > Pseudomonadati > Pseudomonadota > Betaproteobacteria > Burkholderiales > Burkholderiaceae > Paraburkholderia > Paraburkholderia sp. RL18-101-BIB-B. The sequence continues at coordinate 21,292 of NZ_JARESV010000066.1, forward strand.
TTGAGGCCGAAGCGGTCGTGCCGACACCAGCGGGTCTGCGGCTGCAGCACGCGGAGATCCGTGAACCGTATTTCGCGCGCGCGTTTTCGCTGAGCCCGGACTTTGACACATCGAGGATCGAGGCAAACCTGCAGGACGGCGTGCTGACGCTGACGATTCCGGGTCGCGACGAAGCGCGGCCGCGACGGATCGAGGTGCGCACGAACTGAGCCCGCCTCACCAGCACGACGACAGGAGACAAACCGGTGGCGGCTGCAAGGTCGCCATCGCCTTGCTTGGCGGAGATAGCGCGCGTTCGCGCGCACGATCCCGATGCCAGAAAGCGCCGACCCCGACCACGCTCTCGCCAGAAACGACAACAGTGAGCTTGCGCCGACCGTGCCGGAACAGGAGCCGCAGCGATCCGCGAGTCGTACGATCGATATCGGTTGACGCCGGCGGTGGAACGGCGCCGGCAACGCGAATGCATTGGAGTAGCCCGGGTCGTTAGCTCAGCAGGTAGAGCAGCGGACTTTTAATCCGTTGGTCACTGGTTCGAATCCAGTACGGCCTACCAAAGAATCGGCACTTGATCCAGTCCCCGTGACCGGGATCTTTGCTTTCTGGTCCATTTCCGGTCCAGTTGCAGTGAGGACGGCTCGCGGGCAAGTCGTCTTTTTACAGTCTGTGGCACACCTTCTTCGCCTTTCCGCTGCGGCTCTGTGGATACGTGATCGGGACTTGACCGTTGCTAAGGAAAGCCGACACGAAGCCGGCTTGAAAAGGTCGAGCTTCCGAGAAACAGCCACAACCTGACAGAACTCACGGCAGGACTCGAGGCCCGCGATGCATCCCAAGCAGCTTCCAACGTATTCCCGGAGAAACGCTAAGACCATGTCCCGCTACCAGGTGGGCCCGGCACCTTTAGATTGCCGCTCAAATGTCCTTGCATAGAAAGACTCAGACGCCGCACCTGGCTCGCCGAGCGGAGAGAAGGACCAGTTGGAGGTCCGCAGTGGGTCGAAGAATGAAGCCGCTCGCGCGGCAGGTGCTCCGGCCAGTTTGAGCCGTTCGACAGCGGGCCTAGATGCTCGCGCTGACCATCGGGGAGGCCTCGGGCCAGATGCCGGGCGTAGCCATTGATTGCGCGCTTGGCTCTACCGTGGCCTTTTGCTATACATTTAGACGTTGTCACACGGGAGGTGCCCATGCCGCTGGTTGTCCGACCTGCAAGCGCTGACGAACTGGCACGCGCCGAAGAACTGGTTGCCCGTAGCATCAACGACCTGACCGTCCGCCACGGTTTCGGGCCGATCGCCACGTCGCGGCATTCGGATTTTCAGGCGTTCTGCCTTCGGGACGATCCACGCGGAGTGTGGCTGGCCGAAGGTAAGCCGGCCCACGGAGACCCTTACACGCTTACTTGCGGAGCCGGCCCCCCGGGCACAGGTCTGCTCATAACGAGTGTTCGACGCCGGGCAAGCTGATCACTTCTCCGCCTTCGAGAAACGAAGACCGCTCGAGATACCACGCTTCGTATGTGTACAGCGCTTGGTCCGAGGGTAAGGAGGCAAACATCATGAACTCAATCTGGTCCGAGCGCCGAATCGACATTGCCTGCACGCCGGCCGTCGCAGTCCTTACAGCATCGTCCACCTCCGCTCCGACCTCCGAGGAATCAGACGCTGCCACCGACGAAAGCGATCGGAGACTCTCATGAAGATGAAAAACTCAGCGCGTCGCGAGCCGATTCGCAAGGTTGCGCTTGCTGGCCTTTCGGTTTGCGCGGCACAACTTACCAGCGCGGCAGATGTCACCATTGCTACTTTCAACAGCCCGGCCATGCTGGAACTCAAGAAGCTTTCCGCGAGCTTCGAGAACGCGAACCGGGATATTAGGCTGAATTGGGTGATCCTTGAGGAAAACGTGCTTCGTCAGCGCGCGACGACCGATATCACCACTAACAGCGGCCAGTTCGACGTGGTTGCAATTGGCACGTACGAAACACCGCAGTGGGGCAGGCGCGGCTGGCTGATGCCGATGACCAATCTGCCTGTCGATTACGATCTCGACGACGTGGTAAAGACCGCGCGCGACGGCCTTTCCTACGATGGGCAACTCTATGCGTTGCCGTTCTATGTCGAGAGTTCGATGACGTTTTATCGGAAGGATTTGTTTCAGGCTGCTGGGCTCAATATGCCGGATCAGCCGACCTACGACCAGATCAAGCAATTTGCCGTCACGCTCACCGATAAGGCCAAGGGTCAGTATGGCATCTGTTTGCGCGGGAAGGCAGGTTGGGGTGAAAACATGGCATACGTGTCGACCGTGGTGAACACTTACGGTGGACGCTGGTTTGATGAGAACTGGAAAGCGCAGGTTGATACGCCGGAGTGGCACAAGGCGATCAGCTTCTATGCAGACCTCTTGAAGAACGAGGGGCCGCCCGGAGCGAGCTCGAACGGCTTCAACGAGAACCTGACGCTGATGTCGTCCGGGAAGTGCGCAATGTGGATCGATTCGACGGCTGCCGCGGGCACGCTCTACAACAAGTCGCAGTCGAAAGTGGCGGACAAGATTGGCTTCGCTGCGGCACCGGTTGCGGTAACGCCGAAGGGATCGCATTGGCTGTGGTCGTGGTCGCTCGCGATCCCCAAGACCTCGAAGTCGCAGGATGCCGCGAAAAAATTTGTTACTTGGGCAACGTCGAAACAGTACACCGAGATGGTTGGAAAGGACGAGGGTTGGGGATCTGTTCCTCCGGGCAGGAAGTCGACTTTTGCACGTCCCGAGTACAGGCAGGCCGCTCCTTTCGGAGAATTTGTGTTGAGAGCGATCGAATCGGCCGACCCGAACGACTCATCGCTCAGGAAGGTGCCGTACAGCGGAATTCAATTCGTAGGCATCCCCGAGTTCCCGTCCTTCGGGACTGCGGTGGGGCAAGCAATTGCGGGCGTCGTTGCTGGGCAAACCAGTGTGGACGCAGCGCTGAAGGCGGGCAACGCCGCCGCCGATCGCGCTGTGAAGCAGGCGGGTTATCAGAAGTGAGCCCCAGGAGCTCTCGACGCCATGCATGGTAGGAGCAATGGATCCAGGCCGATCGTGGGGGGGAGCAGTCCGCGCACAGATGGCGGCCCCGACTCGCGCAAGATGCCGGCCTTTGCGGACAAGCTAACGGACAGCGAAACCGCGCACGTTCTGACATTTATCCGCAACACGTGGGGCAATGCGGCCGAGCCGGTCACGGCCCATGACGTGTCCGCGGTGCGGCATGCCTTGCACAAATAGTGGCTGTGGAAGGCATGCGTGCGCAATAAATCACTTCTTCACCGAATCAGGAGGAATCGGGTTTTTGTCCTGAGACGAGTCGAGCGTGTTCTCTGATGTCGGATGCCGGCGCTTTTCCTTTGCGTCCTGCGCGCTCTGAGCGGTGTCTTTCAATGACGTGTCGCGCGTGGTTGTTTCGTTTGACGTGGTCGTGCGATGCCCTTCGCGTCCGGCAGCATCCTCCGGAGTCCGCTGGTTGGTGTGCTTCATGGTTTGCCTCACATAAAAGACGGCGGTGTCGGCCGGAATGCCCCAGTATGCATGGCTGGCCGAGCCGTCATGACGCGTGCTCTATTTGTCGTGATGGCCCGGCAGTACCGCGCCGAGCACCTGCCTGGCCGTTTCGACGATCACGTTGCCCTGGTCGGGGTCGCCCTTCATCAGTGTTGACGCAAACGCCTTGGCCTGTGCGAGCGTGATATGCGGCGGCAAAGGCGCGATGTTCGGATCGGCCTTCACTTCGATGACCACCGGGCAATCCGCGGCGAGGGCTTCGTCCCACGCCGCACCCATCTACTCTGCGTCGTCGACGTAGATGCCTTTCAGGCCGATCAATTCCGCAAACTTGTGATAGGGCACCGAGGGAATATCCTGCGATGCTTCGAACTTCGGATCGCCTTCCATCGCGCGCTGCTCCCACGTGACCTGGTTGAGATCGCCGTTATTCAGGACCATGCAGATCCAGCGCGGATCGGCCCAGTTCTTCCAGTACTTCGAGACCGTGATCAGTTCCGCCATGTTGTTCATCTGCATCGCGCCGTCTCCAACCAATGCGATCACGGGTCGCTCAGGGTAGGCGAACTTTGCGGCGATCGCGTACGGCACGGCCGCGCCCATCGACGCGAGTCCGCCGGACAGCGAGCACATCATGCCGCGCTGTACCTTCAGGTCGCGTGCGTACCAGTTCGCGCACGATCCGGAATCGCTCGTGACGATGGAGTTAGCAGGGATGCGTTTGGACAACTCCCACACCGTGCGCTGCGGATTGACCGCGTCTTTGCCGGGTTCGTGTGCGCGCTTCTCGAGCGTCTTCCACCAGTCCGCGGTCCAGCCTTCGATCTTCTTGCGCCACGCACGGTCCGGCTTTTCTTCGAGCAGCGGCAGCAACGCGCGCAAGGTTTCGACACTATCGCCGACCAGATTCACTTCCATCGGATAGCGCAGGCTCAGCATGTCCGCCTTGATGTCGATCTGCACGCCGCGGGCCGCGCCTTCTTTCGGCAGGAATTCCGCGTAGGGAAAGCCAGAGCCGATCATCAGCAACGTGTCGCATTCGGTCATCAGGTCGTAGCTCGGCTTCGTGCCGAGCAGGCCGATCGAACCGGTGACCGATGGCAGATCGTCGGGCGGGGCAGCTTTGCCGAGCAGCGCCTTGGCGACACCAGCACCGAGTTTTTCGGCGACGGCGATGACTTCATCCGTGGCATGCAAGGCGCCGGCGCCGACGAGGATCGCGATTTTGTTGCCGGCGTTGAGGACGTCGGCGGCTTGCTGGAGATCGTCGGGATAGGGCATGAGACGCGGCGCGCGGTAGCCCACGCCCGAATGCAGCGTGCCGTGCTTGCGGCCGGGTGCTTCGTAGGGCAGATCCTGCAGATCGTTGGGCAGCACGATAGCGGTGACCTTGCGCTCGGAGAGCGCAATGCGCACGGCGCGGTCGACCAGATGGCGGACTTGAGCGGGAACGCTGGCCTGTTCGACGAAGGAGCCGGCGACATCCTTGAACATCGAGACGAGGTCGAGTTCCTGCTGATAGTGGCCGCCGAGCGCCGCGCGGGCTTGCTGGCCGGCAATGGCGAGGACCGGCATGTGATCCATCCGAGCATCGTAGAGGCCGGTAATCAGATGCGAGGCGCCAGGGCCAGAGGTGGCGATGCACACACCGAGTTCACCGGTAAATTTGGCGTGAGCCGTAGCCATGAAGGCGGCCATTTCTTCGTGCCGGACCTGGATGAATTCGATCGGGGCGGGTGCTTCTTTGCCTTCGTCCTTGCTTTGGCGATGCTTCCGGGATTCGGATTGAGCGCGGTTGAGGGCCCCGAAGACGCCGTTGATCCCGTCGCCGGGGTAACCGTAGATGCGGCGGACGCCCCAGGCGTGGAGCCGTTCGATGATGAAGTCGCCAACGGTGTCGGACATCACGCTCTCCTTGAAAACGATTGAAGCGACGACGGTTGAGGGGATGTGTGGCTGGGCCATTTCGCCGTTCGTCGTATGTCTGCTTCGCCTGTCGCAAGTCCCGTTCCGCGGTATTGCAGGCTGTAATCGTCAAGGAAGAGTGTCCAGTTAGCGGGCGCGGCACGACAGGATTGCTGTCAGACGGTAACCGTCAAGTGGAGGTCGAGGTCGGCGAATATAACGGAGCATGCATAAAGCATCCGTCTCCGATCCGTCGTCGCCCGAGGCGCCGATTCCGTTGAAAGGCTATCGATTTCTCCCGGACACCATCAGTTACGCGACGTTGGCTGAATTACCGCGTTCCGCTGAGTCTGCATGGTCGAGGAGACGTTGGTTGCACGCAGTATTGAAGGGCGGGGCATCGCCTGGCGACCGCCGGGTGAACACAACCGTTGAGCAACAGGCATTCCTGGGTAAGGGCCTGCACAACCGCGCGAAGATGTTTTGCACTTCGCCGCGCGCAGCCTCTTCGACGATACGGTCGGCGGTTCGGCACGCTATCGCCCGAATGCCCCTTGGTTTATCTTCAATGGTGATTTTCGGGTACTGTCGCGTTAAAGGATAGGCAACAAGGACCGCGAGATGATCATCCTGCGGGTGGGCGCCCTCAGCCGCAGCCCATACGAGCGGATGCAGCACCTGCCACTTGCACGTCAGGCCGGTTGGACTGATGCCGAAATCGCGGCGATCGAAGCGGGAAACAGTTCAGACGCACGGTCCGTGGCGATTCTACGATTCGTCGACGAGTGCGTGCGCGACATCAAGGTTGGAACACAGACTTTTGCCGCCGTCCGTGCATTTTTCTCTGAGACACAGATGGCAGAGCTGACGCTCCTGATCGGCCACTACATGATGACGGCCCGTTTCCTCGAAACCCTCGAGGTGCCGCTTGATGACGCGGCGACATCGTGGGACAACATATAGGTTTCGTGTTCGCGTGGCTCCGGCGATGACCGTTTACCCGAGACAAGCCGCCTTTAGACACGGCAACGTTATCGATACGCGGAAACGGTAAATTGAAATGTCATTCCCGGGCCAATATTGCGGGACGCCCACACCCGCCCTCCGTGAGCTTCGATGATCGAACGACAGATGGATAGTCCCATCCCCATACCATCTGGCTTCGTCGTGTAAAACGCGGCGAAAAGCCGGTCCAGCCCCTCGGGCTCCGTGCCGATGCCGACGTCCTGTACCGCCACGAGCACCTGGTCGGATTCGCGCCGTTCGGTTCGGATGGTCAGCACGCGCGCGCGATCGATGCCTGCCACCATGGCTTGGATACCGTTGATTGCAAGATTGATGATCACTTGCTGCAGCTGGATCCGGTCGCCGCGCACCAGGGGCAATTCCGGCGCAAGTTGCACCTGCACGGTCACTCGATGGTTGAGCGCCTCCTGCTTTACGAGAGCGACCGTCTCATCGATGACCGCATTGATGTCAAGTGCGACCACCTCCGGATCTGCCCTCCGGGCGAGATCGCGAATGCTCCGCATGATTTCGCTCGCCCGATTGGCTTCTTCGGCAATGTGATTCACGCAGGCGCGCGCCTCGCCTATTTCCGGAACTTCGCGGGTCAGCCAGCGCAAGCCAGCTGAGGCGCTGGTAGCAATGGCGGCAAGGGGCTGATTCACTTCATGCGCAATCGAGGCACTCATCTGTCCGAGGGCTGTTACACGAGTGACGCGGGCGAGTTCCGCCCGTGCCGTGTCCAACGCCTCTTGCGTTTCCCTGGTTGCCGTGACGTCCATCAGTGCACCAACGAGTTCCTCTTCGCCCGATTCGTATTTCACGCGATGGGTCCTGACGGTCAGGTGTTTGATCGCTCCATTCGGCATCAGAAGACGGTGTTCGTAGTCGTAGGATGGCTTGCCAAGTGCCGCACGATTAATTTCATGCAGTACAAGTTCTCGGTCATCCGGATGAACACATTGGAGGATGAGGTCGCTGGTCGGCTTGACCGTTTCGTCTACTCCAAATATCCGATATGTCTCCTTCGACCAGACAATGTTGCCGCTAGCTATCCTCCAGCCAAAGCTCCCTGTATGACTCAGCCGTTGGGCATCAGCCAAATAGGCCTCACTCCGCCGCAATGCGCTTTCGGTACCTCTTCGCGCGACGTTCAACCACACCACAAACAGGGCTGTCACCGCAAGCAGCACGACGCGCGGCAAGTCCGTAGGCGCAACCGCGAAACCGATCGGCGGGACAAAATAATAAGTGAAACCCGCAACGGACAGTGCGGTCGCGAACAAACCCGGGCCGAGGCCACCGAACCAGGCACTAAACATGATCGCGCATAGAGACAGCGATACGAACGGACTACTGTGCATGTCAGGTTCTAGTAGCAGCGCGGCGACGAGGGCCGCAACAACCGACAGAACTGCAACTGCATAGTTAACGAGAGCGGACCGTCTGGACCACTGTAGAGGACTAGACCGGGACATATCTTCTGCCTCCACAAATCAGCAATGCCTCGCGCAATCTGGGTGCCTAAGGCATTCGGATCGACATCTTCAGGGCCGCGACCGCCTCTTTCCGCGAAATCCGCAATGCAGACGCCGGCGACCACGCCTTGATCTCCTCGCCCCTCGTGCGTAAAACCGCAGTCGGGCGACGCCGCGGCGACCCTCCGGCTCAGCGGGGCGAGGCGCACGGCGGCCGGTCCTTGCTTAGCTGATCGTCGCGCGGGATGCCGACAATCATAGGACTGACCCACCGAGCTGTCGCAACCGATGGCAAGTCAGTGCAGCCGCGCGCACCGACGAGCTTACTGGTGCCAGGCGAAATCTCTTTCTGGGTCAATGGCCGCGGGTTGCCTGAAACCGTTATGGTAGCTGCGCGTCGGCTGGTTAGGTGCGGACAGCGGACACCGGGTGAGCGAGTCCGAATGACCGAAGGGGGTCGACCAGAGCCGGTCAACGAGGCTCAGTGCGGCCACGAGGGGCGCTACCGAACGGCCGGTCATGGCGCCATGGCAGCCATAGAGAGTCGGAGAATTGGATCGATGACTGCCAGGCTTTCTGTGCGGCATGGGCATCAGGGCACAGGGTTACGAATTGAACAAGTCATCGACAATACGTCGTCCCGCACTATAGCCGCCCATCAGCGCATCGGCCTCACTGAGAAATGGCCTGCCTCGGGATTCGCCAAAACGCAGCGGGGAGAAGACAGCGACAGATGCACCGGCCTTGCTGATCCTCACGACCGCCACAAATCCGACGCTGGTTGTCCCCTTGGGTCCCGCCTTCCAACTGAAGTCAGTCTCAACGGCCACTTCAATATCGAATCCGTGATAGTGATAAGTGCGGCTCATGGGCTTACCCTGTCCATCCGGGCGGCAATCCGGAAGGGTTCGAGCACGACGTTCTTCCCACCCAACACATCGCCAAATCCGAACGCTGATACCAGCATGGCCAACGACGAGCCGACGCACACGAGCATGTGAGTGCGCAAACCTGCCGCCCAGTTCAATCTTTCGCGCTCAAAGCCGATGACGCTCCCAAGTAGAGCCGGCAGGACGAGGCGCGCCAAAAACCCGATATTTCCTATCACACGTTGCCTTTCGATAGTTCTGTTTTAGGCCTGCCGGGAAGCCTTGTCGGCGACATCGGCATACAGTTGGGCCGTCCGGTTAACGCTCCCATCGGGTTCTTCGATGACCGCCGGCAGCGCCTCGGCGCGATTTTCGTGCGCGCAAAACAGATTGACGATTTCCCGGGTCGGTATGCTCGCGACGAGCGTTGAAATTTTGCCCGGATTGAACCACCGGCAACGCGAGATTTCGTTACGAGCTTCGGGGGACGCGTCGCGAGGAATATCGGCGCACAAAAACGTGATGGCGTTTGCTGAGACCGCCAAACTGGAACAGGGACGTAAGCTCCATTCCAACGAGCGAAGTTTCTTCTTCCAGCTCGCGCTGCGCGGCGTCCAGCGGCGACTCGGACCGCTTTATCGTGCCTCCAGGTAACAACCACCGTGACCTCACGCGTGCGACCAGAAGTACTTGGCCTTCCCGGCTGCATATGATGGTCGCCCTATCTTTCATGTTCTCCCCTGCAGGACACGCGGCTGCTGTGTTTTCGAAGCAGATTATGGACCACGCGTGGACGCCTGTTTTGTGGAGCGGCCAAACGAAATCTATCGCCCGTTATATAGCGCACGCTTGGCCGTTGGTATCGGTCGAGTCACGGGTGACGCGCGGTGGACATCGTCCGGACCCGGCTGTCAAAGTCGCACTCGTAACTTGATCCCGTGCTCCTTGCGCATTGGCGTAAGCTGAACATTAGTTAGCGAACAACGGGGAAAACAAAAATGAGAACACGTACGGCACTTGAGATCTGCCTGCCGCTGGGCCTGTTCGTCGCGGCCTGCGCGTTGTCGCTTCCAACCCTGGTGATTGCTTTCCTCTGGATGACGGTTGGCGTTGTCTCGCTCGGACACCGTCCCCTTGACAGCTTCCCCACAGACGGAATCCCCCGGCAATGGCTCAAAGGGTATCGCGGAGCGTGCCTGTGGTTTTACCATCTTGCCTGGTGGCCCTGGTATATGAGGTCCTCTCTTCAACTCTTCGCAAATCAAATCGGTAGGGCGCTACCAGGAAAGAGGAATTCGCCGCATCCCGAGTCGGAGAATCCGCCGGACGGCGGGCCGACTGGCGGGTCTGGGGAGGATCGTACGAGCGACGCTCATCAAGGACGCCAGGATTGAATGGGCCGTAACCGAACCGAGTGTCGATCTATCGAACAGGAATGGCATGCCGCCGACGTCGGCCGCGTTCCAGGGGTAAAGCGACAAACCCGCTGTCGAGTGTGCCGGTCCCGTCCTGCGCTCGAAGCGGCCACTCGTGTTTGATACGCTAACGGCGCGTGTGGGTCGAGTACCGCCGATCACCCAACGCGAACGCAAATCTAAATGGCGCCTCAGCGGGCACCCGATGGGGTGGGTAATCGCCGTCTTCGACAGCGGCACGCAGTATCAGGTGACCGCGCTTTCGCATGGTTGTGAATGTCGTCTCCCATAAAGGTTCACTCTGGAAGTCCGTGTCGATACAAACATGCAACTAACCGTCTGGCACGTCTGCGTCTCCCTCAACCGCAAACCTCGCCTCCAGCAAACGCAGGCGCAATCTACACTGTGGCCGACCGACATGAAATTTCGTTCCGGCTGTCTGGACATCACAGCGAGGTCGCCTGCGCGATTACGCGGGAAGCGCCCGAGGTGCAATTCTGGTTGCCGCCAGACGCTGACCAGGTCCGGATGCTCAATGTTGGAAGGCGCCGCATCATTGCGGTCGCCGGAAGAAAACTCCGCCTGCGTCCGGGTGAACCGGTCAGGCTCACGGCCGACGATTTCCAGATCAGGGGGTAGGTGGTGGGTTATGGCTGCCATCGGTTACCAGTCGTCACCAGTCAATACGGTGTTTCTCGTCGGTCTCGCGGTGCCGGCGATCGTCGTCAATGTGAAGATACTGACTGGTCGTCGTCAGTGACGCATGCCCGAGGTTATCGCGCACGAGGCGCAGATCGACCTGCTGGTCCGCCATGTGGGACCCTGCGCTGTGACGCAGCCAGTGTGCCGATGCCTGCTCGAGGCGGTCCGCGCGCTGTGACTGGTCTTCACCACGTGCACGCAGGGATTGCGCCGCACTGCTAAAGACATCCTTCACGATCCGGTGCAACGCTGCGCGCGTGAGCGGTTTGAGCGACTGGCCAATTGGCAGCACGAGCGGCGTGTCCTCGCCCGGCGAGGGCAGGGCGGGCAGTCCGCGTGCCCGCCGGTAGGTGCCCAGTTCCGTCATCATCTCTGCGGTGGCGGGCACCAGCCGCTCCTTGCCACCTTTGCCCATCACGTCGAGCCACCAGCGATCCGTGCCGTTTTCGTCAGCGCGCCGGAAAAACCGTCCCATCGTGTTCGTGCCGACCTCCGTGATGCGCAGACCGCCCAGATAGAGCAGGGTAAAGAGCCAGCGCACGCGTGCGTGGTGTTCGCGCTCGCGAGCCGTCTGCACGGGCATGCCCTGAATCCAGGTCTTGACCTCGAGCCACAGCTCGGGCGACAGATACCGGACGATGCGCGGCCTGGCCCGTCGGGCACGCTGACGCGACAGCGACAGCGGATTGCCGGCCAGATACCCGGCCTGCACGAGCCACGCAAGCATGACGTTGAGGATCACCATGGCCTGGCGCTGGCTTGAGCCGGACAGCGGGCCGTAGAACGGCCGCCAGCGCGGATCGTGGCGGGGGTGTTTGCGTCCGCCGTCAGCGGTCCACCGCGTGGCAGGCTGGGGATCGGCGAGAAAGTGCTGGTAGACGAGCAGGTCCTCGTGCGTGAGCGAGGAGAGCGGTTTGCCCATCTGCAGGACCGACCACAGCAGCAGCCGTTCGGCTTCCTTGCGGTAGTTGTCAAACGTGGTTTTCGTATCGGCGAAGCGGGCGAGCCACGCCCGAAGCGCGTCGAGATCGGTGTCAGCGGCGACCTGCATGCGTCCGTTGGCGCGATTCGTGCCGTGACGGCCATCGAGGTCGGGGGGCAGGTCAGGGGGCAGGTCAAGCGCATCGAGCGGGCGCGGGGCGGGCAGGGCGGTGGTCATGGTCAGGAGGGGCGGCGGTCCGGGGGCTGGCGGGGACGTAATGATGGGCGCAACAGATCGCCGAAAATCAACATTATAGGATTAATGTCAAAATATTGGTCAACGGTAATCAGATATATGTTGGTTTACGTAGTAATATTTATCAGAATTATTTGAATGTGATCTCATGAGCGACGTCCTGTCCCCCGATGCGGCGCTGGCCGCCGAAATCGAGCGCCTGAAGGCCGAATTCCCGAAGACGCGCGAGCTCTATCGCGAGGTCTGCGCGCTGTTGTTCTTCCGTCATGGCATCACGCCGACCGCCAACCGCCTGTATCAGCTCGTCCGGCGCGGCAGCATGGGCACGCCCACGGCCGTGCTGGTCGAGTTCTGGAAGGAGTTGCGGGAGAAGAGCCGGGTGCGCATCGAGCATCCGGACCTGCCGGCTGATCTGCAGGCGGTCGCCGGCGAACTGGTTGCGACGCTGTGGACCCGCTCCAGCACCGCGGCGCGTGACGCGCTCGACGCGCTGCGCGACGAGATCGAGGTGCAGCGGGGGGAGGCGCAACGGGCTGTCGTCGCGGCCCGGGACGAACTGGCTCGCGTTGAGGACGCGCTCGAGCAGCGCACCGGCGCGTTGCTGGCCGCGCAGGTGGAGGTACGGGAGCTGGAAAAGGCACAGGCCGAAGGCCGCGCACAGCGACAGGCGCTGGAGGCAGAGCTTGAGCGGGTCCGGGCGACGCTGGCTGCGCGTGATCGCGAGTTCGTGGAGGTGCGTGAAGGATTCTCACGCGATCTCGGGAAGCAGCGGGACGCGACGGAACGCGCGGAGGAACGGTTCCGTGCCTCTGAAAAGCGTGCCCTGCTGGAGATCGATCGCGAGCGAAGCGCCGCAACGAAACTGCAGAAAGAGCTGGACGAAGCCGTGCGCCGTGCGGAGCAGAAGGACGCCGATCATCGCCGCGCGTCTGAAACCATGCAGGCACAGCTGGGCGACGCGCGTCATCAGGCTGGCGTGCTGCAGGGGCACCTCGATGCAATCCGGGCGGCCAACAGCGCGTACGCGCAGGAACTCGAGATCCTGCGGCGCCAGCCGCTCACTGCGCCCGCATCACGCCCGGAAACCGGGGCGCGCCGGAGCTCGCCGCAGTCAAAAGGCACAGTCCGGAAGGCCGGGTCACCCGCTCGCAAGCGACGTGCGTCGAAGGGTTCGGCGACATGAAGAAGGCGCCTGGAAGGCGCAGGCCGGCGGTCTGCCCGCCGATCGGTACGTTGATGCAATATGGCGACCGGACGGTGCGAGTCGTCGCCGAGGCGAGCGGCCAGCGCGCCCTCATCGAGTCGGTCGGCGACGACGGCCGGATTTTTCGCAGTCACGTGAAATGGACGAACCTGCTGGCCCTGACCGGGCAGCTGTTCTGAAACACGACACGCCAGGCGGCTGCACGAGTCGCGTAATTGTCTCCGCGATGCGGAGAGTTTTGCTGGCCAGATCCTGCGCAGCCTTACAGCGACTGGTTTGCCGGCATGTGCGGCGTCCTGTAAGGTGTCAGGCTGGCCCACCTACGTGGGGCGATTGACGTGCGCTCTTCGACAGAAAGGAAAATCATGAACAAACAGGAACTGGTTGATACGGTCGCGACAGCAACCGGCAACAGCAAGGTGGCCGTGGCGGCCGCCGTCGATGCGATCATCGGCACAGTGACGGGCGCGGTCGCGAGCGGCGAAGCGGTGCAACTGATCGGGTTCGGTACGTTTGCCGCCGGTGCGCGCGCGGCGCGGGTTGGCCGTAATCCCGCCACCGGAGCTGAAATGCAGATCGCTGCGGCCAAGACGGTCAAATTCACGGCGGGCAAGGCGGTCAAGGATGCGGTTAACGGCGTGTGACCCGGATGATTGGTTTTCTGACATCGGAGTTCCAGCCAGCATGAGTTCACTTACGCCCACACCGCTACTGAATGAAGTCCGGGATCTGATTGATTCGGCGCGTGAGCGCGCGGCGGCCGCCGTCAACGCCGAACTGTCGCTGCTGTACTGGCGGATTGGACACCGCATCCGCGCAGAGGTGCTGGGCGGTGCACGTGCGGAGTACGGCCGGCAGGTGATCGCATCGCTTGCAGGAGCACTCACCGCTGAATATGGCCGCGGCTGGAGCGAGCAGCAGTTGCGGCATTGCGTGCGGGCCGCAGAGATTTTCCAGGACGAGGCAATTCTCTCCGCAGTGCGGAGAGAATTGAGCTGGACGCACATCAAGACGCTCATCTATGTCGACGACCCGCTAAAGCGCGAGTTTTACCTTGAGCTCTGTCGGCTGGAACGCTGGTCGTCCCGGCAATTGCAGGAGCGCATGGATTCGATGCTCTTCGAGCGCAGTGCGATTTCGCGGAAATCCGCAGACGCGATCCGGCATGATCTGGCGCAAATACGGCAGGAGCGGCGCGTACAGCCGGACGTGCTGTTGAAAGACCCGTATGTGCTGGACTTCCTCGGCCTGAACGATCACTACCTCGAAAAGGATCTCGAAGACGCCATCCTGCGCGAGATGCAGCAATTCCTGCTTGAACTCGGCGCTGGT